>NZ_CP032229.1:1207497-1509372 GCF_004328625.1 Streptomyces seoulensis
GCCGGCGCGGGGACCCGCGCCTCCTGGCCGGGCCCGCGCCGGGGCGAGGAGGACTGGAGCCCCATCCCCCCTGTCGTACGGAACAGTTCGTCGGCTCCGGGCAGACTCACTCGGCGTGACACCGGGCGAGCACCTCCCTGGCGAGCTGACGGTAGGCGGCGGCACCGACGGAGTTGGAGGCGTACGTGGTGATCGGCTCACCGGCGACCGTGGTCTCCGGGAAGCGGACCGTACGCCCGATGACCGTGTGGTAGACGTGGTCGTCGAACGCCTCGACCACGCGGGCCAGTACCTCGCGGCTGTGCACCGTGCGCGAGTCGTACATGGTGGCGAGAATGCCGTCCAGCTCCAGCTCAGGGTTGAGCCGCTCCTGGACCTTCTCGATGGTCTCGGTCAGCAGGGCCACACCGCGCAGCGCGAAGAACTCGCACTCCAGCGGGACGATCACCTTGTGGGCGGCGGTCAGCGCGTTGACGGTGAGCAGGCCCAGCGAGGGCTGACAGTCGATCACGATGTAGTCGTAGTCGTCCATCAGCGGCTTCAGGGCGCGCTGGAGCGTCGACTCGCGCGCGACCTCGGAGACCAGCTGGACCTCGGCCGCCGACAGGTCGATGTTGGAGGGCAGCAGGTCCATGTTGGGGACCGCCGTCTTGAGCAGCACCTCGTCGGCCGACATGCCCCGCTCCATGAGCAGGTTGTAGACGGTGAGGTCCAGCTCCATCGGGTTGACACCGAGACCCACCGACAGCGCGCCCTGCGGGTCGAAGTCCACGAGCAGCACGCGCCGTCCGTACTCCGCGAGCGCCGCGCCCAGGTTGATGGTCGACGTGGTCTTGCCGACGCCGCCCTTCTGGTTGCACATGGCGATGATCTTCGCGGGGCCGTGGTCGGTCAGCGGGCCCGGGATCGGGAAGTACGGGAGCGGGCGCCCGGTCGGGCCGACGCGCTCACGGCGCTGGCGGGCAGCGTCGGGCGCGAGCGTGGCCGCGTACTCCGGATCGGGCTCGTACTCGGCGTCGGGGTCGTAGAAGTGCCCCTCGGGGACTTCGTCGTAGTCGGCGAAGTGGTTGCGGGGCGTGCCACTTCCGTCGCCGGCCATGGCGTTCACGTGTTGGCCATCCATGCTCTGGTGTGCTCTCCGGGCCGTCTGCGGTACCGGACTCTGGTGGGCTGCGAAGGTGCGCACCGCGACGGAGCCGACGGCCTCGTGTCCCTCGGGACCCTGGCCCTCTCCGCGCAATCCTGGTCGACCACCTCCGGGAGAAAATGTCGACTCATTCACAAGTCGTCTTACCTCCTTGGCGGCCAGGGGACTTCTAGACAAGGTCAGCGTGGCACCATGCCGACGGTTGGCGACTCTATGGCGTGTCGGCGGTCCGCAGCAACACAATCCGCCGGACCCGGCACGATGTGTCGACAATGAAACATCCCGCTGTCAAGGGCGTACAGCCGTCGCACAGCAGGTTTCACCGGTGTGCGAATCAGTCCAAGCGTTACGTTCGAGGCGAGTTGACCTTGCCTCGCAAAGTGACCATACACACATCCGGCCGGACCTTGTCGGGCAAGGTCCGGCCGGGTTCGCGGTGTTGACGATCCATGTTGACGAATCGCCTTTTCCACGCGGGCGACTTGGTGCTTCGCCGCCGGCGAGGAGGTCAGCCGATCAGGGTCTCGATCGCGACGTGCTCCAGGCCGTGCGCCTCGGCGACCTCGCGGTAGACGACCTTGCCGTCATGGGTGTTGAGGCCGCGGGCGAGCGCCTCGTCCCGGCGCAGCGCCTCGACCCAGCCGTTGTTGGCGAGCGAGACGATGTACGGGAGCGTCGCGTTGGTGAGCGCGTTGGTGGAGGTGTTGGGCACCGCGCCGGGCATGTTGGCGACGCAGTAGAAGACCGAGTTGTGCACCCGGAAGGTCGGCTCGGCGTGCGTGGTGGGACGGGAGTCCTCGAAGCAGCCGCCCTGGTCGATGGCGATGTCGACAAGGACACTTCCGGGCTTCATCTGCGACACCAGCTCGTTGGTGACCAGCTTCGGGGCCTTGGCGCCCGGGATGAGGACGGCGCCGATGACGAGGTCCGCGTCGAGGACGGCCTTCTCCAGCTCGAAGGCGTTGGACATGATCGCCTTGACCTTGCTGCCGAAGATCCGGTCGGCCTCGCGCAGCTTGTTGATGTCACGGTCCAGCAGGGTGACCTCGAAGCCCATGCCGACGGCGATCTGGGTGGCGTTCCAGCCGGAGACACCGCCGCCGATGACGACGGCCTTGGCCGGGGTCACGCCCGGCACACCGCCGGGGAGCACACCGCGGCCGCCGGCCGGGCGCATCAGGTGGTAGGCGCCGACCTGCGGGGCGAGCCGGCCCGCGACCTCGGACATCGGGGCGAGCAGCGGCAGCGCGCGGTTCGACAGCTCTACGGTCTCGTACGCGATCGCCGTGGTGCCGGACTCCAGCAGGGCGTCGGTGCACTCGCGCGAGGCGGCCAGGTGCAGGTAGGTGAAGAGGATCTGGTCCTTGCGCAGGCGGTGGTACTCCTCCGCGACCGGCTCCTTGACCTTCAGCAGCAGGTCGGCGTCGGCCCACACCTGGTCGGCGGAGTCCAGGATGCCGGCGCCGGCGGCGATGTACTCCTCGTCCGTGATCGAGGAGCCGAGACCGGCGCCCCGCTCGATGACGACCTGGTGGCCGTTACGCACCAGCTCGTGCACGCCGGCGGGGGTGATGGCCACCCGGAACTCGTTGTTCTTGACCTCGCGGGGGATGCCGACCTTCACGTCGATCACGGTCCTTGGCTCAGGGGGTATGGGGGGTGCGCTGAAAGACATACCCGGGCGCGCCGGGGCACACCGGGAGACACCGCAGGAGAACGTGCGGCAGAGCCAGTCTAATGAAGGTGTTCCGCGTGTCTAGCCTTCCAATGCATCAATCTTCTTTGGATGCACTGCGGATTTCGCAGGCATCCGGGCTGGCAGAGTCTGCTTCCGCCGGCTCTCCGTCGGCGGCGGTCCCGGTGGCCGCCTCCTCTTCCAGCATGCGCTCGGCCGCCGCGCGGTGCAGTCGGGCGGCCGTGGGGTCGCCCAGCCGGTCCAGGGTGTCGGCCAGCCGCAGTTGCAGCGCGGCCTGCAGCCGGGTGTCCTCCGCCCGCCGCGCCCACTCCACCGCCTCCTGGCAGGTACGCAGGGACTCCTCGGGCCGGCCGGCGTACTCCTGCACCCGGGCCAGCTCGCTCAGGGCGCGGGCGTGGGCGGCGATGTCGCCCTCCTTGCGGTATCCGGCGAGCGCGGCCCGCCAGTTGCGCTGCGCCTCGCCGTACCGGCCCGCGTAGGTGTGGGCGGTGGCGATCCGGCCGTAGAGCCGGGCGGCCTCGGCGCGTTCGCCGCGGGCGAGGCGCTGGGAGAGGGCGCGGCCGAACCAGTCGGCGGCCCGGTCGTGGTCGCCCAGCTCCTGGTGGGCGCCGCCTACGGATTCCATCGCGCGGCCGGCGGCGTAGGGGTCGTTCGCCTCGCGTCCGGCGTCCAGCGCGGTGCGGTAGCGGGCCAGCGCGGCGCGGGTGCGGCCGGTCTGGGCGTCCACGTCGCCGAGGTTCAGCAGGGCGGCGGCCTTCTCGCGGGGCAGTCCGCGTCGCTCGGCGACGTCGAGGACCAGGCCGTGGATGCCGTAGAGGTCGGGGGCGGCGGCCTGGGTGCCGAAGTGGGCGACCATGGCGCGCACCAGCTGGGACATCAGGCGCCGGGCCAGGTTGTCCAGCTCGCCGTCGGCCACCGCGAGCCGGGCGGCGGCCAGCAGCGCCGGGCGCCGGGCGGTGAGCCAGGCGGCGGCCGCGTCGGGGGTGGGGAAGCGCAGCGGCGGCGGGATCGCCTGGAGCTTCTCGCGGGCCTCGGGGGTGTCGGTCTCGGTGACGGCGCGGCAGGACTGGAGGAGGCGTACGTCCCGCTCCAGCAGCCGGGCGCGGGCCAGCTGGAGTTCGGCGGGGCGTTCGCCCGCCTCGGCCAGGGCGCGCAGCAGGGGGTGCAGACAGCCGGGGATGTCGTACTCGGGCAGCGGTCCGGCGACCGGGCGGAGCAGGCCGAGGGCGGCGAGTTCCCGCAGGACGGTCTGCGCGGCCTTGACCGAGCAGCCGGCCAGCGCGGAGGCGGTGTGCGCGTCGACGGTGCCGGCCGGTGCCTGGGAGAGCAGCCGCAGGGTCCGGGCGGTGGAGGCGGGCAGTCCGTCGTGCACGAGTGTGAGGACGCGGGCCAGGGTGGGGGCGTCGTCGGGGTCGGTGTGCAGCCGCTTGGCCAGGTCGGATACGGCCGTCTGGGGGCGGGCGGCGAGCCAGCCGCCGGCCAGGGTGAGGGCGGCGGGCTGTCCTTCGCAGATCTCGGCCAGGGACTCGGCGGAGCGCGGGTCGACGGTGACGCGGACCGAGCCGGTGTACCGGGTGAGCAGTTCCACCGCCGACTTGGTGTCCAGGCCGCCCAGGGTGCAGGGGCGGACGTCGGAGATGCCGGTGAGGGGGCCCCGGGAGACGGCGACCACCAGGCAGTCGGGAGCGTCCGGGATGAGGGCGTCGACCTGTTCGGCCCCGGTGGCGTCGTCCAGCAGGAGCAGGGCGCGCCGGTCGGCCAGGGCGGTACGCAGTGCCTCGGTCAGCTCGTCCTCGGCGGCGCCCGCCGGACCGGGTGCGCCGAGCGCGCCGAGCAGGTCGCGGGCGGCGCGCTCCACGGGTACGGGGGTGCCGTCGGGGTCGCTGAGACGGGCCCGGAGGACGCCGTCGGGGTAACGCTGCGCGACCTGGCGGACGAACTCCTCGGCGAGCGCGGTCCGGCCGGAGCCGGGGCGCCCGGCGATGAGCAGGACCCGGGCGCGGGGCGCCTTGCGGCCGGCGAGGGTGTCCAGCCCGGTGCGCTCGATGTCGGCCCCGAGCTCCTTCAACTCCCGTGTGCGCCCGAGGAAATGACCCTCCGGGGCCGGCGGCTCCGACAGCCGCGCCTCTTCCTGGTCCACCGCCTGATCCGTCACGGGCCACGCTCCCGTCCCACCGCACGCGCAAAGCCCGCCGGTTCTTCCGGTACGGGCGTTTCCAGAGCCTAGTTCACGCTCTGCGACGTTCCCGGTGGAGCGCGGCGGACAGGTCCCCCGATCGGATCAGGCGATGGTCACACCATTGGGCCGCTGCTGCGGTACTGCTGTGGATCTTGGCCGGATTCGGCAGGCGATCAGGACGTGAAGGGACGTGCGGGCCACGGCGCGTCGGCCGGGCGCAGGCTCTCCAGGCCGTCCCCGGCACGGGCGGCGGCCAGCGCGAGGACGCCGACGACCAGGCAGTTGTTGTGCAGGTCCCCGGCGAGCACCAGCCGCACCAGCTCGTCCACGGGCACGCGCGCGTACTCCATGTCCGTCTCCTCGTGCTCCGTGACGAAGCGCTCGCCCTCGGCCTCGGAGACGTCGCGGGCCAGGAAGATCCGTACCGCCTCGTCGCAGCCGCCGGGGCTGGTGTAGACGTCGGCCAGCACCCGCCAGTCCTCGGCCTTGACGTGCGCCTCCTCGTACAGCTCGCGCTGGGCGGCGTGCAGCGGGTTCTCGCCGGGCACGTCGAGCAGGCCGGCCGGGATCTCCCAGAGCTTGTGGCGCACGGGGTGGCGGTACTGGCTGATGAGCAGGACCCGGTCCTCCTCGTCCAGGGCGAGGACGGCGACCGAGCCGGGGTGGACCTGGTAGTCGCGGCGGGCCACCGAGCCGTCGGGCATGACCACGTCGTCGGTGCGGACCGAGGTCTTGTTGCCCGTGAACGGGGTCGCGCTGTCGCGGATCTCCCACTCCTCGGGGGTGTCCTTGATCGTCATGCCCTGTCCCTCCACGCGCGCAAAAAGAAAACCGGGGTGCGCACCTTTGAAGGTTCGCACCCCGGCCACCGTAACAACTGGTGTGCTACTTGGAGTTCTTCGGCTTGCCCGCCGTCTTGCGCTCGACGGAAGCCTTCACCAGGCCCGCGAACAGCGGGTGCGGCCGGGTCGGCCGCGAGCGCAGCTCGGGGTGCGCCTGGGTGGCGACGAGGTAGGGGTGGACCTCGCGCGGGTACTCCACGTACTCGACGAGCTTGCCGTCGGGCGAGGTGCCCGAGAAGACGATGCCCGCCTTCTTCTCCAGCTCGGCGCGGTAGGAGTTGTTGACCTCGTAGCGGTGGCGGTGCCGCTCCTCGACGTACTCCTTGCCGTCGTAGACCTCGCGGACGATGGAGCCCTCGGCCAGCTTGGCCGGGTACATGCCCAGGCGCATGGTGCCGCCCATGTCGCCCTCACCGGCGACGATGTCCATCTGCTCGGCCATGGTGGAGATGACCGGGTGGCCGGTGGCCGGGTCGAACTCGGTGGAGTTGGCGTCCGGGATGTCCGCCAGGTTCCGCGCGGCCTCGACCACGATGCACTGCAGGCCCAGGCAGAGACCCAGCAGCGGGATCTTGTTCTCGCGGGCGTAGCGGATCGCGCCGACCTTGCCGAGCACACCACGGTCGCCGAAGCCGCCGGGGATGCAGATGCCGTCCACGTCGCCGAGGGCGGCGGCGGCACCGGCCGGGGTCTTGCAGTCGTCCGAGGTGACCCACTTGATCTTGACGCGGGCGCGGTTGGCGAAGCCGCCGGCGCGCAGCGCCTCGGTGACCGACAGATAGGCGTCGGGCAGGTCGATGTACTTGCCGACCAGGGCGAGGGTGATCTCGTGGTCCGGCTTGTGCACGCGGTCCAGCAGGTCGTCCCAGGTGGTCCAGTCCACGTCCCGGAAGGGCAGGTCGAGCTTGCGCACGACGTATGCGTCCAGGCCCTCGCCGTGGATGACCTTCGGGATGTCGTAGATGGAGCGGGCGTCGGGGCAGGCCACGACGGCGTCCTCGTCCACGTCGCACATCAGCGAGATCTTGCGCTTGATGGCGGTGGGGACCTCGCGGTCGCAGCGCAGCACGATCGCGTCGGGCTGGATGCCGATGTTGCGCAGCGCGGCGACGGAGTGCTGGGTCGGCTTGGTCTTCAGCTCGCCGGAGGGGCCGATGTAGGGCAGCAGCGAGATGTGGACGACGAAGACGTTGTCCCGGCCGACCTCGTGGCGGACCTGGCGGACGGTCTCCAGGAACGGCAGCGACTCGATGTCGCCGACCGTGCCGCCGACCTCGGTGATGACGACGTCCACCTCGTCGGTGGCCATGCGCCGGATGCGGTGCTTGATCTCGTTGGTGATGTGCGGGATGACCTGCACGGTGTCGCCCAGGTACTCGCCGCGCCGCTCCTTGGCGATGACCGTGGAGTAGACCTGGCCGGTGGTGACGTTGGCCGAGCCGTCGAGGTCGCGGTCGAGGAAGCGCTCGTAGTGGCCGATGTCCAGGTCGGTCTCGGCGCCGTCGTTGGTGACGAACACCTCACCGTGCTGGAAGGGGTTCATCGTGCCCGGGTCGACGTTCAGATACGGGTCGAGCTTCTGCATCACGACGCGCAGGCCGCGAGCCTTGAGCAGCATGCCCAGGCTGGAGGCGGTGAGGCCCTTGCCGAGCGAGGAGGCGACACCCCCGGTGACGAAGATGTGCTTGGTCGTCGTAGATTTCGGCGGCATGGCCAAGAGGGGGCTCCCGTGGTCGCTGTCTGTGATGCGGTGCGGTCGCCGGCCCGGAGGAGTGGGTGTTCCTCGCGGTGGCGTCGTCGCTGCGGTTCGGGGGTTTTGAGGCCCACCGGTCCACGGGCTACCAGGGTATCAGCGCCTGGAGGAGTCGGCGTCCGGCCACGCTCCGCACACGGCCGGGAGGGCTGGTGTGACCAGGTACCGGACCCGTGGACGGCCGTCACACGGTTCTCACCCCGCGGTCACTCGTTCGGCCCACACGGGTTGCCCCGAGCGGCGCGCGGATCATCCGGGTGCGTCGTATCCTGCTCGGACACTCGCTGCCGAGCGCGGCCGGGATGACGGCACACCCCCGCCTCCAGCATCCCCGCCACTGGCAGGTGGAACCTGGAGAGCGCGGCAGTTCGTTGAGCACGGACCGCCGTTTTGCCTCAGGGCTCGGCGGGCTGCTTTGCTTCACCGCTCAACGTATGACAACCACCCCTTGACCGCACCAAGCGACTGCCCCCTCGTGCGGGGGTGACGTGGCCGTTCGACTGGAGTTGCACGTGGCCGGGCGCATCGAAGATTACGCACTCATCGGAGACATGCAGACCGCCGCGCTGGTCTGCCGGGACGGCACAGTGGACTGGCTGTGCCTGCCCCGCTTCGACTCGCACGCCATCTTCGCCGGCCTGCTCGGCACCGAGGAGCACGGCTTCTGGCGGCTAGGCCCGGCGTACGCGGCGGACTCACCCCCGCCCACGGCGGCCCGGCGGGGCTACCGGGGCGACTCGCTGATCCTGGAGTCGGAGTGGGACACCCCGCGCGGCACCGTACGGGTGACGGATTTCATGCCCCCGCGTGACGGCGCCCCGCAGCTCATCCGGATCGTGGAGGGGCTCAGCGGCGAGGTGCCGATGCGCTCCGAGCTGCGCATGCGGTTCTCCTACGGCCGTGTGGTGCCGTGGGTGCACAAGTACGACAACCGTACGGTCGCCGTCGCGGGTCCCGACTCGGTCTGGTTCGACACCGAGGCCGACACCTACGGCAAGGACCTGACGACGTACTCCGACTTCACCGTCTCCGCCGGTGAGCGGGTGGCGTTCACCATCTCCTGGCAGCCCTCGCACAAGGAGGCGCCGCCGCTGCCCGAGCCGGAGCAGGCGCTGCGTGCGACGGAGGAGTTCTGGCGCGAGTGGGTCGAGCAGTGCACGTACCACGGCCCCTACCGGGAGGCCGTGATCCGTTCGCTGATCACGCTGAAGGCGCTGACCTACGCCCCCACCGGCGGCATCGTCGCCGCGCCCACCACCTCCCTGCCGGAGGACATCGGGGGCGTGCGCAACTGGGACTACCGCTACACCTGGCTGCGGGACGCGGCCATCACCCTGTCCTCGCTGCTGCGCACCGGCTACCGCGACGAGGCCCGCGCCTGGCGCGAGTGGCTGCTGCGGGCGGTGGCGGGCGACCCGGAGAACCTCCAGATCATGTACGGGATCGCCGGCGAGCGTGAGCTGGGCGAGGCCGAGCTGGACTGGCTGCCGGGGTACGAGAACTCCCGCCCGGTCCGGGTGGGCAACGGCGCCGCCGACCAGCTCCAGCTCGATGTGTACGGCGAGGTCATCGAGGCCCTCCACCTGGGCCACATGACCGGGCTGGCGCGCAACGACTACGCCTCGGTGCTCCAGCTCAAGCTGATCCGCTACCTCGAGGACCACTGGCAGGAGCCGGACGAGGGCATCTGGGAGGTGCGCGGGCCGCGCCGCCAGTTCGTGCACTCCAAGGTGATGGCCTGGGTCGCGGTGGACCGCACGATCAAGCTGATCGAGTCCGGGGACGCGGAGGGACCGCTGGAGCGCTGGAAGGAACTGCGCGACGACATCCACCGCGAGGTCTGCGAGAAGGGCTACGACCCGGAGCGCAACACCTTCACCCAGTACTACGGCTCCAAGGAGCTGGACGCCTCCCTGCTGCTGATCCCGCAGATGGGCTTCCTGCCGCCGGACGACAAGCGGGTGATCGGCACCATCGAGGCGATCCAGCGCGAGCTGTCCACCTCCGACGGGTTCATCCTGCGCTACCCGACCGACGGTGAGGACGCGGGCGTCGACGGCCTGCCCGGTGACGAGGGCGCCTTCCTGGCCTGCTCGTTCTGGATGGCGGACGACCTCGCGATGATCGGCCGGGTGGACGAGGCCCGCAAGCTGTTCGAGAAGCTCCTCGCCCTGCGCAACGACCTCGGCCTCCTCGCCGAGGAGTGGGACCCCGTCAACCAGCGCCAGGTCGGCAACTTCCCCCAGGCGTTCAGCCACGTCCCCCTGATCGACACCGCCCTGCGGCTGACGGCCTCGGGGGCGTACGGGGGCTGACGCTCCTAGGCTGGATCTCACTGCCCCGAATCTCACTGCCCCGACCGGAAGGGGGCGGTCGCCATGGCCCCCCTCTCGAAGGCCGGCGCGGCGCTGGCCGCGTTGCGTGACGAGCTGAGCGGTGAGGTGTACGCGCCCGGTGACCCGGGATACGACGCGGCACGGGCCGGGTCGCGCCCGGCCGTGATCGCCCGGTGCGCCGACCCGGCCGACGTGGTGCGCGCGGTCCGCTTCGCCCGTGATCTGGACCTGCCCGTCGCCGTGGGCGGTGCCGTCGGCCACGGCGGGGTGATGGTGGACCTGCGCCGGATGCGCGGGGTGAGCGTCGACCCCGAGGCCCGGACGGTACGGGTCGAGGGCGGCGCCACCATGAGCGGGCTCGACCGGGCCTGCCGGCCGTACGCGCTGGCCGCTCCCGGCGCCCCGGACCCCGCCACCGGGGTCGCCGGGTTCGTGCTCGGCGGCGGTACCGGCTGGCTGGACCGCGCCTTCGGGCTCGGCGTGGACGGTCTGCGCGGTGTGGAGCTGGTCACGGCCGACGCCGAGCTGATACGCGTCGGCCCCCAGGCGCATCCCGAGCTGTTCTGGGCGCTGCACGGCGGGGGCGGCACCTTCGGCGTGGCCACCGCGCTCACCCTGGACCTGCACGAGCTGCCCGAGTTCACGGCCACCCTGCTGCTGTACCGGCCGGAGCACGGTCCCGAGGTGGTGCGCGCCTTCCGCGAGGCCGTCGAGCGGGGCCCGGACCGGCTGAGCGGGACCCTGCTGTACCTCACCGGCCCGCCCGGGTCCGCCGCCGGGGAGCTGATGTGCGGGGCGCTGGTGACGTACGCGGGCGGGGCGGAGGCTCTGCGGGAGACGGCCGCGCCGCTGCGGGCGCTGCCGGTGGCGGGCGAGCTGCCGTACGCGGAGGCCCTGGGCCTGTTCGACGCGCCGCCCGGCCGGCGGAGCCTCTCCTCGGCCGAGTGCCTGACCGGTCTGCCGGACGAGCTGGTGGACGTCCACTGCTCGCTCGGCGAGCGGATGCCGGTACCGAGCGGCAGCCTGCATCTGCTGTTCCCGCAGGGCGGCGCCGTCGCGGCCGGTCCGCACGACTACCCGCTCCCCTTCCGGGACGCCCCCTGGGTGGCGCACCCGTCCGCCCGCTGGGCGGACGGGTGCGACGACGAGCGCGCCCGCGCCTGGGTGCGGGAGGTCCGCTCCGGGGTCGCGCCGTGGAGCACGGGCGCCGTCCCACTGGACCTCATCGGCGACGAGGGCGCCGAACGGCTGCGCGCGGGGCTGGGGGTGGGCAACCTGCTGCGGCTGGAGAAGGTGAAGCGGGCGTACGACCCGGACGACGTCTTCCGCTTCCACCACGCCATCCGGCCCGTGTAGCCCTGGCTGTTCCCTTCGAGGTCAGCGGGGTAGCGTCCGGCGCATGGGCACAGAGGGTGGCGGGATCACCGTGCGGCGGGCGCTGGAGCTGCCCGGACTGCGCGGCGGGCTGCCGGAGGTGGTGGCGGGCGAGGACCGGCTGGAGCGCGCGGTGCGCTGGGTGCACGCGGGCGAGGTCCCGCACATCGCCAAGCTGCTCAAGGGCGGCGAGCTGCTGCTGACCACCGGGTACGGGCTGGGCACGCGCCCGGCCGAGCAGCGGGCGTTCGTCCGCACGCTGGCGGAGCGGGACATCGCCGCGCTGGTGGTGGAGCTGGGCCAGCGCTTCACCCGGCTCCCGGCCGCCCTGGTGGAGACCGCGCGGGCGACCGGCCTGCCGCTGGTCCAGCTGCACCGCGAGGTGCCGTTCGTGGCGGTCACCGAGGAGATCCACACCGAGATCGTCAACGGCCACTACGCCCTGCTCCAGCGGGCGGAGGACGTGCACCGGCGCTGTACGGAGGCGTTGCTCGGCGGCGGCGGAGTACCCCAGCTCCTCACCATCCTCGCCGACTTCTGCGCCAACCCGGTGTTACTGGAGACCGCCGACGGCCGCCTGCTGTACGCGGCCGGGCCGGGCCCCGAGGGTGCGGACCCCTTGCAGGTGTGGGAGGGGCTGCGCGGTCCGCACCGGGCGGAGCCGCCGCCGGCCGGGGCGCTGCTGGTGGACGTGCCGGGCGGGGGCGCGGGGGCGAGCGGGGTGCGGGCGCGGCTGGTGCTGCTGCCGGTCGGCGCTCCGCTGGCGCCGGTGCACCGGATCGCGGCCGAGCGGGCGGCGGGGACGGTGGCGGTGGTGCTGATGCAGGCCCGCCAGGAGGAGGAGCTGGCGGCGCGTGGCCGGGGGGACTTCCTGACCGATCTGGCCGAGGGCCGGGTGCGGGCCGGGGACGCTCCGGCGCAGGCCCGGGTGCTGGGGTTCCGGCCGGGTGACGGCCCGCTGCTGCCGGTGGTGATGCGGGTGGGGGACGCGCTGTCCCCGGCGGGCGGCTGGGCGGTGCTGGCGCGGGCGGTCGGTGAGGAGTTGGCGTCGGTGGGGGTGCCGGTGCTGCTGGGGGTGCGGCCGGTGGAGGGCCGGGTGCCGGTGCTGGTGGGGCTGCGCTCCGCGGCCGACCGGGTGCCGGTCGCGGACCGGGTGGCGGCCGCGCTGCGTGCGGGTGCCGAGCGGGCCGGGATGATCCGGCCGGGGGCCCGGCCGCCGGTCGTGGTGGTGGGGGTGCCGGGCGACTGGGCGTCGGCCTCGGCGGGCCTGCGGCACGCGGCGGAGACGGCGACGGCCGCACAGGGGCTCACCGACCGGCCCTGGTACGACGCCCGCCGCCTCGACATCGACCTGCTGCTGTGGCGGCTGCGCGACCACCCCGACCTGGCGGCCTTCGTGGACCGGGCGCTCGGCCCGCTGCGCGAGCACGACCGGCGCGCGAAGCCGCCGCTGCTGCCCACCCTGGAGACCTACCTCGCCCACGCGGGCCGCAAGGCGGAGACCGCTCGCGAACTCCACCTCAACCGCCAGACCCTCTACAACCGCCTCGCCCGCATAGGCGAGTTGCTGAACACCGACCTCGACGACCCGCACACCGTACTGGCGTTGAGCCTGGCCCTGCGGGCGCGGCGACACGTCGACTAGAGGGATCCAGAGGGCCTAGAGGAGCGCCAGGGTCTGGGTCAACTCGTCGTAGATGCTGAGCACTTGCGCGACCGCGTCGTCCTCGGTCGGCCAGCCGGACGCCTGGCGGGTGCCGCGCTCGGTGAGCTGTGCGCGCCGCTCGGGGTCGGCGAGGAGGGCGGTGACGGTGTCGGCGAGGGCGCGGGGGTCGCCGTAGGGGACGAGGGCGGCGGCGTCGCCGACGAGGTCCGGGACACCGCCGACGGCGGTGGCGACCAGGGGGACCCGGGCGTGCAGGGCCTCCTGGGCGAAGAGGGGGCGGGACTCCCAGCGGCTGGTGAGCAGGGCGAGGTCGGCGGCCGCGAGCAGGTCGGGCACGTCGTCGCGGACGCCGAGCAGCCGGACGGGCAACTCCTCGTCCCTGATGCGCTGTTGCAGCTCCGCGCGGAGCGGCCCCTCCCCCGCGACCAGGGTGACCGGCTGTGGGTCGAGGCTGCTCCAGCGGCGGGCCGCGTCCAGCAGCACGTCGTAGCCCCGGTGCCGGTCGAGGGAGCCGACGGCGAGGAGCAACGGGCGGTCGGTGGCGCCGAGTTCGGCGCGGAGCTTGGCGGAGGGGCGGTCCGGGTCCTCCGGTGCGGCGGGCCGGGGGCGGCCGGGCAGGGCCATCGCGCCGAGCCGGGCGTCCCGGGCGCCGGTGCTACGGGCCCGGTCGACCAGGGCGGAGCTGGTGCCGAGGACCACGGCGGCCGTCCGCGCCACGCGCCGCTCCAGCAGCCGCAGCAGATGCGCCCGCGCGCCCTCGGCGTGCGCCCGGTCGTGCCAGGTGACGACCAGCGGGGTCGTCCGTCCGCCGAGGGCCAGCGCGGCGCGGAAGGAGGCGTGCAGCCCGTGCGCGTGCACCAGGTCGGCGTCCGCGCAGGCCGCGCGGAGCCGGCCCACGGCGGCCGGGTCGCTGCTGCGGGGCACGGGCACGTGGTCGGCGCCGGTGCCCCGGAAGTCGTAGGCGTGGTCGGCCTCGGCCGGGGCGCACACCGTGACCCGGACGCCCCGCGCGACCAGCCCCTCCGCCAGGGAGCGCACATGGGCGCTGCTCCCGGCGTGGCCGCCGCCGACCACCTGCACGGTGCGCAGCGAGGACTGGCCGTGCGGGGCGTTGCTGCTCACGGGGGTCACTGAGGCCGGGGCTCCTGGGTCGGGGCGGGGTCGGTCGGGAGAACGTACAGAAGGTAGCGAACGGCGATACACCCGAAGCGGGGTACGACGGGCCGCGCGGGCCCCCGCCCGGAGGCGGCACACCGTCAAGCATGCCAGTACGTACGGCTGTTCCGGGAAATCGCGCCGGAGCCGCGAGGTGGGGCGCGTTGGCAATGCGCCGGCGCATCTCACCCGTACGAGTGAGAGCAGCCGGCGGCCCGTCGGACCCGTCCGACCCGCGTACCCCGAGGTCAGCGACTCACAGCGCCCGCGCCCAGGCGGACACCCGGTCCCCGCCCACGGCGGCGGCGACCACGGCACCGGCGTGCACGAGAAGCCCCACGCGCCCATTGGCCGAAACCACGGCGGTTCCGAGCACCGCCCCCAGCGCGTGCGCCCCCGCGTCCCCGAGCATGGCCCGCTCCCCCAGATCCTCGGGAAGCACGGCCCCGGCCCCGCCCACCGCGACGGCGGCCAGCGCGCCGCCCGCGCCGCCCCGGGCGAGCCCCGGCGCCGCGAGCGCGAGCACGGCGCCCGCCGCGCGGCCGGGGCGTACGTCGAGCAGGTTGGCGGTGTGCGCGGCGCCCGCGATGACGACGCCCGCGAGCAGCCCGTCCAGCGGCCGCTCCTTCAGCAGGGTCCCGGCGGCCAGCGCGGCGGCGGAGATGCCGAACAACTTGACGGCGCCGGAGGTGACTTCGCCGGTGCCGAGGGCGCCGAGGTGGGCGCGGAAGCCCCGGCGGGGGTCGTCGGCGCCGGCGATGTCGTCGTACGCCCCGCAGGCTCCGGCGGCCAGCACGGCGAGGCCGGCCGCCGGGTGGACGCGGGCGGCGGCGAGCGCGGTGGCGGCGGCGGTCGCGGGGCCGGCGTACAGGTCGACGGTGCGGCCCGCGTGGTTCCTCCGCTCCCAGCGGTCCCGGCCACCCGGCGCGCGGTGCCGGAGCGCCGCCGTCAGCCCCCGGGTGAGCAGGGCGGAGGTGAGCAGGGCGGCGAAGCGGGACACGCGTCAGTCCTCCGCGCGGGCGGTCGCGAGGAGTTCCTCGGCGTGGGCTCGGGCGGCCTCGGAGTTCTCCTGGCCGGCCAGCATGCGGGAGAGTTCGCGGACGCGGTCCTCGCCTTCCAGGACCTTGACGCCGGACCGGGTGACCGAGCCGTCGTTGGTCTTCTCCACCAGCAGCTGGCGGTCGGCGAAGGCGGCGACCTGCGGGAGGTGGGTGACCACGACGACCTGCGCGGTGCGGGCGAGCTTCGCCAGCCGCCGCCCGATCTCCACGGCCGCCTTGCCGCCGACCCCGGCGTCCACCTCGTCGAAGAGGTACGTCGGCACCGGGTCGGTCCCCGCGAACACCACCTCGACCGCGAGCATCACGCGGGACAGCTCACCGCCGGAGGCGCCCTTGGCGATGGGCCGGGGCGGGGCCCCGGGGTGCGGGGCGAGGAGCAGCTCGACCTCGTCGACACCGCTGGGCCCGTAGGCGACCGTACGGCCGCCGGCCTCGACGCCGCCGGGGTCCTCGGTCTGCCGGATGTCGAAGGAGACCCGCGCGTGCGGCATCGCCAGCGAGGCGAGTTCGGCGGTCACGGCGGCGGCGAACCGCTCGGCGGCCTCGGTCCGCGCCTTGGTCAACTCCTCGGCGAGCGCGCCCAGTTCGGCGCCCAGGGCGTCCCGCTCGGTGGTGAGTTCACCGATCCGCTCGTCGTCGCCGTCCAGCTCGGTCAGCCGGGCGGCGCCCTGCTCGCCCCAGGCCAGCACGGCGCCGATGTCCTCGCCGTACTTGCGGGTCAGCTGGGTCAGCGCCGCCCGGCGCTCCTCCACCGCGGCCAGCCGCAGCGGGTCGGCGTCCAGGTCGGAGGCGTATCCGGCCAGCTCGCCGGCGACGTCGGCCAGCAGGATGCCGATCTCCCCGATCCGGTCGGTGAGCGCGGCCAGCGCCGGGTCGTGGGCCCGGACCGCCTCCAGCGCCCGGTGGGCGCCCGCGACCAGGGTGGAGGCGTCGATGCCCTCCGGGTCCTCGGGGTTGCCCGCGAGAGCGGCGTGCCCTGCGGTGGCCGCGGCGGCGAGCGCCTCGGCGTGCCCGAGCCGCTCCGCCTCCTCGGCGAGTTCGGTGTCCTCCCCGGCGCGGGGCTCCACGGCGGCGATCTCGTCCAGGCCGTACCGCAGCAGGTCGGCCTCCTGGGCGCGCTCACGGGCGCGGGTGACGATCTCGTCCAGCTCGACGGCGACGGCCCGCAGCCGCTTGTACGCCTCGGTGTACGCGGCCAGCGGGCCGGAGACGGCCTCGCCCGCGTACCGGTCCAGGGCCTGCCGCTGCCGGGACAGCTTGAGCAGGCCCTGCTGGTCGGTCTGGCCGTGCACGGCCACCAGCTCGTCGGCCAGCTCGGCGAGCAGCCCCACGGGCACGCTGCGCCCGCCGAGATGCGCGCGGGAGCGGCCCTCGGCGGAGACGGTACGACTGATCAGCAGGGCGCCGTCGTCCAGCTCGGCCCCCGCCTCCTCGGCGCGTACGACGGCGGAGGCGCCGGCGGCCAGGGCGATCCGCCCCTCCACCACCGCCTTGCCCGCACCGATCCGTACGAGCGCCGGGTCGGCGCGTCCGCCGAGCAGCAGGCCCAGGCTGGTCACCACCATGGTCTTGCCCGCGCCGGTCTCACCGGTGACCGCGGTGAACCCCGGCGACAGCTCGACCACGGCGTCGTCGATGACCCCGAGCGACCGTATCCGCATCTCCTCCAACACGGAACAGACCTTACGAGGTCCGGGGCGCGCCGCGCACACGGGCCGCCGCTGTCACTCCGAGGAGTGGTCCCGGGCGCCGCGCCAGCCGGTGGTCGGCAGGGCGAACTTGGCCACCAGCCGGTCGGTGAAGGAGGCGTGGTGCAGCCGGGCGAGCCGGACCGGCACCGCGCCGCGCCGGACCTCGACCCGGGCGCCGGGCGGCAGCTCGATGGTGCGGCGGCCGTCGCACCACAGCACGCCCGGCGGGACGTGCGGGAGCACCTCGACGGCGAGGACCGAGTCGGGGGAGGTGACCAGCGGCTTGGCGAACAGGGCGTGCGCGCTGATCGGCACCATGAGCAGCGCCTCCACCTCGGGCCACACCACAGGTCCGCCGGCGGAGAAGGCGTAGGCGGTGGAGCCGGTGGGGGTGGAGAGCACGATGCCGTCGCAGCCGAACGCGGTGACCGGGCGGCCGTCGATCTCCAGTACCACTTCGAGCATCTTCTCGGCGGACACCTTCTGCACGGCCGCCTCGTTCAGCGCCCAGTCGGTGTGCACGATGTCACCGTTGCGGTGCACGACCACGTCGATGGTCATGCGCTCCTCGACCTCGTAGGAGCGGGCCACCACCCGGTCCACCACCCGGTCGAGGTCGTCCCGCTCGGCCTCGGCGAGGAAGCCGACGCTGCCGAGGTTGACACCGAGCATCGGCACCCCGGAGGCGCGGGCGAACTCGGCGCCGCGCAGCAGGGTGCCGTCACCGCCGAGGACGATGAGCAGTTCGCAGCCGTCGAGTGACTGCGGCGTCGCTTCCTTGACGAGCTCGACCCCGCCCCCTCCCGGCAGCGGCAGGTCGCACGCCTCCTCCTCCAGCACCCGCACCCCGATGCCGGACCGCAGCAGTCCCTTGACCACGAGTTCCGCACTGCGGATCGCCGCGGGACGCCCGGTGTGGGCGAGCAGGAAAACAGTACGCGCTCGGTTCTGTGTCAACGCGGCCCCTCCGCCACTGCACGATCGATGTCGGCCGGGTCGATCTCGGGGGCTCCGGCGCGCAGCCAGAGAAAGTACTCGACGTTGCCGGACGGGCCCGGCAGCGGACTCGCGGTGACTCCTCGCACCCCGAGACCCAGCTCCCACGCCTTGTCGGCCACCCCGCGCACGGCCTCCGCCCGCAGCTGCGGACTCCGTACGACACCCCCGCTGCCCAGCCGTTCCTTACCCACCTCGAACTGCGGTTTCACCATCATCACCAGATCCGCGTCCGGCGTCACGCACCGCTTGAGGGCGGGCAGCACCAGATGGAGCGGGATGAAGGACAGATCGCCCACCACCAGGTCCACCGGCTTCCCGTCAATCCCCTCCAGCGTCAACTCGCGTACGTTCGTACGGTCCTTGACGACGACCCGTTCATCGTTGCGGAGAGACCAGGCGAGTTGTCCGTATCCGACGTCCACGGCGACGACCTGGGCGGCGCCCGCGCGGAGCAGGACGTCGGTGAAGCCGCCGGTGGAGGCGCCGGCGTCCAGGGCGCGGCGGCCCTCGACGACGAGCCCCTCGGGGACGAAGGCGGCGAGCGCGCCGGCCAGCTTGTGGCCGCCGCGCGAGACGTAGTCGGGGTCGGTGTCGTCGCTCAGCACCACGATCGCGGCGGCGGTCTCCACCTGGGTGGCCGGTTTGGTCGCCACGGTCTTGCCGACGGTGACCCGGCCGGCGGCGATCAGCTGGCTGGCGTGCTCGCGCGAGCGCGCCAGCTTGCGGCGGACCAGTTCCGCGTCGAGACGGCGGCGTGCGACTCCTGCCACGTTCGGTTCAGCTCCTGCTCAAGTCTTCGTGCTTTGGTACGGGCGGTGCGGGCGGCGCCTCACCGTGGGGCGGGCGCCGGAGGGTCCGGGCGGGCGTCGAGCGCGTCCAGCGCGTCGCGCAGCCCCCGGTGTACATCCTCGTACACGCCGAGGTGCCCGTCGGTGGGCAGGTGGTCGGCGTCGGCCAGCCGGGCCAGGCGGGCGTCGACCCCGGCGTCCCCGGTGGGGGTGCGGGGGACGGCCAGGGGCGCCGGGGCCGAGGGGTCGGAATCGGGCGCCGGGGGCACCGGCTCGGGCGCGGACTCGCTCATGCCCAGACGCTACCGCGAACGCCTGGGGTACCGTCGTGCCCGATGGCCACGATCGATGAGTGCCGTACGGCACTGGAGAAGCTTTCGGACAGCATGAGCGGCGCCGAGGGTGACGTCGGCGCGGCAGCCGCGCTGGACCGCTCGGTGAGCTGCCATGTCACCGACCTGGACGTCACCTTCGCCGGGCGCATGCGAGGCGGCCGGATCGAGGTGGCCGAGACCCTGCCCGGCCCCCCGGGGGAGCGGGCCCAGATCCGGCTGGCGCTGACCGGGGACGACCTGGTGGCCCTGGTGGACGGCGAGCTGAACTTCGCCTCCGCCTGGGGTTCGGGCCGGGTCAAGCTGGAGGCGGGTCTGATGGACCTGTTCCGGCTCAGGAAGCTGCTGTGACCCCGCCGGCCCGAGGTGCCGTCCGCGCCTTGCGGGCGGCTGGCACGACCAGCGGGGTCCCGGTCTCGGGGTCGTCGATGACCTGGCAGCGCAGCCCGAAGACCCGCTCGACCAGTTCGGCGGTGACGATCTCGTTCGGCGCGCCCTGGGCGATGACCTCGCCGCCGCGCAGCGCGATGAGGTGCGTGGCGTAGCGCGCCGCGTGGTTGAGGTCGTGCAGCACGGCGACCAGGGTGCGGCCCTGCGTCTCGTGCAGCTCGGCGCAGAGGTCGAGGACGTCGATCTGGTGCTGGATGTCGAGATAGGTGGTCGGTTCGTCCAGGAGCAGCAGCGGGGTCTGCTGGGCCAGGGCCATGGCGATCCAGACGCGCTGGCGCTGGCCGCCGGAGAGTTCGTCCACGTAGCGCTCGGCCAGTTCCGCGACGCCGGTCTGCGCCATGGACTCGTTCACCACCCGCTCGTCCTCGGCGGACCACTGGCGCAGCAGCCCCTGGTGCGGGTAGCGGCCCCGGCCGACGAGGTCGGCGACGGTGATGCCGTCGGGCGCGACGGAGGACTGCGGGAGCAGGCCCAGGGTGCGGGCCACCTTCTTGGCGGGCAGCGAGTGGATGGCCTGCCCGTCGAGCAGCACCTGGCCCTCGGCCGGCTTGAGCATCCGGGACAGCGCCCGCAGCAGGGTGGACTTGCCGCACGCGTTGGGGCCGACGATCACGGTGAAGGAGTTGTCGGGTATCTCCACCGACAGCCGCTCGGCGATGACGCGCTGTTCGTAGGCGAGGGTGACGTTCTCGGCGGACAGGCGGTTCACGGTGTTGGCACTCCTAGGAAGATTCGACTTCGGTCCGCGGGCTTCGGCGCTCATACCCGGCCCGCCCGGCGCTCGCCGACCAGCAGCCACAGCAGGTAGGCGCCGCCGACGACACCGGTGACCACGCCGACGGGCAGCTGGTCGGCGCCGAAGAGGCGCTGGCAGACCCAGTCGGCGGTGACCAGCAGGACCGCGCCCATGCACAGGGACGGCACGAGGTTGGGGCCCGGCGAGCGGGTCAGCCGCCGGGCGAGCTGCGGCGCGGTGAGCGCGACGAAGCCGACGGGACCGGCGGCGGCCGTCGCGGCGGCGGTGAGCAGCACGGCGCAGGTCATCAGCACCAGCCGTACCCGGTGCACCCGCACCCCGAGGGCGTACGCCACGTCGTCGCCCATCTCCAGCATCCTGAGCGCCCGCCCGTTGGCGAGGACCACGGGGACGACGACCGCGCACAGGATCAGCAGCGGCCAGACCTGGGTCCAGTCCCGGCCGCTGAGGGACCCGGTCATCCAGACCACCGCGCGGGCGGCGTCGACGATGTCGGCCTTGGTGATCAGGTAGCCGTTGACGGCGGTGAGCACGGCGGAGACGCCGATGCCGACCAGTACCAGCCGGTAGCCGTGCACCCCCTGCTTCCAGGCGAGCAGATAGATGCCGAGGCCGGTGACCAGGCCGCCGACCAGCGCGCCCGCCGTGACGGCGGCGGCACTGCCGGAGAACAGCACGATCATCACCAGGGCGCCCGCGGTGGAGCCCTGGGCGAGGCCGAGCACGTCGGGGCTGCCCAGCGGGTTGCGGGAGATCGACTGGAACAGCGCCCCGCCGAGCCCCAGCGACGCGCCGACCAGCAGCCCGACCAGCAGCCGGGGCAGCCGCAGCTCGTTGACGATGAAGTCCTGGTACGGGTTGCCGTTCCCGAACAGGGTCCGCAGCACGTCCATGACGGGGATGTGGGCGTCGCCGGTGCCGATCAGGGCCACACCGGCGGCCAGCACGGCGACCAGCAGCAGGACGACGACGATCAGGGAGCGCGGGTCCAGGCGCAGCGAGAGCCCGCCGGGGGTGCGTACCGCACGGCTCCGGGAGAGTGTCTTCACAGTTGCGCCGTCCTCCGCCGTCGTACGAGAAAGATGAAGACCGGGCCGCCGATCAGCGCGGTGATGATGCCGACCTGGATCTCGGCGGGCCGGGCGACGAGCCGGCCCACGATGTCGGCGCCGAGCAGCAGCACCGGCGACAGCACGGCGGCATACGGAAGAATCCAGCGCAGGTCGGGCCCGGTGAAGGAGCGCACCACGTGCGGCACCATCAGGCCGACGAACATGACCGGGCCGCAGGAGGCGGTCGCGGCGCCGCACAGCACGGTCGCCGCCAGCATGGCCAGCGCGCGGGTGCGGTTGAGGTGCGCGCCGAGCGCGCGGGCGGTGTCGTCGCCCATCTCCATGGCGTTCAGCGGCCGGGCCAGCGCCAGCGAGAGGACCATGCCGGCCAGCAGGAACGGCAGCACCTGGATGATGGTCCGGTGATCGGCGGAGTCCAGCGAGCCGACCGTCCAGAAGCGCATCCGGGACAGCGCCTCGTCGTCCGTGATCATCACGGCCTGGAGGTACCCGTACAGCGCCGCCCCGATCGCGGTGCCGGCCAGCGCGAGCCGTACCGGGGTGGCGCCCCGGGTGCCGCCGAGGAACCACACCAGCGCGCCCACGGCGGCGGCCCCGGCGAACGCGAACCAGACGTACCCGCTCAGCGAGGTCACGCCGAAGAAGGTGATGGCGGTGACGACGGCCGCCGAGGCGCCCGCGTTGATGCCGAGCAGGCCGGGGTCGGCCAGCGGGTTGCGGGTGAGCGCCTGGAGCACCGAGCCGGACAGCCCGAACGCGGCCCCGGCCAGCAGACCGAGGACGGTGCGGGAGATACGGTCCCGGACGACGATGTCGGCGTAGGTGCCGCTGTCGTGGAACAGCCCGTGCCAGACGAGGTCCGGCGCCAGCGATTTGGCGCCGACACCGATACTCGCCATGGCGACGAACGCCAGCAGCACGACGGCCAGCAGCAGCCCGAGGGCACGCACCAGCCGTCGCTTCGGGGGCGCGGGGGCGGTCGCCGCGCGCTGTTCCGGAGGACTCTCGACCAACACGCGGTTAGGTTAGCCTATCCTCCTATTTGATCTCGATCCCGCCCGTCCGGCGGAGCCTCAGAGACCCAGCCTGGCCAGCGCCTTCTCCGCGTCCAGCGCGCAGGTGCCGTCCCCGGCCGCCGTCCAGGCCGCCGCGCACAGCGCCCGCAGACCGTCCAGCTCGGACCCCTCGCCCGTCAGCTCCAGCCGGTCCGGGCCGGCCGTCGCGGTCCAGCCCCCGCAGCGGAAGCCCTCGCCGTCCCTGGCCACCTCCGGCTGCCCGGTCAGCAGGCCGCGCAGGTCGGCGTCGACATAGGTCGGCCGGTGCTGCGGCGGCGCGGCGAGCAGCTGGGCGCCGTCGGTGACCCCGGTCAGCACCAGCAGCGAGTCGACCTCGCCGTTGTAGGCACCCTCGATGTCGGTGTCCAGCCGGTCCCCGACCACCAGCGGCCGCTCGGCTCCGGTGCGCAGGATGGTCTCCTTGTGCATCGGGGGCAGCGGCTTGCCCGCCACCTGCGGCTCGGCACCGGTCGCGATCCGGACGACCTCCACGGCCGCGCCGTTGCCCGGCGCGATGCCCCGCCCGCTCGGGATGGTCAGGTCCGTGTTGGACGCGAACCACGGCACCCCGCGCGCCACCGCGTACGACGCCTCCGCGAACCGCCCCCACGGGAAGTCCGGGCCGCCGTACCCCTGCGCCACCGCCGCCGGGTCGTCGTCCGCCGAGTCCACCGGGGTCAGCCCGCGCTCGCGCAGCGCCACCCGCAGCCCCTCGCCGCCGATCACCAGCACCCTGGCCCCGGCCGGCACCTGCTCGCTGATCAGCCGGGCCACCGCCTGCGCGGAGGTGATCACGTCCTCGGCGCCGGTCGGTATGCCCAGCTCGGTCAGGTGCCCGGCCACCGTGTCCGGGGTGCGCAGCGCGTTGTTGGTGACATACGCGAGGTGCATGCCGTCGGCACGGGCCCCGGCCAGCGAGTCCACGGCGTGCGCGATGGCCTCACCGCCCGCGTACACCACCCCGTCCAGGTCGAGCAGCGCCGTGTCGTACGCCTCGTGCAGGGGCCGCTCACTGCCCTCGGGGCTCGTCCTGACGCTCCGGCTCATCCGTATCGCTCCTCGTTCGACGTGTTTCCCCCGATCATCCCGCAACCCGTCCGCACACGTACGATGCCGGGATGAACATCGCAGGTCACTCGGAAGCAACGGCGCCCCGAGGTCTGGAGCTCACCCCGTTCCGCGGCCTTCGTTACGACCCCGAACGGGTCGGCAGCCTGGCCTCCGTCACCTCCCCGCCGTACGACGTGGTGGTACGGCCGGACGGCCTGCACCATCTCCAGGACGCCGACCCGTACAACATCGTCCGGCTGATCCTGCCCCAGGCCGACACGCCCGA
Organism: Streptomyces seoulensis; assembly: GCF_004328625.1. Classification (NCBI taxonomy): domain Bacteria; kingdom Bacillati; phylum Actinomycetota; class Actinomycetes; order Kitasatosporales; family Streptomycetaceae; genus Streptomyces; species Streptomyces seoulensis. Next base: position 1,231,188 of record NZ_CP032229.1, read on the forward strand.
GATCCGCAACGAACAGGCCGCCGACACCCTGCGCCGCTGGCTCGCCGCCGGCATCCTCGCCCCCGACCCGGTCCCCGCGCTGTACGTGTACGAGCAGCAGGACGCGGACGGGGACGGCCCGCTCCAGCGCGGTGTCATCGGGGCCCTGCGTGTCTCGGAGCCCGAAGAGGGCGTGGTCCTCCCGCACGAGGACGTGATGGACCCGGTGGTCGCCGACCGCGCCGGCCTGATGCGCGCCACCCGCGCCAACCTGGAACCCCTGCTGCTGACCTACCGCGGCGACGGCGCCGCCTCCGAGGCCATCGAGCGCACGGCGAAGCTCCCGCCCCTGCTGACGACCACCACCGAGGACGGCGTACGACATCGTCTGTGGCACCTCACCGACCCGGCCGAGCTGGCTGTCGTCCGCGAGGACCTCGCCCAGCACCAGGCGCTCATCGCCGACGGCCACCACCGCTGGGCCACCTACCGCCTGCTCCGCGCCGAGCAGCCCGCCCCCGGCCCCTGGGACCTGGGCCTGGTCCTGCTGGTCGACACCGCCCGCTATCCGCTGCGCGTCCGCGCCATCCACCGCCTGCTGCACGGCCTCCCGGTGGCGGACGCCCTGGCCGCCGTGGGCGACCTGTTCCGGGTACGGCACCTCGCGGTGTCCCTGCCCGAGGCGCTGGAGGCGCTCGGCGAGGCGGCCGCCGAGGGCAACGCCTTCCTGCTGGCCGGTGACGGCGACTTCCACCTGCTGGACCGTCCCGACCCCGCCCTGCTGGCCCGCGCGGTCCCGGTCGGCCACCCGGCCGCCTGGCGCTCCCTGGACGCGACGGTCCTGCACACCGCCCTCCTCGACCACATCTGGCACATCCCCGAGGACTCCCCCGCGCACATCGCCTACATCCACGACACGGCGGCGACCGTCGCCAAGGCGGAACGCGGCGGTGGCACGGCGGTGCTGCTGCATCCGGTACGCGAGGAGGTCGTGCGCGAGCTGGCGCGGCAAGGGGTGACGATGCCGCGCAAGTCGACGTCGTTCGGGCCGAAGCCGGCGTCGGGGCTGGTGCTGCGGGTGGTGGACATCTAGCGGATGCGTCCGGCTTCCGGGCATGAAAAAAGGGCGGGACCACTGGGGTCCCGCCCTTTCTGTTGTTCCGCGCGAGGATCAGTCCTCGGTGGAGTCCTTGATCTGGACGATCTTCGGCTCGTCGGCCTTGGGCTCGTCGGCCTCGGTCTCATCGGCCTTCGGCTCGACGGTCTCGGTCTCGACGGTCTCGGTCTCGACGGTCTCGGTCTCGACTGCCTCGGTCTCGACGGCCTCGGGCGCGTCCTCGTCCGAGGGCTCGTCGTCGGAGGCGTCGTCGGTCGTGGTGTTCTCGTCCACCACGACCGTCACCACGGTCTCGGTCTCGTCGTCGTCCTCGTCCATCGCGTCGACGAACTCGACACCGTCCAGCTCGGCGAGCCGGTCGGAGGCGTCGGTGCTGCCGTCACGGTCGGCCTCGACCGTCTTGGCGAACCACTCCCGTGCCTCGCCCTCCCGGCCGACGGCCAGCAGGGCGTCCGCGTAGGCGTAACGCAGCCGGGCGGTCCAGGGCTGGACGGAGCTGGAGGCCAGCTCCGGGCTCTGGAGAGTGACGATGGCCGCGTCGAGCTGGTCCAGGTCACGCCGGGCACCGGCGGCGACGAGCCGCATCTCGACCTGGCCGGCCTTGTCCAGCTTCTGCACCTCGGGGGCACCGGCCATGTCCAGCGCCTTCTCCGGACGCCCGAGCCCACGCTCGCAGTCCGCCATCACGGGCCACAGCTCGGTGTTGCCGGTCATCCGGCGGGCGGCGCGGAACTCGGCCAGGGCCTCGCTGTACTTCTGGTTCGCGTAGGCGGCGAAGCCGGCGGCCTCGCGCACGGCGGCCACACGGGACGCCAGACGCAGGGCGACCCTGGAGTAGCCGTAGGCACCCTCGGGGTCCTCGTCGATGAGCCGCGCGACCATCACCAGGTTCCTGGCGACGTCCTCCGCGAGCGTCTTCGGGAGGCTCAGCAGCTCCTGGTGAACGTCCTTGTCGATCTCGTTGCCGGTGACGTCGTCCGGGATCGGCAGGCGCTTGATCGGCTCGCGGTCGCGGTCGCGCTCGTCACGGCCCCGGTATCCACCGCGGTCGCCGCCCCGGTCGTCCCGGCGGTCGTCACGACCCCGGTACCCACCGCGCTCGCCCGGCCGGGCGCCACGGTCGTCACGGCCGCGGTATCCCCCACGGTCGCCGCCCCGGTCGTCCCGGCCACGGAAACCGCCCCGGTCACCACCACGGCTGTCGTCCCGACGGAACCCACCACGGTCGCCGCCACCACGGCGGTCGTCGTCGCGGCGGAAGGAAGGACGGTCGCCGGAGCGCTCGTCACGACGGAAGGGGGGACGGTCGCCGCCACGGTCGTCACGGCCACGGAAGCCGCCACGGTCATCGCCACGGCGGTCATCGCGACGGTCGTCGCGGCGGAAGTCGCCACGGCTGTCGTCACGACGGAACGCGGGACGGTCGCCCGAGCGCTCGTCGCGGCGGAAGGACGGACGCTCCCCGCCACGGCGGTCGTCGTCACGACGGAACGCGGGACGGTCGCCGCCACGGTCGTCGCGGCCACGGAACCCACCACGGTCGTCACCACGACGGTCGTCACGGCGGAAGTCACCACGGCTGTCGTCACGACGGAACGCCGGCCTGTCGCCGGAACGCTCGTCGCGGCGGAAGGACGGACGGTCCCCACCACGGCGGTCGTCGTCACGACGGAACGAGGGGCGGTCGCCGGAGCGGTCGTCGCGGCGGAACGAGGGGCGGTCGCCGCCACGGTCGTCACGGCCACGGAAGCCGCCACGGTCATCGCCACGACGGTCGTCGCGGCGGAAGTCACCACGGCTGTCATCGCGACGGAACGCGGGACGGTCGCCGCCACGGTCGTCGCGACGGAACGAGGGGCGGTCGCCGCCACGGTCGTCACGGCCACGGAACCCACCACGGTCGTCACCACGACGGTCGTCACGGCGGAAGTCACCACGGCTGTCGTCACGGCGGAAGGACGGACGGTCGCCGCCACGACGGTCGTCGTCGCGACGGAACGACGGGCGGTCGCCGCCGCGGTCGTCACGACCGCGGAACCCACCACGGCTGTCGCCACCGCGGCTGTCGTCACGACGGAACGCGGGACGGTCGCCGCCACGACGGTCATCGTCACGGCGGAAGGACGGACGGTCGCCGGAGCGGTCGTCGCGGCGGAAACCGCCACGGTCGCCACCACGGCTGTCGCCACCACGGTCACCGCCGCGGTCGTCGCGGCGGAAGGAGGGACGGTCGCCGGAACGACGGTCGTCGCCACGGTCGTTGGACCGACGCGGGCCGCCGCGGTAGCCGCCACGATCACCGCGGTCACCACTGTCCCGTCGCCGCTGGTCGCGCTCCGGTCGGTCGTCGGGAGAGTTGGTGGACATCGGGTGACTCCTGTCTTCGGGCACTACAAGCATTGTAAAAACAAAAGGACCCCTGGTCCCAGCTGAACGCTGGGACCAGGGGTCCTCCAAAGATTGTTCGGCGGCGTCCTACTCTCCCACAGGGTCCCCCCTGCAGTACCATCGGCGCTGTGAGGCTTAGCTTCCGGGTTCGAAATGTAACCGGGCGTTTCCCTCACGCTATGACCACCGAAACCCTAATGGTTTCGAGCGAACAAGCACACTTTTTATTTGTGAGTTCGAGTTCAGCTCTGAACCGGCAACTGTTCGTTGCCTCAGAACTTACACAGTGGACGCGAGCAACTGAGGACAAGCCCTCGGCCTATTAGTACCAGTCAACTCCACCCGTTACCAGGCTTCCATATCTGGCCTATCAACCCAGTCGTCTACTGGGAGCCTTACCCTCTCAAGGAGGCGGGAATACTCATCTCGAAGCAGGCTTCCCGCTTAGATGCTTTCAGCGGTTATCCCTCCCGAACGTAGCCAACCAGCCATGCCCTTGGCAGGACAACTGGCACACCAGAGGTTCGTCCGTCCCGGTCCTCTCGTACTAGGGACAGCCCTTCTCAATATTCCTACGCGCACAGCGGATAGGGACCGAACTGTCTCACGACGTTCTAAACCCAGCTCGCGTACCGCTTTAATGGGCGAACAGCCCAACCCTTGGGACCGACTCCAGCCCCAGGATGCGACGAGCCGACATCGAGGTGCCAAACCATCCCGTCGATATGGACTCTTGGGGAAGATCAGCCTGTTATCCCCGGGGTACCTTTTATCCGTTGAGCGACGGCGCTTCCACAAGCCACCGCCGGATCACTAGTCCCGACTTTCGTCCCTGCTCGACCCGTCGGTCTCACAGTCAAGCTCCCTTGTGCACTTACACTCAACACCTGATTGCCAACCAGGCTGAGGGAACCTTTGGGCGCCTCCGTTACTCTTTAGGAGGCAACCGCCCCAGTTAAACTACCCATCAGACACTGTCCCTGATCCGGATCACGGACCCAGGTTAGACATCCAGCACGACCAGACTGGTATTTCAACGACGACTCCACACACACTGGCGTGCATGCTTCAAAGTCTCCCAGCTATCCTACACAAGCCGAACCGAACACCAATATCAAACTGTAGTAAAGGTCCCGGGGTCTTTCCGTCCTGCTGCGCGAAACGAGCATCTTTACTCGTAGTGCAATTTCACCGGGCCTATGGTTGAGACAGTCGAGAAGTCGTTACGCCATTCGTGCAGGTCGGAACTTACCCGACAAGGAATTTCGCTACCTTAGGATGGTTATAGTTACCACCGCCGTTTACTGGCGCTTAAGTTCTCAGCTTCGCCACCCCGAAGAGTGACTAACCGGTCCCCTTAACGTTCCAGCACCGGGCAGGCGTCAGTCCGTATACATCGCCTTACGGCTTCGCACGGACCTGTGTTTTTAGTAAACAGTCGCTTCTCGCTGGTCTCTGCGGCCACCCCCAGCTCACGGAGCAAATCCGATCACCAGTGATGGCCCCCCTTCTCCCGAAGTTACGGGGGCATTTTGCCGAGTTCCTTAACCATAGTTCACCCGAACGCCTCGGTATTCTCTACCTGACCACCTGAGTCGGTTTAGGGTACGGGCCGCCATGAAACTCGCTAGAGGCTTTTCTCGACAGCATAGGATCATCCACTTCACCACAATCGGCTCGGCATCAGGTCTCAGACTATGTGCAAGGCGGATTTGCCTACCTTGCGTCCTACACCCTTACCCCAGGACAACCACCGCCTGGGCTGGACTACCTTCCTGCGTCACCCCATCACTCACCTACTAACCGCTTGGGCTGGCGGCTCCACCACTTTCCATTCCCCGAAGGGTCCGGAACGGCTTCACGGCCTTAGCATCACGATGCTCGATGTTTGACGCTTCACAGCGGGTACCGGAATATCAACCGGTTATCCATCGACTACGCCTGTCGGCCTCGCCTTAGGTCCCGACTTACCCTGGGCAGATCAGCTTGACCCAGGAACCCTTAGTCAATCGGCGCAAACGTTTCTCACGTTTGTATCGCTACTCATGCCTGCATTCTCACTCGTGAACCGTCCACAACTCGCTTCCGCGGCTGCTTCACCCGGCACACGACGCTCCCCTACCCATCCATACAGGCGTTGGCCCTATTGTATGAATGACACGACTTCGGCGGTACGCTTGAGCCCCGCTACATTGTCGGCGCGGAATCACTAGACCAGTGAGCTATTACGCACTCTTTCAAGGGTGGCTGCTTCTAAGCCAACCTCCTGGTTGTCTCTGCGACTCCACATCCTTTCCCACTTAGCGTACGCTTAGGGGCCTTAGTCGATGCTCTGGGCTGTTTCCCTCTCGACCATGGAGCTTATCCCCCACAGTCTCACTGCCGTGCTCTCACTTACCGGCATTCGGAGTTTGGCTAAGGTCAGTAACCCGGTAGGGCCCATCGCCTATCCAGTGCTCTACCTCCGGCAAGAAACACACGACGCTGCACCTAAATGCATTTCGGGGAGAACCAGCTATCACGGAGTTTGATTGGCCTTTCACCCCTAACCACAGGTCATCCCCCAGGTTTTCAACCCTGGTGGGTTCGGTCCTCCACGAAGTCTTACCTCCGCTTCAACCTGCCCATGGCTAGATCACTCCGCTTCGGGTCTTGAGCGCGCTACTGAATCGCCCTATTCGGACTCGCTTTCGCTACGGCTTCCCCACACGGGTTAACCTCGCAACACACCGCAAACTCGCAGGCTCATTCTTCAAAAGGCACGCAGTCACGAGATATGTGCAAGCACATATCCGACGCTCCCACGGCTTGTAGGCACACGGTTTCAGGTACTATTTCACTCCGCTCCCGCGGTACTTTTCACCATTCCCTCACGGTACTATCCGCTATCGGTCACCAGGGAATATTTAGGCTTAGCGGGTGGTCCCGCCAGATTCACACGGGATTTCTCGGGCCCCGTGCTACTTGGGTGTCTCTCAAACGAGCCGCTGATGTTTCGACTACGGGGGTCTTACCCTCTACGCCGGACCTTTCGCATGTCCTTCGCCTACATCAACGGTTTCTGACTCGTCCTGTCGCCGGCAGACGACAGAAGAGAGATCCCACAACCCCGCACACGCAACCCCTGCCGGGTCTCACACGTATACGGTTTGGCCTCATCCGGTTTCGCTCGCCACTACTCCCGGAATCACGGTTGTTTTCTCTTCCTGAGGGTACTGAGATGTTTCACTTCCCCTCGTTCCCTCCACACTGCCTATGTGTTCAGCAGCGGGTGACAGCCCATGACGACTGCCGGGTTTCCCCATTCGGAAACCCCCGGATCAAAGCCTGGTTGACGGCTCCCCGGGGACTATCGTGGCCTCCCACGTCCTTCATCGGTTCCTGGTGCCAAGGCATCCACCGTGCGCCCTTAAAAACTTGGCCACAGATGCTCGCGTCCACTGTGCAGTTCTCAAACAACGACCAGCCACCCATCACCCCACCAGACAAGCTGGTGAGTGCACTGGGGCCGGCGAATGAGGGGATTCATTCCCTCAGACACCCAACAGCGTGCCCGACACCCTTCCCCGCTTCCATCCGTTCCACGCCGAAGCAGTACTAGGAGAAAGTCAGTGAAGTGTGCCGAATAGTCAACGTTCCACCCATGAGCAACCAGCATCGAACATTCGCCGATGTACTGGCCCCTGACCAACCGAAGTTGGTAAGAAGTGCTCCTTAGAAAGGAGGTGATCCAGCCGCACCTTCCGGTACGGCTACCTTGTTACGACTTCGTCCCAATCGCCAGTCCCACCTTCGACAGCTCCCTCCCACAAGGGGTTGGGCCACCGGCTTCGGGTGTTACCGACTTTCGTGACGTGACGGGCGGTGTGTACAAGGCCCGGGAACGTATTCACCGCAGCAATGCTGATCTGCGATTACTAGCAACTCCGACTTCATGGGGTCGAGTTGCAGACCCCAATCCGAACTGAGACAGGCTTTTTGAGATTCGCTCCACCTCACGGTTTCGCAGCTCATTGTACCTGCCATTGTAGCACGTGTGCAGCCCAAGACATAAGGGGCATGATGACTTGACGTCGTCCCCACCTTCCTCCGAGTTGACCCCGGCAGTCTCCTGTGAGTCCCCATCACCCCGAAGGGCATGCTGGCAACACAGAACAAGGGTTGCGCTCGTTGCGGGACTTAACCCAACATCTCACGACACGAGCTGACGACAGCCATGCACCACCTGTACACCGACCACAAGGGGGGCACCATCTCTGATGCTTTCCGGTGTATGTCAAGCCTTGGTAAGGTTCTTCGCGTTGCGTCGAATTAAGCCACATGCTCCGCTGCTTGTGCGGGCCCCCGTCAATTCCTTTGAGTTTTAGCCTTGCGGCCGTACTCCCCAGGCGGGGCACTTAATGCGTTAGCTGCGGCACCGACGACGTGGAATGTCGCCAACACCTAGTGCCCACCGTTTACGGCGTGGACTACCAGGGTATCTAATCCTGTTCGCTCCCCACGCTTTCGCTCCTCAGCGTCAGTAATGGCCCAGAGATCCGCCTTCGCCACCGGTGTTCCTCCTGATATCTGCGCATTTCACCGCTACACCAGGAATTCCGATCTCCCCTACCACACTCTAGCTAGCCCGTATCGACTGCAGACCCGAGGTTAAGCCTCGGGCTTTCACAATCGACGTGACAAGCCGCCTACGAGCTCTTTACGCCCAATAATTCCGGACAACGCTTGCGCCCTACGTATTACCGCGGCTGCTGGCACGTAGTTAGCCGGCGCTTCTTCTGCAGGTACCGTCACTTTCGCTTCTTCCCTGCTGAAAGAGGTTTACAACCCGAAGGCCGTCATCCCTCACGCGGCGTCGCTGCATCAGGCTTTCGCCCATTGTGCAATATTCCCCACTGCTGCCTCCCGTAGGAGTCTGGGCCGTGTCTCAGTCCCAGTGTGGCCGGTCGCCCTCTCAGGCCGGCTACCCGTCGTCGCCTTGGTGAGCCATTACCTCACCAACAAGCTGATAGGCCGCGGGCTCATCCTTCACCGCCGGAGCTTTTAACCGCAGACCATGCGATCCGCAGTGTTATCCGGTATTAGACCCCGTTTCCAGGGCTTGTCCCAGAGTGAAGGGCAGATTGCCCACGTGTTACTCACCCGTTCGCCACTAATCCCCACCGAAGTGGTTCATCGTTCGACTTGCATGTGTTAAGCACGCCGCCAGCGTTCGTCCTGAGCCAGGATCAAACTCTCCGTGAATGTTTACTCGGCAAGTAAATTAATACAGCCGGTCGACACACACGAGAGCGGAACCATCGGAGGAATAGTCCGATGGTTCACAGCGTCCTCGCTGTGTTTTTTCAAAGGAACCTCGTCCCAGTCAGTGACTGGAGACGGGGTTATCAACATATCTGGCGTTGACTTTTAGCACGCTGTTGAGTTCTCAAGGAACGGTCGCTTCCTTTGTACTCACCCTCTCGGGCTTTCCTCCGGGCTTCCCTTCGGTGTTTCCGACTCTATCAGATCCTTTCGGCGTCTGATTCCCAGTCGGAGTGGGATTTTCTTGGGCTTTTCGGCTTTCGCCGTCCGGCCTTTCGACATTCACTACGTTAGCCGATCTCCGCTGTTACTCATAATCGAGTCTCGCGGAGTCGAATTCGGACGTGCGGGCACGCCGAAATCATCCCCGCCAGGGGAAGTCGTAGGTAGTGGGTGGCCGCTTCCGGCTGCAGGCGAATGCCGTACCCGGTTCAAGCGACTCGGACTACATTACGCATCCCACGGGGACGAGTCAACGTGACCTGCGTCTCGGGACATGGGCCCGGTAGGGGCTCACGGTGGGGTCGTCCGCGATCCAGAAGCGCCAGGGGTGGACGCCCCCGTCGCCGGCCACGCCGGTGCGCGGGCCGCTGCGTACCTGCTCAGGCGGGACGGGCGTGCCTGCCAGGACGCGGATCGGGGTGTCCCCCGGGGCGCAGGCGTCGGTGCCGTCGAGGGAGCGGTCGACGTCCAGGGCGGTCGCCAGGCGGGCCGGGCCCTTGGCCAGTTCCTTGTCGTTGCGGGCCGAAAGGCGGCGCTCGCGGGTCAGCTCGGCGCCCTCGACGATCTCGCCGGCGCGGAGCAGCACCCCGCTCGCGGTGCCCTCGGGGCCGCAGACGAGGTTCATGCAGTGCCACATGCCGTAGGTGAAGTAGACGTACACGTGGCCGGGCGGGCCGAACATCACGTCGTTGCGGGGGGTGCGGCCCCGGTAGGCGTGCGAGCCGGGGTCGTTCGGGCCGTCGTACGCCTCGACCTCCGTGAGGCGGAGGGCTGTCGGACCGTCGGGGGTGGTGCGGACGATCAGGCGGCCGAGGAGGTCGGGGGCGACCTCCAGGACGGGACGGTCGAAGAACTCCCGTGGCAGTGGCATACGGTCCGGGGGCGTGATCATGCCCTCCGAGGGTAGTGCAGCCGCACTGTCGTCCCGGCGGAACCGGTCGTGGCCGGTTCGCGTTTGTACGGGTCGAGGGTTCATTCGTAAAGGGAGAGTCAATGGCGTTCAAGAAGCTGCTCGCGAGCCTGGGGGCCGGGGGCGCCTCCGTGGAGACGGTGCTGACCGAGGTCAACGTGGTGCCCGGCGGTGTCGTCCAGGGTGAGGTCCGGATTCAGGGCGGCTCGGTCAACCAGAACATCGAGGGCCTGTCCGTGGGCCTCCAGGCCCGGGTGGAGGTGGAGAGCGGCGACCAGGAGTACAAGCAGGACGTCGAGTTCTCCAAGGTGTCGCTCGGCGGTGCCTTCGAGCTCCAGGCCGGAGCGGTGCACGCGGTGCCGTTCGGGCTGGAGATCCCCTGGGAGACCCCCGTCACGGTGATCGACGGGCAGGAGCTGCGCGGGATGCACATCGGGGTGACGACCGAGCTGCAGATCGCGCGGGCGGTGGACTCCTCCGACCTGGACCCGATCCGGGTGCACCCGCTGCCCGCGCAGAAGGCGCTGCTGGACGCCTTCATCCAGCTGGGCTTCCGCTTCAAGAGCGCCGACATGGAGCGCGGCCACATCCGGGGCACCCGGCAGCGGCTCCCCTTCTACCAGGAGATCGAGTTCTACCCGCCGTCGCAGTACCGGGGTCTGCACCAGGTCGAGGTCAGCTTCGTGGCCGACGACAACGCGATGGACGTCGTGCTGGAGATGGACAAGAAGCCGGGCCTCTTCAGCGAGGGCTCGGACACCTTCCGCTCCTTCCAGGTGGGTCTGCACGACTTCCACGGCACCGACTGGGCCGGTTACCTCAACCAGTGGCTGTCCGAGGTCGGCAGCCGGCGGAACTGGTTCTAAGGTCGGAAGGACCGAACGGAACGATCAGCAGGAGGTATCGACGTGACCGAGCACAAGCGGCGGCCGCTCCCCCATGAGTTCCATCCGCCCGTGCCGTCGTTCACGGTGACGAGTGAGGACATCACCGAGGGCGGGACGCTGAAGGACGCCCAGGTGCAGTCGGAGGGGAACACCTCTCCCGAGCTGAGCTGGTCCGGCTTCCCGGCGGAGACCAAGAGCTTCGCCGTGACCTGCTTCGACCCGGACGCGCCGACCGGCAGCGGTTTCTGGCACTGGGTGGTCTTCGACATCCCGGCCTCGGTGACCGAGCTGGCGGCGGGCGCGGGCAGCGGTGACTTCGCGGAGCTGCCCAAGGGCGCGATCCAGGCGCGCAACGACTACGGCGCGCCGGGCTACGTCGGCGCGGCCCCGCCGCCCGGCGACGGATCGCACCGGTATGTGTTCACGGTGTACGCGGTGGACGAGGAGAAGCTGGGGATCGGCGCGGACGCCACTCCGGCGGTCGTCGGCTTCAACCTGCGTTTCCACGCGCTGGCGCGTGCCCAGCTCATCGGGGAGTACGAGATTCCCGCGCAGGGCTGAGTACCCCTTCGGTGTTTGCCCGCCCCTGGTCTTGGAATTGATCAGGGGCGGGCGCTTTTTATTTCGTTGTCCATCTCGTTGCGTCCGTCCAGAGTTGATCCAGGTCCGCCGGGGGTGCGGACAGGCGCACGGGAGGTGGGCGGGATGCGTGGCACATTGGTCCTGAACGCGAGTTTCGAGCCGCTGTCGACGGTGACGGTGAACCGTGCCGTCGTGCTGGTGCTCCAGGACAAGGCGGTGGTGGAGCAGGCGCACACCGGGCTGCGGATGCGCGGCACGGCGGTGGACATGCCGGCGCCACGGGTGATCCGGCTGTGCAGATACGTAAGGGTGCCGTTCCGAAGACAAGCGCCGTGGTCGCGGCGGGGTGTGCTGGTGCGGGACCGGCACCGCTGCGCGTACTGCGGGCGGGCGGCGACCACGGTGGACCATGTGGTGCCCCGGGCGCAGGGGGGCGCGGACTCCTGGCTGAACACGGTGGCGTCCTGCGCGGAGGACAATCACCGCAAGGCGGACCGGACGCCGGCGCAGGCGGGGATGCCGTTGCTGCGGCAGCCGTTCGAGCCGACTCCGGCGGACGCGATGCTGCTGGCGCTGGGGTCGGCCGACTTCGCGGCGCTGCCGGAGTGGCTGGCGCCGCCCGCGGCGGCATAGGGCATGTATGACAGAGGGCCCGCTTTCCCCTGCCGGGAGAGCGGGCCCTCTGTCGTGTCCGGCTCAGTCGATGGTCGGGCGTTCGCGGCGGTCGGTGCCGGTGGCGGTGCCCTTGTTCTGCTGGGGTACGGCGCCCCCGCCGCCGCCCCCGCCTCCGCCGAAGTTGCCGAAGTTGCCCATGGCGCCGGAGAGGCCCTTGAGGGCGTCGCCGATCTCGCTGGGGACGATCCAGAGCTTGTTGGCGTCGCCCTCGGCGATCTTCGGGAGCATCTGGAGGTACTGGTAGGAGAGGAGCTTCTGGTCCGGGTCGCCCGCGTGGATGGCCTCGAAGACGGTGCGTACGGCCTGGGCCTCGCCCTCGGCGCGGAGGGCGGCGGCCTTGGCCTCACCCTCGGCGCGCAGGATCTGGGACTGCTTCTCGCCCTCGGCGGTGAGGATGGCGGCCTGCCGGGTGCCCTCGGCGGTGAGGATCGCGGCGCGCTTGTCGCGGTCGGCACGCATCTGCTTCTCCATCGAGTCCTGGATGGAGGTGGGCGGCTCGATGGCCTTCAGCTCGACACGGTTGACGCGGATGCCCCACTTGCCGGTGGCCTCGTCGAGGACGCCGCGCAGGGCCGCGTTGATCTCCTCGCGGGAGGTCAGGGTCCGCTCCAGGTCCATGCCGCCGATGATGTTGCGCAGCGTGGTGACGGTGAGCTGCTCGATCGCCTGGATGTAGCTGGCGACCTCGTAGGTGGCGGCGCGGGCGTCGGTGACCTGGTAGTAGATGACGGTGTCGATGTTGACCACCAGGTTGTCCTGGGTGATCACCGGCTGGGGCGGGAACGGTACGACCTGTTCGCGCAGGTCGATGCGGTTGCGGATGGTGTCGATGAACGGGACGACGATGTTCAGGCCCGCGTTCAGGGTGCGCGTGTAGCGGCCGAAGCGCTCGACGATGGCGGCGCTGGCCTGTGGGATGACCTGGATGGTCTTGATCAGGGCGATGAAGACCAACACCACCAGAATGACCAGGACGATGATGACCGGTTCCATCGTGTTCCCCGTATCCCCTCTCCGCTTCGGTGCGCGCGGCGGATGCCGTGGCCGTGAAGGATCTTGCCGGTCGAGTCTGCCAGACCGTCCGGCAAGTCGCGTGCTGTTCGGTTCAGTTGAGTCGTGCGAGGTCAGATGACGAGCGCGGTGGCGCCGTCGATGTCGACGACGTCCACCTCCTGGCCGACGTCGTAGGCGCGGGCGGCGTCGAGGGCGCGGGCGGACCAGATCTCTCCGGCGAGCTTGACGCGTCCGCCGGAGCCGTCGACCCGTTCGGTGACGACGGCCTGTCTGCCCTTCAACGCGTCGATCCCGGTGGGCAGATGGGGGTGCCGGCTGCTGTGGCGGGCCGCGATCGGACGGACCACCGCGATCAGCGCGACGGAGACGATCACGAAGGCGAGGACCTGGACGACGATGCCGAAGCCGAGTCCGGCCGCGCCCGCGGCGACCACGGCCCCGACGGCGAGCATGCCGAATTCGGGCATGGCGGTGACGACGAGCGGGATTCCGAGGGCCACGGCGACGACGAGCCACCACACCCATGCGTCTATGGCGTTCACCCGGTCATGGTAGGTCCGGGGGCCGGGCCGCCGACAGGGTGCGGACGGACCGGTGGTGGCCGAAAGCGGCGGGTCAGCCGAGCGGGAGGCCGCGCGCGGTCCAGCGCTCGCCGGCCTGCTCGACGACGAGCGGGAGGCCGAAGCAGCGGGAGAGGTTGCGGGAGGTCAGTTCCAGCTCGATCGGTCCGGCGGCGAGCACCTTGCCCTGGCGGATCATGAGGACGTGGGTGAAGCCGGGGGCGATCTCCTCGACATGGTGGGTGACCATGATCATGGAGGGCGCGATGGGGTCGCGGGCGAGCCGGCCGAGGCGGCGGACCAGGTCCTCGCGGCCGCCGAGGTCGAGTCCCGCGGCGGGCTCGTCCAGGAGCAGCAGCTCGGGGTCGGTCATCAGGGCGCGGGCGATCAGGGTGCGCTTGCGCTCGCCCTCGGAGAGGGTGCCGAAGCGGCGTTCGAGGAAGTCGCTCATGCCGAGACGGTCGAGGAAGGCGCGGGCGCGCTGCTCGTCGACGTCCTCGTACTCCTCCTGCCAGCCGGCGGTCATGCCGTAGGCGGCGGTGAGGACGGTCTGGAGGACGGTCTGGCGCTTGGAGAGCTTCTCCGCCATGGCGATGCCGGCCATGCCGATGCGGGGGCGCAGGTCGAAGACGTCGACCTTGCCGAGGGTGTCGCCGAGGATGGTGGCGGTGCCCTGGGTGGGGAAGAGGTAGCTGGACGCGACGTTCAGGAGGGTGGTCTTGCCGGCGCCGTTGGGGCCGAGGATGACCCAGCGCTCGCCCTCCTTGACCGACCAGGAGACCTGGTCCACCAGAGCCCGGCCCTCACGGACCACGGATACGTCCTGAAGCTCCAGAACATCGCTCATGAGCGCGTTGTCTCCCCTTGATCTGCGGCCGGTCCCGGCTGTCGCGTACGCCTGTGGCTGGGTCGCCGCGCCGATGGGCGCAGCCCATATGAAATCTACGCCACGAGTGCCCCGCTCCATTCCATCGGTCCGGTCCTTAGGGTGGGGGCATGCTCACGGAACCACGTTCAGGACGCCTCGCCGCTTGGGGAAATGCCCTCTTGGTCGGACTTGTCTCGCCGGATGACGCCGTGCTGGCCGCTGTCGGTGACGACGCGGTGCACCGGGTGGCCGGGCTGCCGGGTGAGAACGGGGTGGTGGGTCTCACGTTGGCGCTGGGCCGGCTGCGGGCGCTCGGGGTGAGCGGGCTCAGGGTGGCACTGCCCGCGCCGGGGCATCCGCTGGGGCTGAGCGGTCCGCCGGACTTCAACGCGCGGGCGCTGGCCGCCGGGGAGGCGGTGGTGTGCACGGGGGCCGCCTTCGGGCTGGTGCCGGAGGTCTCCGAGGCGGGTCCGGCGGGCGACGTGCACGTGGAGGTGGTGTGGCACGTGCTCCCGGTGCGGGAGGCTCCCCCGGCCGACGTGCCCTCGCTCGGTGAGGCGGAGCGGGAGCTGGCGGAGGCGCTGCGGGAGGCCACCGAGGTGCTGTCCCGGCTGGACGTGGCGGGGTCGGGGCCGATGGCCGCGGCGGCGATCGACGCGTACCGGGCGCGTGCCGAGCGGGACGGGGAGGTGCTGGCGCCGGGGTATCCGCCGCGTGCCGCGCGGGTGCTGGAGCTGGCGGGGCGGGTGGGGCTGCTGGTCTCGCTGGCCGAGGAGCGGGGGCACGGCGGGGCGGTGAGCGCCTCGGAGATGGGGGCCCGCGCCGAGGCGTTGCGCCCGGTGGAGCGGACGGCGCGGCGGGCGCGGGTGGCGGCGTACAACTCGGTGGTGGAGGAGCGGGAGCGGCGCTGACGTCCCGGTTCAGTCGGTCATGCCGTGCCGTACGGCCCACAGGGCGGCCTGGGTGCGGTCGGCGAGGTCGAGCTTCATCAGGATGTTGGAGACATGCGTCTTGACGGTCTTCTCGGAGAGGACCAGGGCGCGGGCTATCTCCCGGTTGGAGCGGCCGTCGGCAATGAGGCCGAGTACCTCGCGCTCCCGTTCGGTGAGTGAACCGCCCCTCCCCTGGCCCGAGTTGGGCCCGTCCTGGGTGAGGAGGGCCTCGGCGACCTCGGGCTGGAGCAGGATGTGCCCGGCGTGCACGGAGCGGATGGCGGCGGCGAGCGCGTCGGGGTCGACGTCCTTGTAGACGTACCCGGCGGCGCCCGCGCGCAGGGCGGGGACGACGGTACGGCGCTCGGTGAAGCTGGTGACGATCAGTACGCGGGCGGGGTTGCCGCGTTCGCGGAGTCCGCGCAGGGCGTCGATGCCGTCGGTGCCCGGCATGAGGACGTCCATGAGGATCACGGCGGGCCGCAGTTCCTCGGCGCGGGCGATCCCCTCGGCGCCGTCGGCGGCCTCGCCGACCACTTCTATGTCGTCCTGCACCTCCAGGAAGGTGCGCAGTCCACGGCGGACGACCTGGTGGTCGTCGACGAGCAGCACCCGGATCGGCTCAGCCACCGGGGACCTCCATCTCGATCGCGGTGCCCTTGCCGGGCGCCGATTCCACGGTGAGTGAGCCGCCCACGCCGTCGGCCCGGTCCCGCATGGAGACGAGGCCGAGGTGGCGGCCGGCGCGGCGGACGGCGGTGGGGTCGAAGCCGCGCCCGTCGTCGGTGACCTTGAGGACGGCTCCCCGGCCGCGCCGCGCCAGGTCGACGTGGACGTTCTCGGCGCCGGAGTGGCGCAGGGCGTTGTGCAGGGCTTCCTGGGCGACGCGCAGCAGGGCCTCCTCCTGGGCGGCGGGCAGGGCGCGCAGGCCGTGGCCGCTGAAGGTGACGCGGGCGGTGTGGGCCCGGTCGAGCACCTGGATCTGGGTGCGCAGGGTGGCGGGCAGGCCGTCCTCGTCCAGGGCGGCGGGGCGCAACTCGACGACGGCGGCGCGCAGTTCGTCGGCGGCTTCGGCGGCGAGGGCGGCGACCTGGTGGAGTTCGTCCTTGGCGCGGGCGGGGTCGCGGTCCACGAGGGCGGTGGCGGCCTGGGCGGTCAGGCGCAGGGAGAACAGCTTCTGGCTGACGGCGTCGTGGAGTTCGTGGGCGAGACGGGAGCGTTCCTCGGCGATGGTCAGCTCGCGGCTGCGTTCGTAGAGGCGGGCGTTGGTCAGGGCGATGGCGGCGTGCTGGGCGAGGATGCCGAGCAGGTCCTCGTCCTCGGCGGTGAAGCCGCAACCGCCTTGTGGCTTGGGGCAGTTCTTGTTGGCGAGGAAGAGGGCGCCGATGATCTCGTCGCCGTCGCGGACGGGCAGGCCCAGGAAGTCGGCGAGTTCGGGGTGGGCGTCGGGCCAGCCCTCGAAGCGGGGGTCCTCGCGCACGTCGCCGAGGCGGACCGGGCGCCCCTCGCGCAGCATCGCGGCGAGGATGCCGTGCTGGCGGGGCAGCGGACCGATGGCCTTCCACTGGGCGTCGCTGACGCCGTCGACGACGAACTGGGCGAAGCCCCCGTGGTCGTCCGGGACGCCGAGGGCCGCGTACTGGGCGTCGAGCAGGTCGCGGGCGGAGGCGACGATCGTCTTGAGGACGTCGCGCACCTCCAGATGCCTGCTCATGGCCAGCAGCGCGGCGCTCACCGCGGCGAGACCGGACCGGGGACCTGGATGCATGCCCTCACGGTACCGGCGTGGTGCCAGGAGGCCTCACGAGGAGGTACAACGCGCGCGGGCGGGCGGGCACGCACAGACATCAGGGTGTGGGGGGAGTTTGCTAACGCAGAGAAGCGCACGATGAGCCCGGCGTGACATCGGGCCCGTACCGGTGTGAGCCCTCGCATAGGGCGCACATCACTTACGAACGGACATAGGAGACAGAGCACCCCTAGATGAACGGGGCGGATGGGCTGGTCTGTCCTGTTTTACGTGGACCTGATCCACTACCCGGCTTCGTACGTCACATCATTGCCAGGGCATTTTGCGGCCGCTAAGAATTGCTCATGTCGCTCAGCGCCGCGGTTCACCCCGCGGCGTTCGTGCTGGAGGAACCGATTTCCCCGGCGGACGCGAGAGCGACCTCCGCGCTAACGAAGAGGTCCATCAAGCCATGCCCAAGAACACCCTGAATCGTCGTCTCAGTCGCCCGCTCGAGAAGTTCTCCGCGCTGAACAAGCAGCACAAGATCGCCATCGCGGGTGTCAGCACCCTCGGCGCCGCTGCCATCGCCCTGTCCGCCGTTCCCGGCGGTGCCACGACCGTGGCCGGTGGTACCCCGGCCGTGGCCGCCAAGCCGGTGGCCGCCGAGCAGACCCAGACCCGCGACCTGCACGCCACGCTCAGCAGCCCGCTGACCGGCGACAAGGTCAAGCTCGACGCCATCAAGGCCAAGCAGCAGGCCGCTGCCAAGCAGAAGGCCGCCGACGCCGCGAAGAAGGCCGCGGCCGAGCGCAAGGCCGCCGAGTCGCGCTCCGCCAAGAAGGCCGCCGACCGGTCCGCGAAGCGTCCCCAGATGGAGACCGTCGCCGCCAAGACCTACAAGAACAACCTCGACGGCTGGATCCGCCAGTCGCTCGACATCATGCACTCCAAGGGCATCCCGGGCAGCTACCACGGCCTGCACAAGAACATCATGCGGGAGTCCTCCGGCAACCCCCGCGCCATCAACGGCTGGGACATCAACGCCATCAACGGCGTCCCGTCCAAGGGCCTGCTCCAGGTGATCCCGCCCACCTTCGCCACGTACCACGTGAAGGGCACCTCGAACGACATCTACGACCCGGTCGCCAACATCACCGCCGCCGCCAACTACGCGGCGCACCGGTACGGCTCGATCGACAACGTCAACAGCGCGTACTGAGGTCGGCGCGGACCTCTGAGACGACGCCGAAGGGCGGCACCCGTACGGGGTGCCGCCCTTCACGTGACTTCTCGAGGAGTGAGCGCCGCTACTTGCGCATGACCTCGGGCTCGTGCCGCCGCAGGAAGCGCGAGACGAGGAAGCCGCAGGCCACCCCGAGCGCGATCAGCACGACCATGTCCAGGCTCCAGGCCGCCGCCGAGTGGTTCCACAGCGGGTCGGTACTGGTCGGGTCGTCGGTGTTCGGCGCGATGTTGTTGAAGTCCAGCGTGGTGCCGGCCGCGGCCACCGCCCAGCGGGACGGCATCAGGTACGAGAACTCGTTGACACCGGGCGTGCCGTGCAGTGTGAACAGGCACCCCGTGAACACGACCTGGATGATCGCGAACATCACCAGCAGCGGCATGGTCTTCTCCGCGGTGCGCACCAGCGACGAGATGACCAGACCGAACATCATCGACGTGAAGCCCAGTGCCATGATCGGCAGGCACAGCTCGATCAGCGTCGAGCCGCCGAGGACGAGGCCCCGCTCCGGGATCTCCCGGCTGGCGAAGCCGATCAGGCCCACCATGAGGCCCTGGAGCACCGTGACGGCGCCCAGCACGACCACCTTGGACATCAGGTAGGCCGAGCGGGACAGGCCGGTCGCGCGCTCCCTCTCGTAGATCACCCGCTCCTTGATCAGCTCGCGGACCGAGTTCGCCGCGCCCGCGAAGCAGGCGCCGACCGCGAGGATCAGCAGGACCGTCGTCGCCGTGCCGTTGGGCACGTGCAGGCCGGTTCTGGGGTTGAGCGGGTTGACCAGCAGCCCCTTCTCGTGGTCGATCAGCAGGCTGACCGCGCCGAGCACGGCCGGCAGGATCACCGTGAGCGCCAGGAAGCCCTTGTCGGAGCCGATGACCGACACGTACCGCCGGACCAGCGTGAACAGCTGGGAGCCCCAGCTCTGCGGCTTGGGCGGCTTGACCGCCTGCGGCGGCGGCGCGGTGACGGACTGGGCCGCGACGGCGTCCAGGTCGGCGGCGTACATCTGGTAGTGCTGCGAGCCCTTCCAGCGGCCCGCCCAGTCGTAGTCGCGGTAGTTCTCGAAGGCGGAGAAGACGTCGGCCCAGGTGTCGTAGCCGAAGAAGTTCAGCGCCTCCTCCGGCGGGCCGAAGTAGGCCACCGCGCCGCCAGGCGCCATCACCAGCAGCTTGTCGCACAGGGCCAGCTCGGCGACGGAGTGGGTGACGACCAGGACGGTACGGCCGTCGTCGGCGAGGCCGCGCAGCAGCTGCATGACGTCGCGGTCCATGCCCGGGTCGAGGCCCGAGGTCGGCTCGTCCAGGAAGATCAGCGAGGGCTTGGTCAGCAGCTCCAGGGCGACCGAGACGCGCTTGCGCTGGCCGCCGGAGAGGGATGTGACCTTCTTGTCCTTGTGGATGTCGAGCTTCAGCTCGCGCAGCACCTCGTCGATGCGGGCGTCGCGCTCGGCGGGGGTGGTGTCGGCGGGGAAGCGCAGCTTGGCCGCGTACTTCAGCGCCTTCCGTACGCTCAGCTCCTTGTGCAGGATGTCGTCCTGCGGGACCAGGCCGATGCGCTGGCGCAGCTCGGCGAACTGCTTGTACAGGTTCCGGTTGTCGTAGAGCACCTCGCCCTCGTTGGCGGGGCGGTAGCCGGTGAGCGCCTTGAGCAGGGTGGACTTGCCGGAGCCGGACGGGCCGATGACCGCGATCAGCGACTTCTCGGGGGCGCCGAAGGAGACGTCCCGCAGGATCTGCTTGCCGCCGTCGACCGTGACGGTGAGGTGGCGGGCGGAGAAGGACACCTCGCCGGTGTCGACGAACTCCTCCAGCCGGTCGCCGACGATGCGGAAGGCGGAGTGGCCGACACCGACGATGTCGTCCGGGCCGAGGACCGCGGTGCCGCCCTTGGCGATGGGCTGGCCGTTGACGTACGTGCCGTTGTGCGAGCCGAGGTCGCGGATCTCGAAGCGGCCCTCGGGGGTCGTCTGGAACTCGGCGTGGTGCCGGGAGACCTGGAGGTCGGAGACGACGAGGTCGTTGTCCAGCGAACGGCCGATGCGCATCACATGGCCGAGGGCGAACTGGTGGAACGTGGTCGGGCTGCGGTCGCCGTGCGCGTGCTGGTCCGGCGCGGCGGGCGTGCCGCCCTGCTGGTGCGGGAAGGCCGGGGCCTGCTGCGGGCCGCTGTGCCACTCGGCGCCCTGCGGCTGCGGCTGCGGCTGGGTGGCCTGCGGTACGGCCTGCGTCTGCTGGGCCCAGGTGGCGGACTGGGCGGCGTACGGCGCGGCCTGGTGCGCGTCGGCCCCGGTCAGGTTCAGCCGCGGGCCGTCGGTCGCGTTGCCCAGGTGTACGGCCGTGCCGGCGCCCAGTTCCGTCCGGCCGACGCGGTGGCCCTGCACGAACGTGCCGTTGGTGCTGCCGTGGTCCTCGATGACCCAGGTGTGCCCGTCGAAACGGACCGTGGCGTGGCGCCACGACACCCTGGCGTCGTCGAAGACGATGTCGCCCTGCGGATCACGTCCGAGGGCATAGGACCGGGACGGCTCCAGCGTCCAGGTCCGTCCGTTTGTTTCCAGTACGAGTTCCGGCACTCCATGCCCCACTGAGTTGTCCCCCGAATTACCCCCGACACGGGGAGTCTAGGGATGTCGAACATCGTGGGGAACTATTCCAGGCGGGACCGCCGAACTGTTAGCCGGGCGGGTGGGGGGACGGGAGTCGGGGGGGCGGATACCGGTGCGGAGGGGGCCAATTGACCGCGAGCGGGACGGGCCGGGGCGCCGTCCAGCCGGCGGACCTGTCGGGCGGGGGGTGTTCGGGGGCGGATACGGTGGTGGGACCATGAGCGCTTCGCAGATCACCGCTTCGCGGACCGGTGAGGTCCCCACTCTTCTCGTCAAGGTGTTCGGGAAGGACCGGCCCGGTATCACGGCCGGGCTGTTCGACACCCTGGCCGCCTTCCAGGTCGACGTGGTCGACATCGAGCAGGTCGTGACGCGGGGCCGGCTGGTGCTGTGCGCGCTGGTCACGCAGCCCGGTGAGGGGCTGGAGGGCGACCTCCGGTCGACCGTGCACAGCTGGGCCGAGTCGATGAAGATGCAGGCCGAGATCATCTCGGGGCACGGCGACAACCGCCCGCGCGGTGTCGGCCGCTCCCTGGTGACGGTGCTCGGGCACCCCCTGACCGCCGAGTCGACGGCGGCCATCGCGGCGCGGATCGCCGGGGCCGGCGGCAACATCGACCGTATCTTCCGGCTCGCCAAGTACCCCGTGACCGCCGTGGAGTTCGCGGTGTCCGGCGTGGCGACCGAGCCGCTGCGCAGCGCGCTGGCCGCGAGCGCCTCGGCACTCGGTGTCGACATCGCCGTGGTCTCGGCGGGCCTGCACCGGCGGGCGCAGCGGCTCGTGGTGATGGACGTGGACTCGACCCTGATCCAGGACGAGGTCATCGAGCTGTTCGCCGCGCACGCCGGCTGCGAGGCGGAGGTGGCGGCGGTGACCGAGGCGGCGATGCGCGGGGAGCTGGACTTCGAGCAGTCGCTGCACGCGCGGGTGGCGCTGCTGAAGGGGCTGGACGCGTCGGTGGTGGACAAGGTCCGCGAGGAGGTCCGGCTGACGCCGGGCGCGCGGACCCTGATCCGTACGCTGAAGCGGCTCGGCTATCAGGTCGGGGTGGTGTCCGGCGGCTTCACCCAGGTCACGGACGCGCTCCAGGACCGGCTGGGGCTGGACTTCGCGCATGCCAACACGCTGGAGATCGCCGACGGGAAGCTGACCGGCAAGGTCACCGGTGAGGTCGTGGACCGGGCGGGCAAGGCGCGGCTGCTGCGCCGGTTCGCCGCCGAGGCGGGGGTGCCGCTGTCGCAGACGGTGGCGATCGGTGACGGCGCCAATGACCTGGACATGCTGAACGCGGCGGGTCTGGGCGTGGCCTTCAACGCCAAGCCGGTGGTCCGCGAGGCCGCGCACACGGCGGTGAACTTCCCCTTCCTGGACACCGTGCTCTATCTGCTGGGCGTCAGCCGGGAAGAGGTCGAGGCGGCGCAGACGCACGACGAGGACTGAGCGGACGCGACGAAGGGCCCGGAACCTTCCGGGCCCTTCCGCATGTCCGGGCAGGTCACTCCGAGGGCGCCCAGTAGTCGACCAGCGTCGCCTTGCCCGGCTCCAGGTCCTTCCAGTCGCCGTCGAAGGTCAGCACGGCGAAGGCGGAGGTGGGGAAGCCGCGCCGGTTCATCCGCTCGCGGGCGTCGCCCTCGGCGGTTCCGGCGAGGATCTCGACCAGGTTGTGCACGCCGGGGTTGTGGCCGATGAGGATCGCGTCGCGCACGTCGTCCGGCGTCTCGTTCAGCACGGCGATCAGCTCGCCGGGCGAGGCGTCGTAGACCCGGTCCTCATAGACCGTTTTCGGCCGGTGATCCAGCTCGGGTACGGCGAGTTTCCATGTCTCGCGGGTGCGTACCGCGGTGGAGCAGACGGCCAGGTCGAAGGAGATCCCGGTGTCGGCGAGCCTGCTGCCGGCGACGGGGGCGTCCGCGCGGCCCCGGTCGGCGAGGGGCCGCTCATCGTCGGAAACCTGGGGCCAGTCGGCTTTCGCATGGCGGAAGAGGACGATCCTGCGGGGTTCAGCGACGCTCATGTCACCCAGCTTCGCATGAAACAGGCCACCTGGCGCAGGGAGTTGACATGCGGATTCACCGGTGGCAGGGGGCCGCCCTCAGCGCTCCGCGAGGTGCCGGGCGCGCTCCAGTATCTGCGCGAGGGCGGGGTCGCCGCTCGCCGCGTGCGCGTCGGAGGGGTTCATGATCAGCAGGAGCAGCGCGACGAACGCGAGTATCGGCAGCGCCAGCGCCCACCAGGGCAGCCGGGTGCCGGCGGGGTGGGGCCGGGTGTGGGCGGGTGCCGGCATGGTCGCCTCCGTCGCTCGTCGGACCGTCCGGGAATCGCTCTCCCGGTACCCCTCGAAGCTACGCGGTCACCGCCGGTCAACCCATCCGGGCTTCCACCCACTTGACCCTGATCTCCGCCCCCTAGGGGATGGTGGGGAAAACCCCCGCCGGACCCCTCCGGGCGGAGACGGTCAGGAGGGGGCGAGCAGCATCGCGACGATGCCGATGACGACGAAGATGGCGAAGAAGGAGCCGAAGACGATCAGCATCTTCTTCTGGCCGTTCTGGGGGTTCGGGTCGAGCACAGGCTGCATGCGGCCAGTGTCCCACCCCCGCCGGGGCCAGGGGCCGCCGCCCCCGGCCTCAGTGGGCCTCGTCCTCCACGATCCGGTCGCGCCCGGCGAGGAACCCGACCGCCATCTGCGGCAGCATCAGCGCGGCCATGAGCGCGATCGGCACGCCCCAGCCCCCGCTGCGCTGGTACAGCACGCCGACCAGCAGCGGCCCGGGGATGGAGAGCAGGTACCCGGTGCTCTGCGCGAACGCGGACAGCTGGGCCACGCCCGGACCGGTGCGGGCCCGCATGCCGACCATGGTGAGCGCGAGCGGGAAGGCGCAGTTGGCGATGCCCAGCAGCACCGCCCAGGCCCAGGCCCCGGTGGCGGGAGCGAGGTACAGCCCGGCGTACCCGGCGAGGCCGCAGGCGCCCAGGACCAGCACGATGGGCCCCTGGTGCGGCAGCCGGCTCGCCACGCGCGGGATGACGAAGGCCAGCGGGACGCCCATCACCATGGTGACCGCGAGCAGCACGCCCGCCGTACCGGCCGGGACGCCGGCGTCGCGGAAGATCTGCGGCATCCAGCCCATGGTGATGTACGCGGCGGTGGCCTGGAGGCCGAAGAAGACGGCGAGCGCCCAGGCGGTGCGGCTGCGGGCGATGCGCAGCCGGGGGCCCGCCTCCGCGCCCGGCACCGGGACGGGCGCGGGCACCCGCTCGCGGACCAGCGGCAGCCAGGGCAGTACGGCGATGCCCGCGAGGACGGCCCAGACGGCGAGCCCGGACTGCCAGTGGCCGCCGAGGGCGCCGGTGACCGGCACGGCGACGGCGGCGGCGACGGCGGTGCCGAGGGCCAGCGCCATCGAGTACAGGCCGGTCATGCTGCCGACGCGGTCCGGGAACCAGCGCTTGACGATGACCGGCATCAGCACGTTGCTCAGCGCGATGCCCATGAGGGCGAGCGCGCTGGCCGCCAGGAATCCGGCGGTGGAGCCGATGTAGGGGCGGATCAGCAGGCCGGCGGTGATGGCGGTCATGCCCGCGCAGACCACCGCGCCGGGGCCGAAGCGGCGGGCGAGACGGGGCGCGGTGGCGCCGAAGACGGCGAAACAGAGCGGGGGCACGGAGGTGAGCAGTCCGGCGACGCCGCCGCTCATGCCGAGGCCGTCGCGGACCTCCTCCAGGAGGGCGCCCAGGCTGGTGATGGCCGGGCGGAGGTTGAGCGCGGCCAGCACGATGCCGACGATCACCAGGCGCACGGCCCAGGCGGGCGGGGCGGTGGGTGTCGTCAGGGGGGTGCTTGTTTCGGGGACGGCGGGCTTCCGCACGGTCCGGGTCTCCTCAGCCATGAGACCCATCATAGAATCATGGGATGATTGGTTGTCCATTCCGTTGGTGCGGGCCGGAACTCACGTGCCAAGGTGAGCCATGCCTCTGAGCCACCCGCGCCGGTCGGCGCTGTCCGAACAGGTCATCGCGGAGCTGCGCGCCCAGATCACGTCCGGCGAGTGGCCGGTCGGCTCCCGCATCCCCACCGAGCCGGAGCTGGTCGAGCAGCTGGGCGTGGCCCGCAACACCGTCCGCGAGGCGGTACGTGCACTCGCGCACAACGGCCTCCTCGACATCCGCCAGGGCTCCGGCACCTATGTGGTCGCCACCAGCGAGCTGGCCGGGGTGATGCACCGCAGGTTCGCGGACGCCGATCCCCGGCACATCGCGGAGCTGCGGTCCACCCTGGAGTCGTCGGCGGCGCGGCTGGCGGCGGAGCGGCGTACCGAGAAGGACCTCAAGCAGCTGGACGCGCTGCTGACCCGGCGCGAGGAGGCGTGGGAGGCCGGGGAGGCGGAGGCGTTCGTGACGGCCGACGCCACCTTCCACCTGGCCGTGGTGTCCGCCTCGCACAACGACGTGATGACGGCGATGTACGCGGACCTCGGCGAGGTGCTGCGGGAGTGGCTGCGCGCGGACGTGGGCGCCGAGCTGGAGCCGCGTGCGTACATGGACCACACCCGGCTGGTGGACGCGATCCGCACCGGGGACGCGCGGGCGGCGGCCACGGAGGCGGCGGGCTACCCCTTCCAGTGCCGTCCGGAGCGGTTCAGCCCGCCTTCTGGTGACTGATCCACACCACCCGGATCTCCTTCCAGCACCGCCCGGTCAGCTTCACCGTCAGGGCGGGCCCCGCCGCCACCGGGGCGCTGTCGGTGTCGATGTCCCACCACCGGGCGCACTCGACATGCAGCCGCACCCGGTCGACGTGCACATACGGGTTGTGGCAGTACGCCACCACCTCGGACCCGTCCACCTTGATACGGCAGGACGCCCCGAAGAGGTCGGGCGCGTGCGGCTTGCCGTCACCGGCGCGCGCGACACCGCCGGGCAGCGCGAGGACGAGCGCCGCGACCACGGTCACCGGGGTCAGGCTGCGGGAAGGACGCACGTAGAGGAAACCTCCTCGGCCAGGGCTGCGGAGGGGACGCGTACTACGAGCGTGCGCCGCCGGAGCCGGGACGGCCCGGCCGGTGACCCGAACGGTTGACGGGGCGGCTCAGGTGGCCTCGCGGAGCATCGCGGCGTGCGGGGCCGAGCCCACGCCGAGAGCCAGCACGGCGGTGGCGGCGAGGGCGACGGGCAGGTGGTCCGGGGGCATGAGGATGACCGTCCAGGGGTGGGGCTGACCGCTGCCGCCCGTGTTGCCGATGAGCATCATCGTGATCACCCAGGCGACGGGGGTGATGGCCGCCGCCTGATGACCCGCGATCCGGCGCGCGCAGAGCATCAGCCCGACCAGGAACGCCGTATTGCGGCCCGCCGTGTTCGCAGTCGGGGCGTCGAGGAGCACGGCGACCGCGTACGCCACCACGACGGTGGCCAGGACGGCGGCCAGGATGAGCGCCTGGTCGAAGCGGCCCACCGGACGGCTGCCCGACGCCTCGGCGGCGGGGAGCCTGCTGCCAAGGCAGACCGCCAGCCCCATGCAGACCAGGAGCGGAGCGAAGAGCACCAGGGGCCGGGCGGCATCGCTGCCCAGGGAGGGCAGGTCGACCAGGGTGTCGCCGGCCGCCGCGGTCAGCGCGGCGTAGGCCGCGAGCGCTGCGGCGAGGACGGTGATCCATCGCGTTCTCAGCCAGATGCGCATCGGGTCACTCCCCTTCTGCGGCAACGGCCGGCAGGGTCTCCGGGGCGGGCAGGCACCGCTTCAGCAGCGTGACGTTGCGGGTGAACCACGCGAGCTGCTGGGCGGAGGGCAGTTTCGTCTCCTTGTCCACCACGGACATCACCCGGGGGTCGGCGGCCAGTTTCTGGCCGCGCTGGCTCTGGATCTCGTCGGCGCCCATGCCGCCCTTGACCATCAGCCAGGCGGCGAGCGTGCCCGCGTGGCCGGTGCGGACGTCGGAGGTGTCGGGGCACGACGGCATCGTGGGCAGCGCCGACGCGGCGATGCTCGCCCTCAGGTCGACGTCGGTCATGTCGCGGTAGAGGAACAGCTTCCACGTCCGGGGGCCGGTGCGGGCCGCGTCGGAGACGAAGGCGAGTTGCTCCGGCGGCTCCATGCCCGCGTCGACGAGACGCGGTACGACCTCTTTCGCGGCGCCGGACAGCGGCTTCAGGCTGCCCGCGGCCTCTACGGGGACGCAGATCCGGGGTGCGGCGCCCGCGCACACCGGCGGGTCGGCGCGGGGGCGCGGCGGCGGGTCACCGGTCCAGTCGCGCACGGGCATGACGGCCGAGACGGTGAACACGCTCAGGCAGACCACGGACGCGGCGGCCGCGGCGCCGACGCGTACGACGCGGGGGCCGCGCCACCGGGCGATCCCGGCGCTGACCAGCACGGCGGCCAGGATGCCCGTGGCCAGCACCATCGGGACGGCGAGCGCCACCGGGTTCATGGTGACGGTCAGGTCCCCGTAGGGGGCGTCGAGCCATCCGGTCAGTTCGCGCAGCCACATCGGGTCGACGACCGTGACCGGCATGACGAGGCACAGGTAGTCGACGACGAGGATCAGCGGGGTGGCCAGAATGCGGGGCAGCAGCATGCCGAGCCCGTAGCCCATGACGGTGTGGACGATGATGAGGTAGCCGGCCATGGCGAGGACGCCCAGGTGCGGCCAGTCGTGTGCCGCGCCGGTCTCCAGGCGCACGGTCAGCAGGCAGGCCGCGACCGCCGTCACTCCGAGGGCCACCACGGGCCACAGGACGCCGAAGGCGATCGCGTATCTGCCGCGTACGGGTGCCAGCCGCTGGACACCGGCCCGCTTCAGCCGCCCGGCCTCCCAGGCCGCGAAGGCCGCGCAGGCCGGGGCGTAGAAGGGCAGGGTGTGACCGACCAGGGCGGTGTTGCCGGCCCAGTAGGCGGGTTCGTTCGCGGCCTCGTGACTGGTGACGAGCCACACCCACGCGAGGACCAGAGGTGCGACCCAGACCACGCTGGTGGTCCGCAGCGCTGTCGTCACGCGCATGCGGTCTCCTCCTGGACCGTGTGGTAGTACGCGGCTTCCGCGAGGCGGCCGGGCGCGGTGCCGGGTGGTGCCATGGCGTGGAACTCGCGTACCGCGCCGGCGAACCGGACGGTTCCGCCGTTGAGGACGACGACGTGGTCGTAGGTGTCCTCCAGGTCGGCGACGTCGTGGGTGGAGAGCAGTACGTGCTGGTCGAGTCCGGCGAGGATCTCGTGGAAGACGCGTCGCTGGCGCGGGTCCATGCCGGCCGTCGGCTCGTCCAGGAGGAGGACTTCGGCCTCGTGCACCAGGGACTGCGCGACGCCGACCCGACGCTGCTGTCCGCCGGACAGCCGGTGCACCTTGCGGTCGGCGAAGTCCGCGAGTTCGACCCGCTGGAGGGCGCCGAGGGAGGCGTCCCAGGCGTCCCTGCGGTTCATGCCCTTCAGCCAGCCGACGTAGGCCACCTGTTCGCGGGCGGTCAGCCGGGGCACCGACTCGATGCGCTGGGGCAGCCATGCGATACGCCGGCGGTATTCGGCGAGGTCACCGCGCCGGCCGGTCCTCTGCCTGCCGTACGCGACGGTGCCGGACCTCGGCATCAGCACGGAAGCCGCCAGAGACAGGACCGTCGACTTCCCCGCCCCGTTGGGGCCGAGAAACACGGTCCGCCCGGGCGGAAAGACAAAGGTGAAGTCGTGGATGACCGGAGTGCGGCGTCGATAACCGAACGCAGCGGAGTGGAAGCCGATGGGCATGGGGCGTGCTCTCTGACGGTGGAAAAGCCCGCACCGGATCGGTGCGGGCCCTCTGGCTCCTCAAATCACCACATGTGAACGCGAGTCGCGCTGAGCGTCGGCCCACTGCCGCTGTTCGTGGTCCCGTTCACCGCCTTGATCTGAAAGAAGAGGTCATCGCCCTTGCGTCCGGCCCACTCTCCGTGGGACTGACCTCCGTCGAAGCAGGCGGTGAAGGTCTTCTCCTCCCAATACTCGTTCGGGGTGGTGTAGTTGTAGTTGATCAGCTGGACCTTGGTCGACTCGTCCACCAAGCCGTGGTCCGAGGTCTTGCAGTTGTAGAAGTCGATGATCGTCGGTGCCGAGCCGATGTCGGTCTTGCTGGACTGGAAGCCCGGCCGTACGCCCGAGAGGTAGCTGTCGATGGCCTGGATGGACACTCCGCCACCCTGCGCCTTGCTTCCCTAGGCGTCCTCGGCGGATGCGGCGGGCGCCGCGGCGAGCGGCAACACGGCGGCGCAGGCCACAACTGCGGCGACCTTGCTTATATTGAGGGACGAACGCATGGATCACTCCTGGTGTGACGGCGTTCGCGAGGCCGGATTCGGCCTCGCCGCCTCTCCGGGAGTGCGACCCGGAGGGGCACCCAAGCTTCACCCGCTATTCACAGCCCGCGAAAGCGGATCATGATCACCGTGATCGATTCGTGATCAATTCCAGGTAAAATACGCGTAGTTATTCGGACAAGCGATCACCAGCGAAACGTCAAGTCGCCCCGGTGAGTGGCCTGTTGGGCGCGTCCGCACCTCTGGATGTGTGAACGCGTGCCCCCTGGGCGGCTTCGCATGTCCCCACGCGACGGAGAGGCCCGCACCCCCTTGAAGGGGTACGGGCCTCTCGTGTGCGCGGTGTTGGTCAGGCGCCGATCGCGTGCAGACCGCCGTCGACGTGGATGATCTCGCCGGTGGTCTTGGGGAACCAGTCGCTGAGGAGGGCGACGACGCCCTTTCCGGCGGGCTCCGGGTCCTTCAGGTCCCACTCCAGCGGGGAACGGGTGTCCCAGACGGCGGCCAGGTCGGAGAAGCCCGGGATGGACTTCGCGGCCATGGAGCCGATCGGGCCCGCGGAGATGAGGTTGCAGCGGATGTTCTGCTTGCCCAGGTCACGCGCCATGTAGCGGCTGGTGGCCTCCAGGGCGGCCTTGGCCGGGCCCATCCAGTCGTACTGCGGCCAGGCGTACTGCGCGTCGAAGGTGAGGCCGACGACCGAGCCGCCGTTCTGCATCAGCGGCAGGCAGGCCATGGTGAGCGCCTTGAGCGAGAACGCCGAGACGTGCATGGCGGTGGCGACCGACTCGAACGGGGTGTTCAGGAAGTTGCCGCCGAGGGCGTCCTGCGGGGCGAAGCCGATGGAGTGGACGATGCCGTCGAGGCCGCCCAGCTCCTCGCCGACGATGTCGGCCAGGCGCGCGAGGTGCTCCTCGTTGGTGACGTCCAGCTCGATGACCTTCGCCGGCTTCGGCAGCTTCTTGGCGATGCGCTCGGTCAGCGTGGGCCGCGGGAACGCGGTCAGGATGATCTCGGCGCCCTGCTCCTGGGCCAGTTTGGCGACGTGGAAGGCGATGGAGGACTCCATCAGCACGCCCGTGATCAGGATGCGCTTGCCGTCGAGAATTCCGCTCATGGTGTTCAGTGACCCATTCCCAGTCCGCCGTCAACGGGAATGACGGCTCCA
This sequence comes from Streptomyces seoulensis, assembly GCF_004328625.1. Classification (NCBI taxonomy): domain Bacteria; kingdom Bacillati; phylum Actinomycetota; class Actinomycetes; order Kitasatosporales; family Streptomycetaceae; genus Streptomyces; species Streptomyces seoulensis. Next base: position 1,261,658 of record NZ_CP032229.1, read on the forward strand.
GTGATGTACGAGGCGTCGTCCGAGGCGAGGAACTTCACCGCCGCGGCCACCTCCTCCGGCTCGGCGTACCGGCCGAGCGGTACCTGCGACACGATGCCCTTGCGCTGCTCGTCGGTGAGCGCCTTGGTCATGTCGGTATCGACGAAGCCGGGGGCGACGACGTTGAAGGTGAGGTTGCGCGAGCCCAGCTCACGGGCGAGCGAGCGCGCGAAGCCGACCAGCGCGGCCTTCGACGCGGCGTAGTTCGCCTGCCCCGCCGAGCCCAGCAGGCCGACGACCGAGGAGATCAGTACGACGCGGCCCTTCTTGGCCCGCAGCATGCCCCGGTTGGCCCGCTTGACCACCCGGAAGGTGCCGGTCAGGTTCGTGTCGATGACCGAGGTGAAGTCCTCCTCGGACATCCGCATCAGCAGCTGGTCCTTGGTGACGCCGGCGTTCGCGACCAGCACCTCGACCGGGCCGTGCCGCTCCTCGATCTCCTTGTACGCCTGCTCGACCTGCTCGGCGTCGGTGATGTCGCACTTGACGGCCAGGAAGCCCGCCGGGGGCTCACCCGAGCGGTACGTGATGGCGACCTTGTCGCCGGCGTCGGCGAAAGCGCGGGCGATGGCGAGGCCGATGCCCCGGTTGCCTCCGGTGACGAGAACCGAGCGGCTCAACGGATCACCCTTTCATCAGCGGTCTACAACGTTCCGACAATCCGCCCGGACGCCCTCGTGACGGGCCTGACAGGCGGCTTCCCAAGAAACCTATCGGTCCGCCCGCGACCACGGACAATCGGGCACCGACAGTGACACATCCCTGCTCCTGTCGGATTCCTACAGATCAGGACTCTCCCGTCTCGCACTCCGCCCACACCGTCTTGCCCGGTCCCGTCCTGGGGCTCGTGCCCCAGCGGGTGGCTACCGCCTCGATCAGGAGGAGGCCCCTGCCTCCCTCTGCGGTGGGGTCCTGGGCGGGGAGCTTGGGGTGGGCGGGGTGGGTGTCCGAGACCTCCACGCGGATGCGGTCGGGGGTCTGGTGGAGGCGCAGTTCGAAGTCCCTTCCCGGTACGCGGCCGTGGAGCACGGCGTTCGCGGCGAGTTCGGCGACGAGCAGGGCGACGGTGTCGGAGGTGGGGGTGCCGTACGGGTGGCCCCACTGGTCCAACTGGTGCGTGGCGAGTCGGCGGGCGAGCCGGGCGCCCCGGCGGGTGGCGGAGAAACGCTGCGCGAACGTACGTACGGTGACTGCCTCTTGGGCGGGTGTGGGCGACATACGTCCAGCGTGGGGAGTCCCTCCGGGGGGCCAACAGGAACGAAGCCCATACAACTCCGCTTGTATCAGTGCACACTCTGGACTGGGTGGGTTACTCCCCGTGACGATGAGCGGATCGGCCGGGTTGAGCGGGGTGCGCGAAAGGTGGGCGGCGATGGTGGCAGAGCACGGGGCAGAAGCTTCCGACAGCCTGAAGATGTTCGGCGCGGTACTGAAGTCGCTGCGAGACCAAGGGGGCCTGACTCAGGAGGAGTTCGCGCTCCGGGTGCAATATTCGGCGCCCTATATCGCCAAGATCGAGCAGGGGAAGCGGTTCCCTCCGGCGGACTTGCCGACGCGCGTAGCGGGTGTCCTGGGCGAGGACGCGGCGAAGGTCCTCACAGCGGCGGCCAAGACCCTGACGAGGCGGTCGGGTCTGGCGACCTGGTTTCAGCAGTGGGCGGGGATCGAGGAGGAGGCGATCTCCCTGTGGGCGTACGAATGCCGAGTGATTCCGGGGCTGTTACAGCCGGAGGGGTACATCCGCGCGGTGTTCGAACAGCAGATCCCGCCCCTGTCGGAGGAGCAGTTCGAGCGGCAGGTGGCCGCTCGCCTGGAGCGGCAGCGAATCCTGGACGAGCGGCCGAACACCGGGTTCTCCTTCCTCATCGAAGAGGCAGTCCTGAGGCGCGGTCTCGGTGGCGTGGAAGTGACGCGGGACGTCGTCAGAAATCTTTTGGAGCAGGGCAGCCGGCGGAACGTGGAGATCCTCCTCATGCCGCTCCAACAGGTGGACCACTGCGGTGTCGACGGCCAGATGTACCTCGCCGAACGCGACAGCCACCAGTGGGTCGGCTACATCGAAGGACACGATTGCAGCACCCTGCTCACCCAGCCCAAATTGGTGAGTCCCATGCTCCAGCGCTATGGAAAGATGCGCTCACAGGCCCTGAGTCACCTGGCCACAGCGGACGTGCTGAGAGACATGCAAGGAGCGCTATGAGCACCGAACTGACATGGTTCAAGAGCAGCTACAGCGGCACCGGTGGCGGCAACTGTGTCGAGGTCGCCATGCGCCCCGGTGCGATCCACATCCGTGACTCCAAAGACACCCGCATCCAGCCCCTCACCGTCACCTCGGACGCGTGGGCCATGTTCGTGGGCCGTATCGTGCCCTCATGCCCGGTGATCTGATTCGTATCGTCTCCCGCAACTCCCCCATGGCGCTCGCCCAAGTCGAGCGCGTGCGCGCAGAGTTGGCCGTACTGCACCCCCATGTCCGTACCGAGGTCCTGCCGGTCACGACCACCGGTGACCGGTGGATGGGGGACCTCGCCCAGGTCGAGGGCAAGGGAGCCTTCACCAAAGAGGTGGACGCCGCCCTGCTGCGCGGCGACGCGGACCTCGCCGTGCACTGCATGAAGGACGTACCCGGTGACCGCCCCATCCCCGCAGGGACCCGCTTCGCCGGGTACCTGAAGCGGGACGACATCCGGGACGCCCTCGTAGACCCGCAGGGCCGGACCCTGGACCAGCTCCCGCGGGGGACCCGCATCGGCACCTCCTCCGTGCGCCGGGTCGCGCAGCTCGCCGCGTCCCACCCGCACCTGGAGTGCGTGCCGATCCGGGGCAACGCGAACAGGCGGCTGGAGAAGATGGCGGCCGGAGACGCGGACGCGCTGATCCTCGCCGTGTCCGGCCTGGAGCGCATCGGGCGGATGGACGCGGTCAGTGAAGTCCTGACGCTGGAGACGATGCTGCCCCCGATCGGCGCGGGCGTCCTCGCTCTCCAGTGCCGGGAGGACGACACCGAGACGACCGACGTCGTCAGCGACCTGGGCGACCCCGCCACCCACCGGGAGACCAGCGCCGAACGGATGCTGCTGCACGTCCTCCAGGGCCACTGCAACTCCCCCATCGCCGGGTACGCCCGTACCGAGCGCTCGGGCGAACTCTCCCTGCGCGCGGCCGTGTTCACCCCCGACGGCAAGACCGTGCTGCACGCGCACGAGTGGGCCGGCCGTCTCGACCCCGCCACCCTCGGCACCTCCGTCGCCGTGGCCCTGCTCCGGCAAGGGGCGCGGGAACTCATCGACGGCATCGCCCACTGAGCGACGTATCCTCCTGAGCACCCCACCCTGTGCAGGAGGAACCCGCCCGTGGCTCAACACATCGACCCTTCCTTCCTGGCGCTCCCCCTGAGGGCCCTCGCCGACGCGGCCCTCGCCCGTGCGCGCGCCCTCGGGGCCGAGCACGCCGACTTCCGGCTGGAGCGGGTGCGCAGCGCCTCCTGGCGACTGCGGGACGGACGCCCGTCGGGGTCCTCGGACACCACCGACCTGGGGTACGCGGTCAGGGTCGTGCACGGGGGCAGCTGGGGGTTCGCCTCGGGGGTGGACCTGACGATGGACGGCGCCGCCAAGGTCGCCTCGCAGGCGGTGGCGATGGCCAAGCTGTCCGCGCAGGTGATCAGGGCCGCCGGGTCGGACGAGCGCGTGGAACTGGCCGACGAGCCCGTGCACGCCGACAGGACGTGGATCTCGTCGTACGACATCGACCCCTTCACCGTGCCCGACGCGGACAAGTCCGCGCTGCTCGCGGACTGGAGCGGGCGGCTCCTCGCGGCGCAGGGCGTCGACCACGTGGACGCCTCGCTGACCACCGTGCACGAGAACAAGTTCTACGCCGACACCGCCGGGACGGTCACCACCCAGCAGCGCGTCCGGCTGCACCCGGAGCTGACGGCCGTCTCCGTGGACGACTCCAGCGGTGAGTTCGACTCGATGCGCACCCTCGCCCCGCCCACCGGCCGGGGCTGGGAGTACCTGACCGGCACCGGCTGGGACTGGGACGCCGAACTCGAACAGATCCCCGAGCTGCTGGCCGAGAAGATGCGCGCCCCGAGCGTGGACCCCGGGCTGTACGACCTGGTCGTGGACCCCTCCAACCTGTGGCTCACCATCCACGAGTCCATCGGCCACGCCACCGAACTGGACCGCGCCCTCGGCTACGAAGCCGCCTACGCCGGCACCTCGTTCGCCACCTTCGACCAGCTCGGCAAGCTCAGGTACGGCTCCGAGCTGATGAACGTCACCGGCGACCGCACCGCCGAACACGGCCTCGCGACCATCGGCTACGACGACGAGGGCGTGGCCGCGCAGTCCTGGGACCTGATCAAGGACGGCACCCTCACCGGGTACCAACTCGACCGCCGTATCGCCAGGCTGACCGGCTTCGAGCGCTCCAACGGCTGCGCCTTCGCGGACTCCCCCGGCCATGTCCCGGTCCAGCGCATGGCCAACGTCTCGCTGCGGCCGGACCCCGCCGGGCTGTCCACCGAGGGCCTGATCGGGGGCGTCGACCGGGGCATCTACGTCGTCGGCGACCGGTCCTGGTCGATCGACATGCAGCGCTACAACTTCCAGTTCACCGGCCAGCGCTTCTTCCGCATCGAGAACGGGCGGATCACCGGCCAGCTCAGGGACGTCGCCTACCAGGCCAACACCACCGACTTCTGGGGCTCGATGGCCGCCGTCGGCGGCCCGCAGACCTATGTCCTCGGCGGCGCCTTCAACTGCGGCAAGGCCCAGCCCGGCCAGGTCGCCGCCGTCTCCCACGGCTGCCCCTCCGCCCTGTTCCGGGGCGTCAACATCCTCAACACCACGCAGGAGGCCGGGCGATGAGCGCGCGGACCAGCAAGCCGTACGAGATCGTCGAGCAGGCCCTCGCGCTGTCCCGGGCGGACGGCTGTGTCGTGATCGCGGACGAGGAGTCCAGCGCCAACCTGCGCTGGGCGGGCAACGCGCTCACCACCAACGGCGTGACCCGTGGCCGTACCCTCACCGTGATCGCCACCGTCGACGGGCAGCAGGGCACCGCCTCCGGTGTGGTCTCGCGGTCGGCGGTGACGGCCGCCGAGCTGGAGCCGCTGGTGCGGGCCGCCGAGGCCGCCGCGCGGGCGGCCGGACCGGCCGAGGACGCGCAGCCGCTGGTCAGCGGGGTCCCGGACTCCCCCGACTTCCACGACGCGCCCGCCGAGACCTCCTCCGCCGTCTTCGCCGACTTCGCCCCGGCGCTCGGCGAGGCGTTCGCGCGCGCCCGGTCCGGCGGCCGCGAGCTGTACGGATTCGCCAGCCACGAGACCGTCTCCACCTACCTCGGCACCTCCACCGGCCTGCGCCTTCGGCACGACCAGCCGACCGGCACCCTGGAGCTGAACGCCAAGTCCCCCGACCACACCCGCTCCGCCTGGGCCGGCCGCTCCACCCGCGACTTCAAGGACGTCGACCCCGGCGCCCTGGACACCGAGCTGGCCGAGCGCCTCGGCTGGGCCGAGCGCCGCGTCGAGCTGCCCGCCGGGCGGTACGAGACGCTGCTGCCGCCGTCCGCCGTGGCCGACCTGCTGATCTACCAGCTCTGGTCCGCCTCCGGACGGGACGCCAGCGAGGGCCGCACGGTGTTCTCCAAGCCGGGCGGCGGCACCCGTACCGGCGAGCGGCTCAGCGAGCTGCCGCTGACCCTGCGCAGCGACCCCGACGAGCCGGGCCTGAACTGCGCGCCCTTCGTCGTCGCGCACTCCTCCGGCGGCGACCGCTCGGTCTTCGACAACGGGCTGCCGGTCCGCGCCACCGACTGGATCAAGGACGGCGTCCTCGACCGCCTCACCACCACCCGGCACAGCGCGGACCTGACCGGCCTGCCGCTCGCCCCGGCGCTGGACAACCTGATCCTGGACGGCGGCAGCGACCGCTCGCTCGCGGAGATGGTCGCGGCCACCGAGCGCGGCCTGCTGCTGACCTGCCTCTGGTACATCCGCGAGGTCGACCCGGCGACCCTGCTGCTCACCGGTCTCACCCGCGACGGCGTCTACCTCGTGGAGAACGGCGAGGTCACCGGCCAGGTGAACAACTTCCGGTTCAACGAGTCGCCGGTCGGCGTGCTCGGCCGGGCCTCCGATGCGGGCCGCACCGAGCAGACGCTGCCCCGCGAGTGGAGCGACTGGTTCACCCGGGCCGCGATGCCCGCGCTCCGCGTGCCGGAATTCAATATGAGCTCTGTCAGCCAGGGCGTATAACCTCGTACTCGGCTGTCACCCGACCGCCGCCTGATCATCTAGGAGACACGAGAACCGTGACGGACATCGTCGACGAACTGAAGTGGCGTGGGCTGATCGCCCTCTCCACCGACGAGGACGCATTGCGCAAGGCGTTCGCGGACGGTCCTGTCACGTTCTATTGCGGCTTCGACCCGACCGCGCCCAGCCTGCACCTCGGCAACCTGGTCCAGATCCTCACCATGCGGCGCATCCAGGACGCGGGCCACCGCCCGCTGGGCCTGGTCGGCGGCGCCACCGGTCTGATCGGCGACCCCAAGCCGACCGCCGAGCGCACGCTGAACGAGCCGGAGATCGTCGGCCAGTGGGTGGAGCGGCTGCGCGCGCAGATCCAGCCGCTGCTGGACTTCGAGGGCCCGAACGCGGCCGTCATGGTCAACAACCTGGACTGGACCCAGGGCATGTCGGCCATCGAGTTCCTGCGGGACATCGGCAAGCACTTCCGGGTCAACAAGATGATCGCCAAGGAGGCCGTCTCCCGTCGGCTGAACTCCGACGCGGGCATCAGCTACACCGAGTTCAGCTACCAGATCCTCCAGGGCATGGACTTCCTGGAGCTGTACCGGCGCTACGGCTGCACGCTCCAGACCGGCGGCAGCGACCAGTGGGGCAACCTCACCTCGGGCACCGACCTGATCCACCGGGTCGACCCGGACGCCGTGGTCCACGCGCTGGGCACCCCGCTGATCACCAAGGCGGACGGCACCAAGTTCGGCAAGACCGAGTCGGGCACCATCTGGCTCGACCCGGAGATGACCACGCCGTACGCCTTCTACCAGTTCTGGCTGAACGCGGACGACAGGGACGTCTCCAAGTTCCTGCGGATCTTCAGCTTCAAGTCCCGCGAGGAGATCGCGGAGCTGGAGCGGCTCACCGAGGAGCGTCCGCAGGCCCGTGCCGCGCAGCGCGCGCTCGCGGAGGAGCTGACCACGCTGGTGCACGGCGCGGACCAGACCGCCGCCGTGATCGCCGCGTCCAAGGCGCTGTTCGGCCAGGGCGAGCTGGCGGAGCTGGACGAGGCGACGCTCGCCGCCGCGCTCTCCGAGCTGCCGAACGTCCAGGTCGCGGAGCTGGGCCCGGTGGTGGACCTGCTCGCCGAGGTCGGTCTCGTGGCCAGCAAGTCGGCCGCGCGGCGCACGGTGAAGGAGGGCGGGGCCTACGTGAACAACGTCAAGGTCGCCGGTGAGGACGCCGTCCCGGACGCCGGGGAGCTGCTGCACGGGCGCTGGCTGGTGCTGCGCCGGGGCAAGAAGAACCTGGCGGCGGTCGAGGTCACGGGCGTCTGAGGCATGAAGAGAGGGCGGCTTCCCTTCACGGGGAGGCCGCCCTCTGCCGTACGCGGGTCACACCCGTTCGTCGTACTTGCGCTTGCGGCGCTTGCCGAGGGTCGCGGTGTAGAGCATGTCGACGAAGAACACGATGATGATCGCCGCGACGAGCTGGAAGATGTGCCGGCTCCAGTCGATGCCCTTGGTCTCCGCGACTCCCAGTCCGCGCGCGATGGCGTTGCCCGCCAGGGCGCCCAGGATGCCGCAGATGGTGGTCAGCCACAGGGGGCTGTGCTGCTTGCCGGGAATGATCGCCTTGGCGAGCAGGCCCAGCACGAATCCCACGATGATCGCCCACAGCCAGCCCATGGCGGCCTCCTCGTCCGGTCCGACCTGATCGATCTGATCGTCCTGGCCAGTGTGGGTGTGCCCCGGCCTGCGCGCATGCCGGACGCACCCGGACGGTGGACGTTCCCGCAGGCCGGGCGGCGCCCCGGTATCGAGCGCGGCGGCCCGGCGGCGTACCGTGGGTGGGTGTGCCGGGTCCGGTTCGGGCCCGGATGCGGCTTCGGGCCGGGGTTGGACCCATGCGGGCGGATGGTGGACTGATGGGCAAGCAGCGTGGCGAGGTATTCCGGATCACCGGTGCCCGGACCGGCCTGGCCGAGGACGTGCGGGGCCGGCAGCGGCGGTACGTCATCTCGATGTCGATCCGCACGGTGTCCGTGATCCTGGCCGCCTCGCTGTGGAACGTGGAGCGGTACGTCGCCATCGTGGCGCTGGTGCTGGGCGCCGCGCTGCCGTACATCGCCGTGGTGATCGCAAACGCGGGGCGGGAACGGCCGCAGTCGCTCCCGTCGACCTTCGTCGTGATGCCGTCCAAGCCGATGATCACACCGTCTCGTGACGAGCCTCGTGACGAAGAGTCAGCGGAGCGGTCGGATTCCGGCCCGGAGGAGGCTTCGGCCCGGCCAGGGGCGGAGTCCCGGGAGAAACGTTCCGACCGAGCCTGAGCAGCGCGGGAGCGGAAAAAGCGGAAGACGACTTCCCGCCAAGCTCAGGAAAAGCTCAGTTCAATCATGCTGTTCTTGTGCCGGTCGGCCAGTGGTGCGTGACATACTGCGTACGCGCTCCGCATCCCCCGTCGGAGCGACAGACCGACGCCGGGCAGCTCCCCCCGTGGCTGCTCGGCGTCGCCTTGTTCGCAGCCGTTTCCGCGCGAATTCACTTCGGTCCGGCCGCGTGAATCCCCCTCCGCTCGCCTCGGCTCGCCTCTGCGAGAATCTTTCCGTGAGTGAGACACCGATCTGTTCCGCGAAGGGCTGCCGGGCCGACGCCGTATGGGTGCTGGCGTGGAACAACCCGAAGATCCACACCCCGGAGCGGCGCAAGACCTGGATCGCCTGCGAGGAACACCGCGAGCATCTGTCGCAGTTCCTCGGCGTACGCGGCTTCCTGAAGGACGTGGTCCCGCTCCGGGAGTGGGAGGACTCAGCCGCCGATCGCTGACATGGGGCGGTCGGGCTGGACGAAGGACGGGTCGTCGAGGCCGGCGCCCGCCTTCTTGCCCCACATCGCCTTGCGCCACAGCTCGGCGATCTCCTCGTCCGGCGCGCCGGAGCGCAGCAGGGCGCGCAGGTCGGTCTCCTCGGTGGCGAACAGACAGGTGCGTATCTGGCCGTCGGCCGTGAGCCGGGTGCGGTCGCAGGCCGCGCAGAACGGGCGGGTCACCGAGGCGATCACGCCGACCCGCTGCGGGCCGCCGTCCACCAGCCAGCGCTCGGCCGGGGCCGAACCGCGCTCGCCGGCGCCCTCCTCCGTCAGTTCGAAGCGGGTGCGCAGGGAAGCCAGGATGTCCTGGGCGGTGACCATGCCCTCGCGCTTCCAGCCGTGCTGGGCGTCGAGCGGCATCTGCTCGATGAAGCGGAGTTCGTACGCGTGTTCCAGGGCCCAGGCCAGCAGGTCGGGGGCCTCGTCCGCGTTGAGACCCGGCATCAGGACCGAGTTGACCTTGACCGGGGTGAGGCCCGCGTCGGAGGCGGCTGCGAGGCCGTCCAGCACGTCCTGGTGGCGGTTGCGCCGGGTGAGGGTCTTGAAGACGTCGGGGCGCAGGGTGTCCAGCGAGACGTTGACCCGGTCCAGACCGGCCTGTTTCAGGGCGGCGGCGGTGCGCTTGAGGCCGATGCCGTTGGTGGTGATGGACATCCGGGGGCGCGGCTCCAGGGCCGCGACGCGCTCCACGATGCCGACCAGACCGGGGCGGAGCAGGGGCTCGCCGCCGGTGAAGCGGACCTCCTCGATGCCGAGGTGGGTCACCGCGAGGTCGATCAGGCGGACGATCTCGTCGTCCGTGAGCAGATCGGGCTTGGCCAGCCACTGCAGACCCTCCTCGGGCATGCAGTAAGTACAGCGCAGATTGCACCGGTCGGTCAGTGAAACCCTCAGGTCGGTGGCCACCCGGCCGTAGGTGTCGATGAGCACGTGGGCCCCCTCCCTCGTCTCGGACCGCTTGTCTTCCGTCACCTGCGAGCCTACGCGAGACCTCGGACATCGACAGCCGCTGATGGCCCGGCACGGCACGGGGACGGTACGGACGCGGCCGCGCCGCGCGGGTGTCCTGCCCCCGCGCGGCGCGGCCGTGAGGTGTGCCGGGCGGGCGGCTCAGTGCGCCCCGGTGCCGGTCAGGGACCGTACCTCCAGCTCGGCGTACTTCTCCGCGTCCGGGACCTCCTTGGACAGCAGGGTGCCGACCGCGCCCAGCAGGAAGCCGACCGGGATCGAGATGATGCCGGGGTTCTCCAGCGGGAACCAGTGGAAGTCGGCGTCGGGGAACATCGAGGTCGGCTTGCCGGAGACCACCGGGGAGAACAGCACCAGGCCGACCGCGGTGACCAGGCCGCCGTAGATCGACCACAGGGCGCCGGAGGTGGTGAACCGCTTCCAGAACAGGCTGTAGAGGATGGTCGGCAGGTTCGCCGACGCGGCGACCGCGAAGGCCAGCGCCACGAGTCCGGCCACGTTGAGGTCGCGGGCGAGGGCGCCGAGCACGATGGAGACGGCGCCGATGCCGACGGTGGCGTAGCGGGCGGCGTTGATCTCCTGCTTCTCGGTGGCCCGGCCCTTCTTGATGACGTTGGCGTAGATGTCGTGGGCGAAGGACGAGGAGGAGGCCAGGGTGAGGCCGGCGACGACCGCGAGGATCGTGGCGAAGGCGACGGCGGAGATGCTGGCCAGCAGGATGGCGCCCCAGTTGGAGTCCACTCCCCCGAGGTGCAGGGCGAGCAGGGGGGCCGCGGTGTTGCCCGCCTTGTTGGAGGCGATGATCTCCTCCGGCTTGATCAGCGCGGCGGCGCCGAAGCCGAGGGCGAGGGTCATCAGGTAGAAGGCGCCGATCAGGCCGATGGCCCAGATCACCGACTTCCGGGCCGCCTTGGCGGTGGGGACCGTGTAGAAGCGGATCAGGATGTGCGGCAGGCCGGCGGTGCCCAGGACCAGGGCGATGCCGAGGGAGATGAAGTCCAGCTTGGAGGTGCCGGAGGCGCCGTACTTCAGGCCGGGCTCCAGGAACGCCTTGCCCTTGCCGCTGTTGTCGGCGGCCGAGCCCAGCAGGTCGGAGACGTTGAAGTGGAACTTGAGCAGCACCAGGAAGGTCAGCAGCAGGGCGCCCACGATGAGGAGGACCGCCTTGACCATCTGGACCCAGGTGGTGCCCTTCATGCCGCCGATGGTGACGTACACGATCATCAGGACGCCGACCAGGGCGACGATGCCGATCTTGCCGCTGTCGCTGGTGATGCCGAGCAGCAGCGAGACCAGGACACCGGCGCCGGCCATCTGCGCGAGCAGGTAGAAGATCGACACCACGATGGTGGAGGTGCCCGCGGCGGTGCGCACCGGGCGCTGGCGCATCCGGTAGGCCAGCACGTCGCCCATGGTGTAGCGGCCGGAGTTGCGCAGCGGCTCGGCGACCAGGAGCAGGGCGACCAGCCAGGCGACCAGGAAGCCGATGGAGTACAGGAAGCCGTCGTACCCGAACAGGGCGATGGCGCCGGCGATGCCGAGGAAGGACGCGGCGGACATGTAGTCGCCGGAGACGGCCAGGCCGTTCTGGAAGCCGGTGAACTGGCGGCCGCCCGCGTAGAAGTCGGCGGCGTCCTTGGTCTGGCGGCCCGCCCAGACGGTGATGACCAGGGTCGCGGCGACGAACACCGCGAACAGGGAGATGATCAGCCCTCTGTGCTCACTGGCCTCGCCGGCCGCGAGCACGGCGTGCTGGGCGGCGATCGTGTGCGATGCGGACATCAGGCGCCGCCCTCCATCCGGGACTTGATGGCGTCGGCCTTCGGGTCGAGCTTGGCGGCGGCGTGCCGCGCGTACCACCAGGCGATGAGGAACGTGGTGAGGAACTGGGCGAGGCCCAGCACGAGGGCCACGTTGATGTTCCCGGCGATCTCGGTGCCCATGAAGCCGCCCGCGTAGCAGGAGAGCAGCACGTAGGCCAGGTACCAGGCGATGAAGGCGATCGTCAGGGGGAACGCGAACGAGCGGTGCGCGCGGCGCAGTTCACGGAACTCCGCGCTCGCCTGCGCCTCGGTGAACTCCTCGGGGGAAGGAAGTGGGTGCTTCGCGGGGGGCGGTGTCTCGGTCGCCACTCAAGGTCTCCTCGCGTCACGGACGGGCGGTTGCCGACCTCACTGGAACGGAGATCACGTTACCGGGCGTCAACGCGCGACTCCCCGTGGTGATCCTCCGGGGGGCACGATCCGGCCGTACCCCCTCGTTGACGCACACGGCCCGGCGGTGACGCCGGTTCACGCGGGTTCCGCCCTTTCGGAGTTCCGCGCCACCGGGATAGCTTCACCTTGTTCCACCCGTCATGTACCTGCCCGAGCGCCACCCGTGCCTCGGGCGGTTTCCGTTTCCGGATGATGTGGAGATCCCATGGCTCATCTGCGCTCCCGGCGCCGGTTCGCGCCGGCCGTCCCGGTCGTGCTGTCGCTGACCGCCTCGCTCGGCTTTCTGCCGACGGCGGCTTCTGCGGCCCCGTCCACGGCCCCGACGACGCGGGCGGCGGAGGGTTCGGCCACCACGTACGACGGCCCGGAGCTGTCCTACGTGGTCAACACGAGAACGGACCATCGCACGATCGAGTCGGTGCGCCGCGCGATAGGACGCAACGGCGGCACCGTCGTGGCCAGTTACGACCGTATCGGCGTGATCGTCGTGCACTCGTCGAACCCCGGCTTCGCCACCTCGATCCGCAAGGTGTCCGGCGTCTCCTCGGCCGGGGCCACCCGCAACGCGCCGCTGCCCGCGCAGTCCACCACCGACATGGGCGCGCCGAAGCCGCTGACGGCGGCGGAGCTGGCCAAGGCCAAGGCGGTGGACGGGCAGGACCCGTTGGAGCCGCTGCAGTGGGACCTGCCCGCCATCAAGGCGGACAAGGCCCATGAGAAGACGCTCGGCAGCAGCAAGGTGACGGTCGCCGTCATCGACACCGGGGTGGACGACACCCACCCGGACATCGCGCCCAACTTCGACCGGGCGGCCTCCGTCAACTGCGTCTCCGGTGCGCCCGACACGGCGGACGGCGCCTGGCGGCCGAGCGCCTCGGAGTCGCCGCACGGCACGCATGTCGCGGGCGAGATAGCGGGCGCCAAGAACGGCGTCGGCATCACGGGCGTGGCGCCGGGCGTGAAGGTCTCCGGCATCAAGGTGGGCAACCCGGACGGCTACTTCTACACCGAGGCCGTGGTCTGCGGGTTCGTGTGGGCGGCCGAGCACCACGTGGACGTCACCAACAACAGCTATTACACCGACCCGTGGTACTTCAACTGCACCGGCGACCCGGACCAGAAGGCCCTGGTGGACGCCATCACGCGGGCCACCCGGTACGCGGAGAGCAAGGGCACCGTCAACGTCGCGGCGGCCGGCAACGAGAACTACGACTTCGCCGCCGACTCGATCACCGACCCCTCCTCCCCCAACGACGGCACCCCCTCGGACCGGACCGTCGACCCGCGCAAGTGCTTCGACATACCCACCCAGCTCCCCGGGGTGGTGACGGTCGCGGCGACCGGCGCGAAGGGCGTCAAGTCGTCGTTCTCCAACTACGGCCTGGGCACGATCGACATCGCGGCCCCGGGTGGTGACTCGACCGCCTACCAGACCCCGGCCCCGCCCGCGACCAGCGGCCTGATCCTGGGCCCGCTGCCCGGCGGCAAGTGGGGGTACATGGCCGGCACCTCGATGGCCTCGCCGCACGTCGCGGGTGTCGCCGCGCTGATCAAGTCGGTCCACCCGCACGCCCCCGCCGCCGTGGTGAAGGCCCTGCTGTACGCGGAGGCGACGGCCACGCCGTGCACCGACCCGTACGACATCAACGGTGACGGCAAGGTCGACGCGGTGTGCGAGGGCACGAAGAACCGCAACGGCTTCTACGGCTGGGGGATCGCGGACGCGCTGGCGGCGGTGACGCACTAGGCGCCAGGGCGCCTCCTTGTGGGGCCGGGGTGGCTGATGCATAGTGCGGCCATGATCGATCCCATGACCAAGTCCGCCTGGGTCGCGCTCGGCGGCGATCGCACGCTGCTCGGCCGGCTGGTCTGTGTCGAGCGGCCGGGGGCCCTGATCGCCCGCCTTCCCGTGCAGCGGCTGGCGCGTGCGTGCGTGGGCACGTGCGCGCTGGCCGCCGCCGAACTGGGCGCGCTGCGGGCCGGGCTCGACCCCGTGCCGCGTGCCGTGGTGGACGACGGCGCGGTGGTCACCGCCTTCCACAGCGAGCGGCTGCTGCGGATCGACGGCCGCGCCCCGGTCAACTTCGCCCCGCTGTCCCGCTGGTGGCGCGCCGCGTACGGCTGGGTGCGCACCCACGCCAACTATCCGCACCACCGGCAGCGCCTCCTCGGCGCGCTGGGTCTGCCCGACGACGCCGGTCCGGAGGACGTGGAGCGGGTGCTCCTCGAACGCTCCGCCCTGGAGGTCGAGGAGGCGGTGTACGCGGCCGGGGGGCTGGCGGTGGCCCTGCGCACGCCTGGTCAGTGGGCGGCGCATCCGCAGGGCGCGGAGGTGGCGCAACGGCCGCTGGTCGAGCGCACTCCCATCGGGGCGACCTCGACACGTCAACTCCCGCCCCTGGAAAGGGGTTCCGGGCCCCTGCTGCCCGCCGCCGGGCTGCGCGTCCTGGACCTCACGCGCGTCATCGCCGGGCCGGTCGCCACCCGTACCCTCGCGCTGCTCGGCGCCGACGTACTGCGCGTGGACGCCCCCGAGTTGCCCGAACTGCCGGACCAGCACGCGGACACGGGCTTCGGGAAGCGGTCGGCCACTCTCGAACTCACCGCCGAAAGCGCGGCGTTGGAGGAGCTGCTGGCCTCCGCCGACGTGGTCGTCACCGGCTACCGCCCCGGTGCCCTCGACCGCTTCGGCCTCTCTCCGGAGGCGCTGGCCGAGCGGTACCCCGGCCTGATCGTCGCCCGGCTCTCGGCCTGGGGCGCGTACGGGCCCTGGGGTGAGCGGCGCGGCTTCGACAGCCTCGTCCAGGTCGCGACCGGCATCGCGGCCACCGAGGGCTCGACCATGGAGCCCGGCGCGCTGCCCGTACAGGCCCTGGACCACGGCACGGGCTATCTGCTGGCGGCGGGCGTCCTGCGGTCCCTTACCGAACGCTCCCGCGACGGCCGGGGCCGCCTGGTACGCCTCGCCCTCGCCCGGACCGCGCACTGGCTGACCACCGAGGCCGGCCGCGACCCACGCCCCGGCGGCCCGGAGTACGAGGGCCCGGACCCCTGGCTGGCCGAACAGGACAGCCCCCTCGGCCGCTTGCGGTACGCCCGGCCCCCGGTGTCCTTCACCGGCGGCCCGGCCGACTGGGCCACCCCGCCGGTGCCTTGGGGGTCGAGCCCGGCGAAGTGGAACTGACCGGGGCAGCCGGCCGCGCGCCAGGACGGGCCGGGATACGAGGGCCGAGGCCCGTGGCCGCGCCGGGAAGCCCGGGGCACGCCCGCCCCAGTCGCTCTTCACCGGCAACCGGCCCGACCGGGCCACCTCGCCCGTGCCCTGCGGGTCCAGGCCGGCGACGGGGAGCTGACCGGGCCGACCCGCAGGGGGCGAACCGTCAGTCGTTGGTGACCAGGACCTTCAGGGCCGTCCGCTCGTCCATCGCGCGGTAGCCGTCGGGGACGCCCTCGATGTCGACGGTCATGTCGAAGACCGGGGAGGGGTCGATGGTGCCGTTCAGGACGTCGGGCAGGAGTTCGGGGATGTAGGTGCGGACCGGGGCGACGCCGCCGCGCAGGGCGATGTTGCGGTCGAACATGACGCTGAGGTCCAGGCCGGTGCCGCTGCCGTGGGGGACGCCGACGAAGCCGATGGCGCCGCCGTCGCGGGTGATGTTGACGGCCGTGCTCATGGACTGCTCGGTGCCGACCGCCTCGACGACGGCGTGCGCGCCCTGGCCCCGGGTCAGCTCGCGGACGGCCGCGACCGCCTCCTCGCCGCGTGCCGCGACGACGTCGGTGGCGCCGAAGCGGCGGGCGATGTCGGTACGGGCCTCGTGGCGGCCGAGGGCGATGATCCGCTCGGCGCCGAGCCGCTTGGCAGCCAGTACCGCGCAGAGGCCGACCGCGCCGTCACCGACGACGGCGACCGTGGCGCCGGGGCGGGCGCCCGCGCCGAGGGCGGCGTGGTGGCCGGTGCCGAGGACGTCGGAGAGGGTGAGCAGGCCGGTGAGGAGGTGATCGTCGGAGGCCGCCTCGCCCGGCAGCTTCACCAGGGTGCCGTCCGCGAACGGCACCCGCACGGCCTCGCCCTGGCCGCCGTCGTAGCCGACGGAGCCCCAGAAGCCGCCGTGCACGCAGGACGTGGTCAGGCCCTCGGCGCAGTACTCGCAGGTGCCGTCGGACCACATGAACGGCGCGACCACGAGGTCCCCGCGCCGCAGGGTGCCCACGGCGGAGCCGGTCTCCTCCACCACACCGAGGAACTCGTGCCCTATCCGCTGCCCCGGCTGCCGGGCCGCCTCGCCCCGGTAGGCCCACAGGTCGCTGCCGCAGATGCAGGCGCGCAGCACGCGGACGACCGCGTCGGTGGGGAGCTGCACGATCGGCTCGGGCACGTCCGTCACCCGCATGTCGAACGGGGCGTGGATGGTGGTGGCGCGCATGACGGGGTCCTTCTCGTACCGGTGTGGTGGGGGCGCCCGGAGATGTCCCGAGCGCACCCACGGTACGCCGTCGCGGACCCGCTTCGCGCCGCGCGGTGCCCCGGACCAGCGGTGACGCCGTCAAGGGCGTCTCCCCGTACCGGTCTTGGGGGCGTACATCCTTGCGAGGACCGACCCGGTCGGTGGGGCGGAAGCCCCTGGGCGGCCCGGGTGTCGGCGGTGACCCGTATCCTCATTGACCATGCTCGAAGACCCCGCGACCGCAGTGTCCTCGCCCACCCCGTGGCCGGCCGTGTATCCGAAGGGATACGCGGTCGTTGACGTCGAGACCACGGGACTGGCGCGCGACGACCGGATCATCTCCGCGGCCGTGTACCGGCTGGACGCGCGCGGCGAGGTCGAGGACCACTGGTACACGTTGGTCAACCCCGAGCGCGACCCCGGCCCGGTGTGGATACACGGGCTGACGAGCGACGTGCTCGAAGGGGCCCCGCTCTTCACGGAGGTGGCGGAGGAGTTCGCGGCCCGGCTGGACGGCCGGGTGCTGGTCGCGCACAACGCTGTCTTCGACTGGCAGATGATCGCGCGGGAGTACGCGCGCGCCCGGCGCGAGCCCCCCGTGCGCCAGCGGCTGTGCACGATCGCGCTCTCCAAGGAGCTGCGGCTGCCGCTGCCCAACTTCAAGCTGGAGTCCCTGGCCGCGCACTTCGGGGTCGTGCAGCAGCGCGCCCACCACGCGCTGGACGACGCACGGGTGCTGGCCGAGGCGTTCCGGCCGAGCCTCAGGGCAGCCGCGGCGAACGAGGTGCGGCTGCCGCTGCTGGAGTGCCGTCCGCTCACCGAGTGGTCGGACGCCCCGGTCATCGGCCGCCAGGCGACCAGCTCCTACGGCGGCGGACGCGGCCCCGGCTGGCGCCCGGCGCGCAAGCGGCCCGCGTGCCCGTATCCCAACCCCGGGCGGTACGAACCGGGCAAACGTCTCAAGCAGGGCATGCGGGTGGCCTTTTCGGGTGACACCTCCACCGAGCGCGAGCTGCTGGAGGACCGGGCGACCGACGCCGGGCTGCACGTGGCCACCAGCCTCTCCCGGCTGACCAGCCTGCTGGTCACCAACGACCCCGACTCGGGCACCTCCAAGACGGCCAAGGCCCGCCAGTTCGGCACCCCGGTCATCGACGAGGCGGCCTTCGGGCAGTTGCTGCGCGATGTGGAAGCGGCCGACTGAGAGCCGTACACACGGGTGATTCCCCGCGATTCGCACCCGCGCCCGCTCGCCCGGCGGCCGGGTACGGCCCACTCTGAGGCGCATGGCGAGATGCGAAGTTTGCGGCAATGACTACGGAATGACCTTCGAGGTCCACGCACAGGGCGCGGTGCACGTCTTCGACTGCTTCTCCTGTGCCATCCACCGCATGGCACCCATCTGCGAGCACTGCCGGGTGCAGATCATCGGGCAGGGCGTGGAGGTGGAGGGCCACTGGTACTGCGGCGCCCACTGCGCCCGCGCGGAGGGGAGGGCGGGGGTGGTGGACCGGGTCTGACCCGGTACCCGCCCGAATGCGCCCCACGGCCCACAGGTACCGTCGTGGGGTGCACCGCTACCGCTTCCTGCTCACCCGCCAGTGGGTGATCCTCACCCTCGTCGTGATCGCGCTGGTCCCGACGATGATCAGGCTCGGTTTCTGGCAGCACCACCGGTACGAGGAACGCACCGCCCGCAACAACCTGGTCGCGCACGCCCTGCACGCCGACCCGGTGCCCGTGGAACGGCTCGCCGCCCCCGGCCGCGCCGTCACCCACGCCGACAAGTACCGCACGGTCACCGCGACCGGCACCTTCGACACCGCCCACGAGGAGGTCGTCCGGCGCCGCACCAACGCCGACGACGAGGTGGGCTTCCACGTCCTGACCCCGCTGCGGCTGACCGACGGCCGGGTGCTGCTGGTCAACCGCGGCTGGATTCCGGCGAACGGCGCCCAGACCGAGTTCCCGAAGGTCCCCGCGCCCCCCGCCGGGAAGGTCACGATCACCGGCCGGCTGAAGGCCGACGAGACCACCGCGGCCAGCGGCATCAAGCAGATCGCCGGCCTCCCCGACCGCCAGGTCATGCTGATCGACAGCGCCGACCAGGCGAAGCGGCTCGGCGCCCAGGTGCTCGGCGGCTATGTGGAGCAGACCGCGCCGGAGCCGAAGGGCGACACCCCGGAGCAGATCTCCAGCCCCGGCAGCGAGGACGCCCCGCTGAACTACGCGTACATGATCCAGTGGTGGCTGTTCGCCGCCGCCGTGCCGGTCGGCTGGTGGTTCCTGGTCCGGCGCGAGCTGCGCGACCGGGCGGCCGCCGCCGGACAGGAGAGCGCGGCCGAGGCGGAACCCGCCGCCGTGTGAGCCGGGCGTCACTCCCCCGGCGCACCACCTGATTGGCCGTCAGGCCGTGCGGGGAATCGCCAAGGCGTGAACCCGCGCATCGAGGACTACGCCGTCATCGGCGACGAGCAGACCGCCGCCCTGGTCGGCCGGGACGGCTCGATCGACTGGCTCTGCCTGCCCCGCTTCGACTCCGGCGCCTGCTTCGCCCGGCTGCTGGGCGACGAGGACAACGGCTACTGGCGGATCGCGCCGAAGGGCGCCGGCACCTGCACCCGGCGCGGCTACCGCCCCGACACCCTCGTCCTGGACACCGAGTGGGACACCCCCGAGGGCACCCTGCGCGTCACCGACCTGATGCCGCAGCGCGAGAAGGTCCCTGACGTCGTACGGATCGTGGAGGGCGTCAGCGGGCGGGTCACCGTGCGCAGCACGCTCCGGCTGCGCTTCGACCACGGCTCCATCGTGCCGTGGATGCGTCGCTCGGACGGGCACCGGGTCGCCGTCGCCGGCCCGGACTCCACCTGGCTGCGCTCCGAGCCGCACGTACGGACCTGGGGCGAGGACCTCGGCACGCACTCGGAGTTCACCGTGGCCGAGGGCGAGCGGGTGGCGTTCGTGCTCACCTGGCACCCCTCGCACCAGCCGCGCCCCCGGCTGATCGACCCGTACAAGGCGCTCAGCTCCAGCGTCCGGGACTGGCGGCACTGGAGCGGGCGGTGCCGCTACGACGGTCCGTACCGGGACATCGTGGTGCGCTCGCTGATCACCCTGAAGGCGCTCACCTACCGGCCCACCGGCGGGATCGTCGCGGCGGCCACCACCTCGCTGCCGGAGAAGCTGGGCGGGGTGCGCAACTGGGACTACCGCTACTGCTGGCTGCGCGACTCCACCCTCACCCTGAACGTGCTGCTCGCCGCCGGGTACCACGAGGAGGCCGAGGCGTGGCGCGACTGGCTGCTCAGAGCGGTCGCGGGCAGCCCGGAGGACCTCCAGATCATGTACGGGGTCGCGGGCGAGCGCCGGCTCCCGGAGACCGAGCTGCCCTGGCTCGCGGGGTTCGCGGGCTCGGCCCCGGTCCGCATCGGCAACAGCGCGGTGGACCAGCTCCAGCTGGACGTGTACGGCGAGGTGATGGACTCCCTGTGGCTGGCCCGGCAGTCGGGTCTTTCGGCCCGCCCGCACATGTGGGCCCTGCAGTGCGCGCTGATCGACTTCCTCGATGAGCAGTGGCGACAGCCGGACGAGGGGCTGTGGGAGGTGCGCGGCGGGCGCCGCCAGTTCACCCACTCCAAGGTGATGGCCTGGGTGGCGGTGGACCGCGCGGTACGCACCCTGGAGGAGCACCCGGAGCTGGAGGGCGACCTGTCGGGCTGGCGGGCGCTGCGCGACGAGATCCACGCGGAGGTGTGCGCCAGGGGCTACGACCCGGAGCGCAACACCTTCACCCAGTACTACGGCTCCCGCGAGCTGGACGCCTCGCTGCTGCTCATCCCGCGCGTGGGCTTCCTGCCCCCGGACGACCCCCGGGTGATCGGCACGGTCGACGCGATCGCCGCCGACCTGGGCGAAGGGGGCTTCGTGCGCCGCTACGACACCGAGGACCCCGAGGGCCCGGTGGTCGACGGGCTCCCCGAGGGCGAGGGCTCCTTCCTCGCCTGCTCCTTCTGGCTGGCCGACGCCCTGTACATGACCGGCCGCGCCGACGAGGCCCGCGCGCTGTTCGAGCGGCTGGCCGGGCTGGTCAACGACGTGGGGCTGCTGGCCGAGGAGTACGACGCGGAGGCCGGGTGCCAGCTGGGCAACTTCCCACAGGCGTTCAGCCACATCGCGCTGGTGAACACCGCCCTCACGCTGTTCGGCACCGAGGAGGCAGGATAGGAGCATGGATCTTGGACTGAAGGACCGGGTGTACATCGTCACCGGCGCCTCGCGGGGCCTCGGCAACGCGGCCGCGCGGCAACTGGTCGCGGACGGGGCGAAGGTGATCGTCACCGGCCGGGACGAGCAGCGGGTGGCGGACGCCGCCGCCGAACTGGGCCCGGACGCGGTGGGCGTGGCCGTCGGCAACGCCGAGGAGGACGCCCCGGAGCGGCTGATCGCGCTGGCCCGCGAGCGCTTCGGCCGTTTCGACGGCATCCTCATCAGCGTCGGCGGCCCGCCGCCCGGCTTCGTCGCGGACAACAGCGACGAGCAGTGGCGGGACGCGTTCGAATCGGTGTTCCTCGGCGCGGTGCGCCTGGCCCGCGCGGCGGCGGCCGAGCTGGAGCCGGGCGGGGTCATCGGCTTCGTGCTGTCGGGCTCGGTGCACGAGCCGATCGCGGGGCTGACCGTCTCCAACGGGCTGCGGCCGGGCCTCGCCGGGTTCGCCAAGTCCCTCGCGGACGAGCTGGGCCCGCGCGGCATCCGGGTCGTCGGCCTGCTCCCGGCCCGGATCGACACCGACCGGGTGCGGGAGCTGGACTCGCTGTCCGCCGACCCGGTCGCCACCAGGACGGCCAACGAGTCCCGCATCCCGCTGCGCCGGTACGGCACCCCGGAGGAGTTCGGGCGGGTGGCCGCGTTCCTGCTGTCCCCGGCCGCGTCCTATCTGACGGGCGTCATGCTGCCGGTCGACGGGGGCATGCGGCACGGGTTCTAGTACGGACCTCAGCTCACCCGGTCCGCCTTGTGCTTGACCCTCTTCAGCCGCACGTCCGTGGGCAGCGACTCCAGGCCCGTCGAGTCGCGGGCGGCGGCCAGCGGGCGGGCGCTGAAGTCGGCCAGGGTGGCGGCCGGGGACGCGTCGGGTTCCAGCCGGAGCCCGGCGCGCAGCGTCGGGGACGTACGACCGCCGGCCAGCCGGGTGTCGGCCCCGGCCACGCCCGGCCGGCGGGCCGCGTCGTCCGCGAGCGCGGACCGCAGCGCCCCGCCGCGCACCAGCGCGCCCCTGCCGTCGCCGGTGTCGACGAGGATCTCGGACAGGCTGCGCCTGCGCAGCACCGACACCAGCCACCACAGCCCGATCAGGAACAGGACGGCCAGCAGCGCGATCAGCGCCGGCCACCACCAGTCCTGGTCCCGCCAGGCGGTGCGCTCGGCCCGGCTGAGCAGCACGTCGTGCCGGCCGGAGTGCGGCCACCAGGAGGGCGGGGGCGCGCCGAGGCCGACGGCCAGCACGGACCCGCCGAGCACGAACAGCACCAGTCCGGCGAGCGCCAGCAGAACGCGGTTGAGGGCTCCTGAACGCATGCCGCTCATCCCTTCTTCCCGGGTCCGCGCAGGCGTACCGACAGCTTGGGTGGCCGGACCATGCCGAGGTCGGTCACGGCGCCGGCCAGCGCCGCGTCCAGGTCGCCGCGCACCTCGACGGGGTCACGGAAGTGCGAGATCACCCGCACGTCGGCACGGCGGCGGCGCATCCTCACCCGCGCCTCGCGCACCCCGGAGACCGTGACGGCCCGGTCGCGCAGCACCTGGGCGGCGGCGTCCCGGGTGAGCGCGGCGCGCACGTCGTAACGCGGGCGGAGCATGGGGAGCAGGTCGCGCAGGCCGGGGGTGATCGCGAGCAGGATCAGCCAGAGGCCGACGGCGGTGACGAAGGCGGCGCCCGCGAGCACCGGGATGTCGTCGAGGTGCCGCTCGGCCAGCTGGCGGGCGAGTTCGCGGCGCCAGTACATCGCGGGGTGCCCGGTGCGGACGGCGACCACGTCGTACAGCAGCAGGCCGGCGCCGCCCAGGGTGAGCAGGGCGATGATCGCCGAGGGGACGCGGCGGGCCGACCAGAAGCGGCCGCTGCCCTTGGCGTCCGGCGAGAGGGCGGGCTGCTGGGCGGTCGTGCCGGGGTGCTTCCCGGTGTCGACCACGGGCATGGGCCGGGTGGCGTCCTGCGGCGGCTCGCTCATACCGTCCTCCCCTGAAGCTCACCGGGCAGCCGCAGTCGCTCCACCTCGACGACCACCTCCGGCACCTCCATGTTCGCCAGCGTGCCCAGCCGGTCGGTGACCCGGCGGCGTACGGCGGCGCAACGCGCGCCGATGTCGCCGGGGTACTCCAGTTCCAGCACGACCCGCACCCGGGCGGTGGCGAACGGGCTGTCCTCCACCGGGCCGGTGCCGCGGGCCCGGGGACGGACATTGACCGTGGCGTGCGGGGGGTCGAGGTCGCGCGGCAGCGGGGCGATCGCCTCGCGCGCGGCCCGCGCGGCGATCTTGGCGACGACCCGGTCCGCGATCCGGGTGAACCCGCGCTCACCCGGCGGGGTGCGGTCCGGGACAGCCGGCGCCGCCGCGCCGGTGTCCGTGCTCATCGCGCTCACCGGCGCCAGTCGCGCCGGTCGCCGCCGGCGCGGAACCGGTCGTCACGGGGGCGGTCGTCGCGGCGGCGGAAGAAGTCACCGAGTTCCAGATCGCCGTCCACGAAACGACCGGCGAAGAATCCGACGGCCCCCAGGGCCGCCACCAGCACGAAGGCTCCGAACCCGCCGTAGAACCCGGCGAAGCCCAGCGCCATTCCGGCGATCATGCCGACTGCTGCCATGCTCATCTCTGCGGCGCTCCTTCACGCGAGTCGGCTCGTCCGGCCGAGTGATGTCAGCCGGTCCGGCCACTGGTACGAGTACCCCCCAACTCACTGGATACGAGGCTGCTCCGGCTCCTCGTCGTCCTCCTCGTCGGGGAGGTGGACGTCGCTGACCGCGATGTTGACCTCGACGACCTCGAGGCTGGTCATGCGCTCCACGGCGGCGATCACGTTCTCCCGTACCGCGCGGGAGACGTCGCCGATCGGGAAGCCGTACTCCACGACGATCTCCAGGTCGAGCGCGGTCTGCACCTCGCCGACCTCGGCCTTCACCCCTCGGGTCACGGTCTTGCCGCCGCCCGGGACCCGGTCGCGCATGGCACCGAGCGTGCGGGAGATGCCGCTGCCCATGGCGTACACGCCCACCGCGTCACGTGCCGCCATTCCGGCGATCTTCTCGACGACGCCGTCCGCGATCGTGGTGCGGCCTCTGGTCGCCGGGTCGCCGCCGCCGGGCCGGTTCTGCCTGCGGGCGGAGGTCTGCGGCTCGTTCTCGCCGCCATGGGTTGCCATCTCGCTCATCGCCACTGCTCCCCTTTTCGGTCGTCGTTCTCCGACCACCGTAAGCACGCCTGCGCCGTTGCGCGCCGTGGAGAGGGCAGGGTGGAGGAATGACGGCGGACTGGACACAGGCGGTACGGCAGCGACTGGCGCCCGGCAGACTGCTGCCGCTCGGCGGCAGCCGGGACGGCGCGTGGATGACGGAACGGGCGGCCGCCTCGGTGCTGGCCGGGGCGGCGGCCGGGGTGCCGGGGGCGTGGCTGGGCACGCTGCGGATCGGTCCGGCCGATCCGCCTCAGACGCGCGAGCCGGTCGTACCGGCTCCGCCGAGCGCGCTGTGGCCGGGGCCCCTTCGGGTGACGGCGGACTTCGCGGCGACCGCCGCCCGGCCGCTGCCGGAGACGGCGGACCGGCTGCGGGAGGCGCTTGACGCGGCGGCCGAGCGGCTCGGGCTCACCGTGACGGAGGTGGACCTGCGGGTCACGGACCTGCTGGAGCCGCCCGCCGAACCGCCTCCGGCGCCGCAGGCGCAGCGGGCGCCGGACGCCGAGCGGACCACCGACCCGGACGAGGCGGCGGTGGCCGCGGCCGTGCTCACGGTGGCCGGGGTGACCCGCCTGACGGCGGCCTTCGGTGACCGGGGGCACGCGGTCCGGGTCCAGCGGCGCGAGTCGGACGCGGCCCTCCCGCACCGGCATGTGTACGTGGAGGTCGCCACGGACTCCGCCCACCGGGCCACCGAGGTGGCCCAGCGGGTGCGCGCGGCGGTACGGGACGCGCTGGAGGACCGCCCGACGGTGGCGGTCCTGGTGACCGGCGTGGAGTGAGAGCCGGGGCCGGCTCAGTCGCCGATGCCGGCGAGGTCGCGCAGGCGGCGGGCCTGGGCGGCGCGTTCGGCGACGACCTGGGCGTCGAAGGAGCGGCCGACGGCACCGCGCAGCAGCGCCTTGGTCTCCACCACGGCGTCGCGCGGCGCGGCCAGCACCGCGGCGGCCAGGTCGGTGGCGGCGCCGTCGAGGTCGGCGGCGGGCACGGAGACGCTGGCGAGGCCGGAGACGACCGCCTCCTCGGCGTGCACGAAGCGGCCGGTCACACAGATCTCCAGCGCGCGGGCGTAGCCGACGAGGCCGACCAGCGGGTGGGTGCCGGTGAGGTCGGGGACCAGGCCGAGGCTGGTCTCGCGCATGGCGAACTGCACGTCGTCGGCGACGACGCGCAGGTCACAGGCGAGGGCCAGCTGGAAGCCGGCACCGATGGCGTGTCCCTGCACGGCGGCGATGGACACGATGTCGTTGCGCCGCCACCAGGTGAAAGCCTCCTGGAACGCGGCGATGGCGGAGTCCACCCCGGCGTCGTCACGGCGCGCGAGATCGATGAAGGTCGGCTCGCCCTCGATCCCCTCCGGGGTGAACATCTGGCGGTCGAGACCGGCGGAGAAGGACTTGCCCTCGCCGCGCAGCACGACCACCCGGACGGAGCCCGGCAGCGCCCGGCCCGCCTCGGCCAGCGCCCGCCACAGAGCGGGGCTCTGCGCGTTGCGCTTGGCGGGGTTGGTCAGGGTCACCGTGGCGAGCGCGTCGTCGACGGTGAGCCGTACGCCGTCCTTGTCGAGTACAGGAGTGAGGTCCTGGTCGGGCGAAGCCATGGGGCGCCTCCGGTGGGTGCGGTCATCGCACGGCGCCGTACGGCACCGCGAAGTGACTGCACAGTAACCACCCGGACGATCAGGGGACCGACCGGGTGGCCACCATCGAAGCCGATGGGCCGCCCGGAATCAGGACGACGCGGCCTTCTTGCCCCGCGTCGCACCGCCACGCCCACGGAGCGTGACGCCCGACTCGCTGAGCATCCGGTGCACAAAGCCATACGAGCGACCGGTCTCCTCGGCCAGCGCCCGGATGCTCGCACCGGAGTCGTACTT
Source organism: Streptomyces seoulensis (assembly GCF_004328625.1). Lineage (NCBI taxonomy): Bacteria > Bacillati > Actinomycetota > Actinomycetes > Kitasatosporales > Streptomycetaceae > Streptomyces > Streptomyces seoulensis. Next base: position 1,287,787 of record NZ_CP032229.1, read on the forward strand.
TTTCTTCAGGTCTGCCGCGAGCTTGTCGCGCGCGGCGCCGGTAACCCGGCTGCCCTTCTTCAGAGTCTCGGCCACCCGGTCCTCCTCATGGGAAGTGCGCTCTGGTCTTCTCATGATCACCCCTTCTCGTCGGGTTGGCCACCCATTCGGCAAGGTCCGTGAGACGAGGTTGTGACGACAGGAGCGGGTCCGCACATACGGAATCAGGGATTCCAGCCCGGCGCGCGCGTACCGCCGAACGGGTGGAATCGGGAAGTCCCAGGTCAGAGACGCGAGACGGCCGGCCCCCCGGTACCGCTCGGGTACGGGGGGACCGGCCGGAAAATCCGTGTAGGACACACCTCGGTATGAGGAGATCTCACTCAGATGGTGGATCACCACTGGGCCGAATGATCGGTGCGAGTGATCGCGCGGGGGTCAGGCGAGGGCCACCAGGTCGGCGTAACCGGAACCCCACAGGTCCTCGACGCCGTCCGGGAGCAGGATGATCCGCTCCGGCTGGAGCGCCTCCACGGCGCCCTCGTCGTGGGTGACCAGGACGACGGCGCCCTTGTAGGTGCGCAGCGCGCCGAGGATCTCCTCGCGGCTGGCGGGGTCGAGGTTGTTGGTGGGCTCGTCCAGCAGCAGCACGTTGGCCGAGGAGACGACCAGGGTGGCCAGGGCGAGGCGGGTCTTCTCGCCGCCGGAGAGGACCCCGGCCGGCTTGTCGACGTCGTCGCCGGAGAAGAGGAACGAGCCGAGCGTCTTGCGGACCTCGACGAGGTCCAGGTCCGGCGCGGCCGAGCGCATGTTCTCCAGCACCGTGCGCTCGGGGTCCAGGGTCTCGTGCTCCTGGGCGTAGTAGCCGAGCTTGAGGCCGTGGCCGGGGACGACCGAGCCGGTGTCGGGCTCCTCCGCGCCGCCCAGGAGGCGCAGCAGGGTCGTCTTGCCGGCGCCGTTGAGGCCGAGGATGACGACGCGGGAGCCCTTGTCGATGGCCAGGTCGACGTCGGTGAAGATCTCCAGCGAGCCGTACGACTTCGACAGGCCCTCCGCCATCAGCGGGGTCTTGCCGCAGGGGGCGGGCTCGGGGAAGCGGAGCTTGGCGACCTTGTCGGACTGGCGGACCGCCTCCAGGCCGGAGAGCAGCTTGTCGGCGCGCTTGGCCATGTTCTGCGCGGCGACCGTCTTGGTGGCCTTGGCGCGCATCTTGTCGGCCTGCGAGTGCAGGGCGGCGGCCTTCTTCTCGGCGTTCTGCCGCTCGCGCTTGCGGCGCTTCTCGTCGGCCTCGCGCTGCTGCTGGTAGAGCTTCCAGCCCATGTTGTAGACGTCGATCTGGGAGCGGTTGGCGTCCAGGTAGAACACCTTGTTGACCACCGTCTCCACCAGCTCGACATCGTGGGAGATCACGATGAAGCCGCCGCGGTAGGTCTTGAGGTAGTCCCGCAGCCAGACGATCGAGTCGGCGTCGAGGTGGTTGGTCGGCTCGTCGAGCAGCAGGGTGTCGGCGTCCGAGAACAGGATGCGGGCCAGCTCGATACGGCGGCGCTGACCACCGGAGAGGGTGTGCAGCGGCTGGCCGAGCGCGCGGTCGGGCAGGTTGAGCGCGGCGGCGATGGTGGCGGCCTCGGCCTCGGCGGAGTACCCGCCCTTGGTGAGGAACTCGGTCTCCTGGCGCTCGTACTGGCGCATGGCCTTGTCGCGGGTGGCGCCGGAGCCGTTGGCGATGCGCTGCTCGTTCTCCCGCATCTTGCGGATCAGCACGTCGAGGCCGCGGGCGGAGAGGATGCGGTCGCGGCCGAGGACGTCGAGGTCGCCGGTGCGGGGGTCCTGCGGGAGGTAGCCGACCTCGCCGGAGCGGGTGATGGTGCCGGCGGCCGGGATGCCGTCACCGGCGAGGCACTTGGTGAGGGTGGTCTTGCCCGCGCCGTTGCGGCCGACGAGGCCGATGCGGTCACCCTTGGCGACACGGAAGGTGGCGTTCTCGATGAGGACGCGCGCACCGGCGCGCAGCTCGATACCGGAGGCGGAGATCACGGACATACTCCTGGGCGTACGTGGTTGACGGATGGGCGGCTGTCGAGGGCGTTCCCGCCGTCTAATGCGCGAGGAGAATGGCCATGGGGCCAGTCTAACGGGGGCGGGCAAGCCCTTTTCCTGCCTCCGGTGGCAGGATGCGGGGACTCTCGGGGTACACATGCGGCGTGAGCTGCGGACGACGGGTGGGACGGGTCGGCCGGAAGCGCGCCAGAGCCGATGGACGCTGACAGAAGGTGACGGGCTGTGCAGTTCGACGACGACGCGAATCTGGACACCTCCGAGGTGCGGGATGTGCGCGGGAGCCGGCTGCCGGGCGGCCGGGCGACGATCGGCGGGGGTGTCGTCGGGCTGGTCGGGCTGTTGCTGGCGCTGTTCCTCGGCGTCGGCCCGGACCAGCTCGGGCTGTCCTCGGGCGGTGACGAGTCCGCGTCCCAGCCCTCCTCGGTGAGCGAGGTGCAGCAGTCCTGCCGTACCGGACGGGACGCGAACACCCGTGAGGACTGCCGGGTGGTCGCGGTGGTCAACAGCGTGCAGGACTACTGGTCGGGCGAGTTCCGGCAGCAGGGCAAGCGGTACACCCCGGCGGAGACCTATCTCTTCAGCGGCCAGATCCGTACCGCCTGCGGGGCGGCGACGGCGGCCGTGGGGCCGTTCTACTGCCCCGGCGACAAGCGGGTCTACCTTGACCTGGGCTTCTTCGACGAGCTGCGCACCAGGTTCGGGGCGACCGGCGGGCCGTTCGCGCAGGCGTATGTGATCGCGCACGAGTACGGCCACCATGTGCAGGACCTGATGGGCACGCTGGGCCGGACCCAGGACGGGACGACCGGTGAGAACAGCAGCTCGGTCCGGGTGGAGCTGCAGGCGGACTGCTACGCCGGGGTGTGGGCGCACCACGCGACCTCGACGCCGGACGGGTCGACGGGCAAGCCGCTGATCACCGAGCTGACCCCGGCGGACATCAAGGACGGGCTGAACGCGGCGGCGGCCGTGGGCGACGACCGTATCCAGCAGGAGTTCCAGGGGAAGGTCACCCCGGAGACCTGGACCCACGGGTCCTCGCTCCAGCGGCAGCAGTGGTTCGACCAGGGCTACCGGACGGGCGACCCGGACCGGTGCAACACCTTCGGCTGAGGCGTACGCCCCCGCGCTGAGCGGCGGGGGCGTCGGGGCGGGCCGCGCTCAGCCGCCGGTGTGCACCTGGAAGGCGGCCCGGCGCACGGCCTTGGCGAGGGCCGGGTCGGGGTGGGCGGCGGCGAGCGCGACCAGGACCTGCACGGTGCGCGGGTGGCCGACGGCCCGGACCTCCTCCAGCAGGGCGGGGACGGTGGGCTGGACCGCCGCCTCCAGGTGCCGGACGAGCATCTCGGTCTCGCCGTGGTCGGCGACGGCCGCGGCGGTGTCGACCCAGAGCCAGGTTGCTTCCTCGCGGGTGAGCACCTCGTGGGCGTCCTCCGGGTCGACACCGTCGTACTCGGCGAGCCACAGCAGGGCGTAGGGGCGCAGCGCGGGCTCGGCGACGACGGCGCGGACCTCGTGCTCGGCGGGGGCGCCGACCACGCGGAGCGCCTCGAAGGCGAGGCCGCGCAGCAGGGCGTCGTCGCCCCGGGCGGCGTCCAGGAGCTGGCCGACGGCTCCGCCGACGGTGCGGGCGGCGAGCCAGGCGCGGTATTCGGCGCGGGCGGCGTTGGGGCGCAGCTGGGCGCAGCCGCGCAGCATGTCCTCGGCGGACTGCTCGATGTTCCCGGCGGGACTCTGCGCGGCGACGCAGATCTGCTCCAGCTTGACCCAGACCGCCCAGCTGCCGAGCGGGGTGAGGGTGGCGTGGCCGTCGCCGTGGGTGAGCGCGCCGACGGCCGCCAGCGCCTCCACGGCCCAGTCCAGGAGGGGGGCGAGGGGAACGTCCGGGGCGGGCGCGGTGAGGACGGGGGCCTCGTCGGCGCCGGGCGGGTAGGTGACCTCGCACCGCTCGGTGCGCAGTTCGGTGACCCGCTGCTGGAGCAGGTCGAGCAGCTGCTCCGCCGGGACGGGGCCCGCGGAGAGCTGGAGGAAGGAGAGGACCTGGGGCATGGCGGAGACGACCTCGGCGACCGTGGCCGGCTCCTGCCCGTGCGGTTCGGGGCAGGCCAGCGACCAGGCGTCGAAGAGGGCGACCCAGCCGCGCAGTACGGCGCTGTCGTCCCGGTCCCAGGCGCGCAGGCGCCAGCCGGGGCGGGCGCTGTCGCCGTGCACCTCGACCAGGCCGGAGAGGCGGGCGGTGTCCCAGTCGGCGCGGATCTGCGCGGGGGTGAGGCCGAGGTCGGCGGCGGCGTGCTCGGCGGTGCTGTCGGAGAGGGTGGCCTTGCCGTCGGCGGTGGCGGCGGCGCTGCCGGGGCCGAGGGCGAGGTCGGCCCACCGGGCCACCCGGACCGCCCCGGCGAGGACGGTCCGGGCGAGTCTCGCCAGTTCGGCGGGGGCCGGCGTCCCCTCGGGCGGCCGGGGTGCGGCGCGGCGCACGCGCCGCTGGTTCACAGCTCTGGGGGCGGCGGCCAGGGGTCGCGGTCGGACGAGTCGAAGCCTGGAGTCGCGCGGGATACGGGACGTCACGGGTGCAGTCTTCCGGTTGACGGTCCGAAAACCCAAACGGGAAGTCACAGGGGGCAACAGAGAGGGCCAGAACCGGACCTCCGGCCGGGGTCCGCGACGCCGCGTCGCTACAGCAGCGGGGTGAGGAAGCGGCGGAGGAGGTCCTCGTAGGCCGTGGGGTCGGCGTTCCACATGGCGGCGTGGGGGGCCTTGGGGACGGGGTGGAGGGATATGAGGCCGGGCTGGCGGGCGGCGAGGCGGCGGGAGTCGGCCCAGGGGGCGATCTGGTCGTCGGGGCCGTGGATGATCAGGGTGGGGACCTTGAGGGGTTCGACGGCCACGGCGTGCTTGGCGGTGCGCATCCCGGCCCGGCCCTGGGCGGCGCGCACCGCGAGGGGCAGCAGGGGGCCCGGGACGTGCCGGGCGTGGGCCAGGGCGCGCAGGGTGGCCTCCCAGCCGAGGACGGGCGAGTCGAGGATCAGCCCGGCGATCCGGTCCCGTACCGAGGAGCGTTCGGCGGCGCGCAGCGCCATGGTGGCGCCGGTGGACCAGCCGAGGAGGACGACCCGTCGGGCGCCGTAGCGGACGGCGTACCGGATGGCCGCGTCCACGTCCCGCCACTCGGTCTCGCCGAGGTGGCTCAGGCCGTCCTGGGAGCGCGGGGCGCCGATGTCGCCCCGGTAGGCGAGGGCCAGTACGGGCAGGCCGAGGGCGTGGAGTATCCCCATGACGTTGAGGGTCTGCTCGCGGGTGGTGCCCAGGCCGTGCACGGCGATGACCCAGGTGTCCCGGGGTCCGGGCACGAACCAGGCGGGGAGCGGGCCGAGTTCGCCGGGGATGTCGATGTCGGCGTACTCCAGGCCGAGGGCGGAGCCGGGGTCGCCCACGTACGCGTTGGGGGTGAGCCAGGCCGGGTCGCCGGGGGCGAAGGCGCCGTGGGTGAGGCGTTCGAGACGGCGTACGACGGTGTCCGGGCTCTGTTCGGCCCCCTCCAGCACCGCGCCGACGACCGCGTGCGAGCCGTTGCCCGCGAGGCCGTGGACGCCGGGGCGGCGGGAGGCGAGGTCACGGGTGAGGGTGATGCGTCCGCCCTCCAGGCCGTGCACGGTGAGCCGGGGTTCGGTGGGCAGCGGGCGGCCGGGCGGCAGTTTCAGCGCGGCTCCGCTGGCCAGCCTTCCGACGGCCACGGACGCGGCTCCGGCGGCCAGCACGGCACCGATGGCGGCGGCGACTACGTGGACTTTGCGCACCCGTCCAGTGTCATGGGCCGGGCGGGTCCCGGCCAGTGGAGCACCGGCGCTCAGCGCTGCCCGTACCCCCGCAGCCGCTCCCCCGCCTCCGCCAGTTCCGCCTCGCTCAGCAGCGACGGGCTCAGGCCCGGGACCGAGGACGCGGTGAGCCAGACGCGGCACATCCACTCCAGCTGGGCGGTGCGGTCGTAGGCGCGGTCCAGGGTGTCCCCGTGGGTGAGCGTGCCGTGGTTGCGCAGCAGGCAGCCGGAGCGGCCGTCGAGGGCCCGGAGCACGTGGGCGGCGAGTTCGGGGGTGCCGTAGGGGGCGTAGGGGGCGACCCGGACGGGGCCGCCGAGGGCGCCGGTCATGTAGTGGATGGCGGGCAGCTCGGTGACCAGGGTGGAGACGGCGGTGGCGTGCACGGCGTGGGTGTGGACGATCGCGCGGGCGCCGGTGGTGCGGTACACCGCGAGGTGCATGGGGAGTTCGCTGGTCGGCACCAGGGTGCCGAGCACCTGACGCCCGGCGAGGTCGACGCCGGTGACGTCGGCCGGGGTGAGCCGGTCGTAGGGCACGCCGGAGGGGGTGACGAGCACGGTGTCGCCCACCCGTACGGAGACGTTGCCGGAGGTGCCGACGACCAGTCCGTCGGCGACGGTCCGCCGGGCGGTGGCCACCAGTTCGTCCCAGGCCCGCGCCTCGTCGCCGTCCGCGTCCCGCCGCTGTTCCGCCATGCCGTGATCCTGCCAGCCGGCGGCCGGACGTGTGCCCGCTTCGGCCCGCCCACGCGCCGCCGAACGAGCGAAACCGACCGGAAACGCCTGAAATAGTCACACTTCTGACGGCCCCCCGGCTTTCACTGATCCCTCTTGCCGCTGGACCACGTCTCGCCGGGGGACCGCATGGCCCGTGACCGCTCATCAACCCGTCGCCGCGCGGGCGTCCTCGCGGCGGCCCTTACGGCCCTCACCCTGACCGGGACGGTCACCGCCGCCCACGCCCCGCTGGCCGCCGAGGCCGGAACGCGCGGGAGCCGGCCCAAGGGCCACGACGTCTCCTCGCATCAGCGCGGCGTCGACTGGTACACGGCCCGCGCCAAGGGCGCCCGCTTCGCGTACGTCAAGGCGACCGAGTCCACGACCTACCGCAACCCCTACTTCACCGGCCAGTACGACGGCGCCCGCCGGGCCGGCCTGATCCGGGGCGCGTACCACTTCGCCCTGCCGAACCGTTCCTCCGGCGCCGCGCAGGCCGCGTACTTCGTCCGGAACGGCGGCGACTGGCGGGCGGACGGGGTGACGCTGCCGCCCGCGCTGGACATCGAGTACAACCCGTACGACAAGCACCACAAGTGCTACGGGCTGAGCCGGGCGCGGATGGTGCGCTGGATCAGGTCCTTCAGCGACGAGGTGCGCCGGGAGACCGGCCGCCGCCCGGTCATCTACACCACCACCAACTGGTGGACCGCCTGCACGGGCGACACCCGCGCCTTCGCCGCCGACCACGCGCTGTGGATCGCGAGCCACGGCTCCTCCGCCGGCCCCGGCAGGCTGCCCGGCGGCTGGCGGTACTGGACGTTCTGGCAGCACGGCACCAAGGGAGGACTGCCGGGTGACCAGGATCTCTTCGGCGGCTCCACGACCCGGCTGCGGGCCTTCGCGCGCGGGCGCTGAACAGGCCCCGCAAGGCCGCCGGGAGCCCCCGGAATCCGGTGCCCCGCTTCCGGCACCAAGGCGCCCGTCCCAGTTCACCTTCCGTTCACCCAGGTTGCCTACGTTCATCCTGCCAACGACTTCGAACGATTGCCTGGGTAAATGGAAAGCTTCTCGCTGATCCTCGCGATAGTGGTGATAACCGCACTCGCGTTCGATTTCACGAACGGTTTCCACGACACCGCCAACGCGATGGCCACCACCATCTCGACCGGCGCTCTCAAGCCCAAGGTCGCGGTGGCCATGTCCGCCGCGCTCAACCTGGTGGGCGCTTTCCTCTCGGTGGAGGTCGCCAACACGATCTCCAAGGGTCTCGTCGACGAGACCGGCATCCGTCCCGAGGTCATCTTCGCGGCCCTGACCGGCGCGATCCTCTGGAACCTGCTGACCTGGCTGGTGGGCCTGCCCTCCAGCTCCTCGCACGCACTGATGGGCGGCCTCGTCGGCGCCACCGTCGCCTCGGCGGGCTTCGGCGCCGTCCACGGCGACGCGCTGGTGACCAAGGTGCTGCTCCCGGCCGTGGCCGCGCCGATCGTGGCGGGCCTCGCCACGATGTTCGCCACCCGCCTCTCCTACGGCATCGGCCGCGACGGCGACACCCCCGCGACCCGCAAGGGCTACCGCGCCGGCCAGATCGCCTCGGCCGGCCTGGTCTCCCTCGCGCACGGCACCAACGACGCGCAGAAGACCATGGGCATCATCACCCTCGCGCTGATCGCGGGCGGTGCCCTCTCCCCCGGTTCCAACCCTCCCACCTGGGTGATCCTCTCCGCCGGCCTGGCCATCGCGCTCGGCACCTACATCGGCGGCTGGCGCATCATCCGCACCATGGGCAAGGGCCTGACCGACCTGGAGCCCCGCCAGGGCTTCGCCGCGCAGACCAGCGCCGCGACCGCGATCCTGGCCTCCTCCCACCTCGGCTTCTCCCTCTCCACCACCCACGTCGTCTCCGGCTCGGTGATGGGCGCGGGCCTGGGCCGCAAGGGCGGAGTGGTCCGCTGGTCCACCGCCAGCCGCATGTTCGTCGCCTGGGCGCTGACCCTGCCGGCCGCCGCGCTGGTCGGCGCGGGCGCCGAGGCCGTGACCGGCCTGGGCGACTGGGGCACCGGGCTCGTCGCGCTCTTCCTGATCGGCTCCAGCTTCGCCATCTGGAAGATCTCCCGCCGCGAGGTCATCGACCACACGCACGTGGCCGCCGAGGAGTACACGGAGCCGGCCGGTGTGGTGACCACCGCGATGGCCATGGTCACCCCGCCCCCCGTGGGCATGGTCGCGGACGACCTGACGGCCACCATCCCGGCCGCCACCGCCGAGCCGCGTACGACCGAGCCCACCCCCGCCACCACCGCGCCGTCGGCCCGGGTCTGACCACCCGGCAACTGGAGGAACATCCCCATGAAGATCGACTGGGCGGCCCTCGGCTCCGTCTTCGGCGTCAGCCTCGTGGTCACGGTGGCCCTGGTGGGCCTGTTCACCCTCGGCGTCGGCGGGCTGGCCCGTCGCGAGCGCGCGGCGGCCACCGGCGGCTCGGCCCCGCTCGCGGTGACCGGCGCCTACGCCTGCTTCGCCGCCTGCGCGGCGGCGGTGGCCTACGGCTTCTACCTGATCGTCGCCTAGCGCCCACGCTCCGGAAGGCCCCCGCACGGCATGTGCCGCGCGGGGGCCTTCCGCTGTTCCCACCGGTGCCGGTGTGGGGCTCCACACACTCTTCTCCCGCAGGTCACAGGCAGGTTGACGGCCCTTCCGGGCACGTGGTGGACTTCGCGGGCCATGTACGGCGACAGCAGAGGAAGCCGGTGCGAATCCGGCGCGGTCCCGCCACTGTCACCGGGGAGAAGTCCCCGGGAGCCAGGAACTCTCGTCGCCGGTCTCGTCGAACCAGGGCGTGGACACCCTGAGTGAGGACTACCGTGATGCCCGGCCGCCGTCCGAGAGCCCGTACCAGGAACACCGGCACGCCCACGGCGAGTTAGCCGATGGGCGCCGATCGCTCGTACGCGTACGGTGCCGCCGCCGGCCTCCTCGGTGATCTCCTCCTGGGCGATCCCCAGCGCATGCACCCCGTCGCCGCCTTCGGGCGGGCCGCCGGGCGCGTGGAGCGCGCGCTGTGGCACGACCACCGCGGCTGGGGCGCGCTGCACACCCTGGTGTGCGCCGGAGGCGCCACCGCGCTCGGCGTGGTGGCCGCCCGCGCCGTACGTCCTTCCTTCACCGGGTCCGCCGCGCTGACCGCCGCCGCCACCTGGGCCGTCGTCGGCGGCACCTCGCTCGCCCGCGAGGCGTCCGCCGTCGGCCGCGCCCTGGAGCGGGGCGACCTCACGGCCGCCCGCGCCCGGCTGCCGCACCTGTGCGGCCGGGACCCCGAGGCGCTGGACGCCGACGCGATCGCGCGCGCCGTGGTGGAGTCGGTCGCGGAGAACACCTCCGACGCCGTGGTGGGCGCCCTGGTGTGGGGCGCGGTGGCCGGGGTGCCGGGGCTGCTGGGGTTCCGGGCCGTGAACACGCTGGACGCGATGGTCGGGCACAAGTCGTCCCGGCTGCGCCGCTTCGGCTGGGCCTCCGCCCGGCTGGACGACGTGGCCGGCTGGCCCGGCGCCCGGCTCACCGCCGTACTCGCCGTGCTCGCCGGGGACGACCCGCGCGGGGCGGTACGGGCCTGGCGGGCGGACGCACACCGGCATCCGAGCCCCAACGCGGGCCCGGTGGAAGCCTCGTTCGCGGGCGCGCTCGGCGTCCGGCTGGGCGGCACCCTCTCCTACGGCGGCCGGGTCGAGCACCGGCCCGTGCTCAACGGCACCGGGCGACCGGTCCAGGTCGCCGACATCGGGCGGGCCGTACGGCTCTCCCGCCGGGTCGGTCTGCTCGCGCTCGGCGTCACCGTCGCCGGGCGCCTCATCGGGAAGGGGCGGGACAGGTGAGCGGTGGTCTGCTGGTCGCGGGGACGACGTCCGACGCGGGCAAGAGCGTGGTGACGGCCGGGATCTGCCGGTGGCTGGTCCGGCAGGGCGTGAAGGTGGCGCCGTTCAAGGGGCAGAACATGTCCCTCAACTCCTTCGTGACCCGGGAGGGCGCGGAGATCGGACGGGCGCAGGCCATGCAGGCCCAGGCGTGCCGGGTGGAGCCGACCGCGCTGATGAACCCGGTGCTGCTCAAGCCCGGTGGCGAGCGCAGCAGCCAAGTGGTGCTGCTGGGGAAGCCGGTGGGCGAGCTGAGTGCGCGCGGGTACCACGGCGGACGTCAACAGGCTCTGCTGGGCACGGTGTTGGAGTGCCTGGAGGAGTTGCGGGGCACGTATGACGCGGTGATCTGTGAGGGCGCGGGTTCGCCCGCCGAGATCAACCTGCGGCGCACCGACATCGTCAACATGGGCGTCGCCCGGGGCGCCGGGCTGCCCGTCCTCGTCGTCGGCGACATCGACCGGGGCGGGGTCTTCGCCTCCTTCTTCGGCACCGTCGCCCTGCTCTCCCCGGAGGACCAGGCGCTGGTCGCCGGGTTCCTGGTCAACAAGTTCCGGGGCGACGTGACCCTGCTGGAGCCGGGCCTCGACATGCTGCGGGGCCTCACCGGACGGCACACCTACGGGGTGCTGCCGTTCCGGCACGGGCTCGGCATCGACGAGGAGGACGGCCTCCGGGTGTCGCTGCGCGGGACCGTACGGGAGTCGGCCGTCGCTCCCCCGCACGGCGAGGACGTGCTGCGGGTCGCCGTGTGCGCCGTCCCGCTGATGTCCAACTTCACCGACGTGGACGCCCTGGCCGCCGAACCCGGCGTCGTGGTCCGCTTCGTGGACCGGCCCGAGGAACTCGCCGACGCCGACCTCGTGGTGGTGCCGGGCACGCGCGGGACCGTACGGGCGCTTCAGTGGCTGCGCGAGCGGGGGCTCGCGAAGGCGCTGGCGCGCCGGGCCGCCGAGGGGCGTCCGGTGCTCGGGATCTGCGGCGGCTTCCAGTTGCTCGGCGAGCACATCGAGGACGACGTGGAGTCCCGCGCCGGACAGGTGCCGGGGCTCGGACTGCTCCCGGTGCGGGTGCGGTTCCACCCGGAGAAGACCCTGGCCCGGCCCGCCGGGGAGGCCCTGGGCGAGCCCGTCGAGGGGTACGAGATCCACCACGGGGTCGCCGAGGTGCTGGGCGGGACGCCCTTCCTGGACGGCTGCCGCACCGGCCAGGTCTGGGGCACCCACTGGCACGGCTCGCTGGAGTCGGACGGCTTCCGGCGCGCCTTCCTGCGCGAGGTCGCCGCCGCCTCCGGCCGCCGCTTCGTCCCGGCCCCCGACACGTCCTTCGCCGCGCTGCGCGAGGAGCAGCTCGACCTGCTCGGCGACCTCATCGAACACCACGCGGACACGGACGCGCTCCGGCGGCTCATCGAGTCGGGCGCGCCCGCAGGACTGCCCTTCATTCCACCGGGAGCGCCCGCATGAGCACAGTGTTGCTGCTGTCCACCGCCGACACGGATCTGCTGGCCGCCCGCGCCAGCGGCGCCGACTACCGGATCGGCAACCCGTCCCGCGTCGACGCGGCCGACGACCTGCCCGCCCTGCTCGACGGCGCGGACCTCGCCGTCGTCCGGCTGCTGGGCGGCAAGCGGGCCTGGGAGGACGGGCTCGCCGCGCTGAAGGCGTCCGGGGTGCCGACGGTGCTGCTGGGCGGCGAGAGCGTGCCGGACGCCGAGCTGATGGCCGATTCCACCGCACCGGCCGGAGTCGTCGCGGAGGCGCTGCGCTATCTGGTCGAGGGCGGTCCGGCGAACCTGCTGGAGCTGTCCCGGTTCCTCTCCGACACCGTCCTGCTGACCGGCGAGGGCTTCGAAGAGCCGCACCGGATGCCGGAGTTCGGGACGCACGGCGCCTACGAGCAGCAGCCCGGGCGGCCGACCGTGGGCGTGCTCTTCTACCGGGCCCACGAACTCAGCGGCAACACCGCCTTCGTGGACACCCTCTGCGCGGCCATCGAGGAACGGGGCGCCAACGCCCTTCCGGTGTACTGCGGTTCGCTGCGCGACGCGGACGCCGGGCTGTACGAGCTGCTGGGCCGGGCCGACGCCCTGGTCGCCACCGTGCTCGCGGCCGGCGGCGCGCACGCCTCGGCCGCCTCGGCGGGCGGCGACGAGGAGGCATGGGACATCGGCGCCCTCGCGGACCTGAACGTGCCGGTGCTGCAAGGGCTCTGCCTCACCTCCACCCGGGCCGCCTGGGACGCCTCGGACGCGGCCCTGTCCCCCATGGACGCCGCGATGCAGGTCGCCATCCCGGAGTTCGACGGCCGCCTGATCACCGTCCCGTTCTCCTTCAAGGAGCCCGGCCCCGACGAGGTCCCGGTCTACGTCGCCGACCCCGAGCGCGCGGCCCGGGTCGCCGGGATCGCCGTACGGCACGCGGTACTTGGGCACAAGCCGAACGCGGAGAAGCGGATCGCGCTGGTCTTCACCGCCTACCCGACCAAGCACTCCCGCGTCGGCAACGCCGTCGGCCTGGACACCCCCGCCTCGGCGGTCCGGGTGCTGGACGCGCTGCGGGACGCCGGGTACGGGGTGGACGAACACCCGTCCGAGGGCGACGAGTTGATCCACCGGCTGATCGCGGCCGGCGGTCACGACGTGGAGTGGCTGACCGAGGAGCAGCTCGCCGCCGCGCCCGCCCGAGTACCGCTCGCGGACTACCGGGCCTGGTTCGACACCCTCGACCCGGAGCTGCGCGAAGCCATGCTGGATGCGTGGGGCGAGCCGCCGGGCAGCCTGTACGTGGACGGCGACGACATCGTGCTGGCCTCCCTGCGGTTCGGGAACGTCGTCGTGATGATCCAGCCGCCACGCGGCTTCGGCGAGAACCCCATCGCCATCTACCACGACCCCGACATGCCGCCCTCGCACCACTACCTGGCCGCCTACCGCTGGCTGGAGAACAGTTTCGGCGCCGACGCGGTCGTGCACATGGGCAAGCACGGCACCATGGAGTGGCTGCCCGGCAAGGGCCTCGGCCTCTCGCGCGGCTGCGCCCCGGACGCCGTCCTCGGTGAACTCCCGCTGATCTACCCGTTCATCGTCAACGACCCCGGCGAGGGCACCCAGGCCAAGCGGCGCGGCCACGCCACGGTGGTCGACCATCTGGTGCCGCCGATGGCCCGCGCCGACACCTACGGCGACCTCGCCAAGCTGGAACAGCTGCTGGACGAGTACGCGCTCGTCTCCGACCTGGACCCGACGAAGGCGCCGGCCGTGCGCGCCCAGATCTGGACCCTGGTCAAGGCCGCCGAGCTCCACCACGACCTGCATGTGGACGAGCAGCCGGAGGACGACGACTTCGACTCGTTCGTCATGCACATCGACGGCTACCTCTGCGAGATCAAGGACGTGCAGATCCGCGACGGACTGCACATCCTGGGCGGCGGACCCGAGGGCGAGGCCCGCGTCAACCTCGTCCTCGCCGTGCTGCGCGCCTCCCAGGTGTGGGGCGGCCAGGCGAACGCCCTCCCCGGACTGCGGGCCGCGCTGGCGCAGCACTTCGGGCTGGTGGAGAAGGAGCTGCTGGCCGAGCCGGGCGCGCCGGTGAAGGTGCCGGTGGAGCTGACCGACCTGGCCGAGGGCCCGGCGCGCACCGGGGCCGACGCGGTCGACCTGCTGGAGAAGCTGTGCCGGGGCGTCGCCGAGGGCATGGAGGCGCGGGACTGGGACCGGGCGGCCGTACCGGCGGTGCTGGACGAGGTGCTCGGCTTCGAACTGGCCGATGCCACGGCAGTGTTGGAGTTCGCCTGTACGGAGGTGGTGCCCCGGCTCGCCCGGACCACTGACGAGATCGGGCACATCCTCCGCGCGCTGGACGGCGGTTACGTCCCGGCGGGGCCCTCCGGGTCGCCCACGCGGGGTCTGGTCAACGTGCTGCCGACCGGGCGCAACTTCTACTCCGTCGACCCCAAGGCCATTCCGTCCCGCCTGAGTTGGGAGGTCGGGCAGTCGCTCGCGGACTCGCTGGTGCAGCGGTACCTCGCCGACACCGGGGAGTATCCGAAGTCGGTGGGGCTCACCGTGTGGGGCACCTCCGCGATGCGGACCCAGGGCGACGACATCGCGGAGATCCTCGCGCTGCTGGGCTGCCGCCCGGTGTGGGACGACGCCTCGCGCCGGGTCACCGGTTTCGAGACCGTGCCGCTCGCCGAGCTGGGGCGTCCGCGCATCGACGTCACCGTGCGCATCTCCGGCTTCTTCCGGGACGCGTTCCCGCACGTGGTCGGGCTGATCGACGACGCGGTGCGCGCGGTGGCCGAGCTGGACGAGCCCGGCGAGTCCAACTACGTCCGCGCCCATGTCGAGGAGGACACCGCCCAGCACGGCGACCGCCGCCGCGCCACGGCCCGCGTCTTCGGCTCCAAGCCGGGCGCGTACGGCGCGGGTCTCCTCCCCCTGATCGACGCCCGCAACTGGCGCTCCGACGCGGACCTCGCCGAGGTGTACGCCGTCTGGGGCGGCTACGCCTACGGGCGCGGGCTGGACGGGCGCGCGGCGCGGGGGGACATGGAGACGGCGTTCAAGCGGATCGCGGTGGCGGCGAAGAACGTCGACACCCGCGAGCACGACCTCGTCGACGCGGACGACTACTTCCAGTACCACGGCGGCATGGTCGCCATGGTCCGCCATCTGACCGGCACCAGCCCCGAGGCGTACGTGGGCGACTCGGCCGTCCCGGACCAGGTCAAGACCCGCACCCTCGGCGAGGAGACCCACCGCGTCTTCCGCGCCCGCGTGGTCAACCCGCGCTGGATGGCCGCGATGCGCCGGCACGGCTACAAGGGCGCCTTCGAGATGGCGGCGACCGTGGACTACCTCTTCGGGTACGACGCCACGGCGGGCGTGGTGGACGACTGGATGTACGAGAAGCTCGCCAGCGAGTACGTGTTCGCGCCGGAGAACCGGGAGTTCATGAAGCGCTCGAATCCCTGGGCACTGCGGGGCGTGACGGAACGTCTGCTCGAAGCGGCCGATCGAGGGCTGTGGGCGGAGCCGGACCAGGAGACCCTGGAGCGGCTCCGCGCGACCTACCTCGAACTCGAGGGAGATCTGGAGGAGGCCGAATGACCCTCCTCCGCACCCCCGCACCTGCGGGGACCACTGGATGCAGGAGCAATTGTCCGCCGAGTACGTCGGACCACCCCCGCGCCTGCGGGGAGCACGTGAGCAGCATCGCAGGCACCGCAGCGCACGGCGCCCTATCAGCACATCAGTCCCTCGAAGGAGTGATCGCAGCGTGACCACCCCCTTTCCGTTCACCGCTGTCGTCGGTCAGGACGACCTGCGGCTGGCGCTGCTGCTGAACGCGGTCTCGCCGGCTGTCGGCGGCGTCCTCGTGCGCGGCGAGAAGGGCACCGCCAAGAGCACCGCCGTCCGCGCGCTGGCGGCGCTGCTGCCCGAGGTCGAGGTGGTCGCGGGATGCCGGTTCTCCTGTGATCCGGCTGCCCCCGATCCGACCTGCCCGGACGGGCCGCACACCGGGGAGGGGGCCGAGGCGCGGGATGCGCGGATGGTCGAGTTGCCGGTGGGGGCCTCCGAGGACCGGCTGGTCGGGGCGCTGGACATCGAGCGGGCACTCGCGGAGGGGGTCAAGGCGTTCGAGCCGGGCCTGCTGGCGTCGGCCAACCGGGGCATCCTCTACGTCGACGAAGTCAACCTGCTGCACGACCACTTGGTGGACGTGCTGCTGGACGCGGCCGCGATGGGCGCCTCCTACGTCGAGCGCGAGGGGGTCTCCGTACGGCATGCCGCGCGGTTCCTGCTCGTCGGCACGATGAACCCCGAAGAGGGCGAACTGCGCCCGCAGTTGCTCGACCGGTTCGGGCTGACCGTGGAGGTCGCGGCCTCGCGGGAGCCGGATCAGCGGGTGGAGGTCGTACGGCGCAGGCTGGCGTACGACGACGATCCGGCGGCCTTCGCGGCGCGCTGGGCGGACGAGGAGCGTGCCGTACGGCAACGCATCGTCTCGGCACGGGAGTTGCTGCCCAAGGTGCGGCTGGGCGACGGGGCGCTGAAGCAGATCGCGGCGACCTGCGCGGCCTTCGAGGTGGACGGCATGCGGGCCGACATCGTGATGGCGCGCACCGCGACCGCGCTGGCCGCGTGGGACGGGCGGAGCGATGTGCTCGCCGAGGACGTGCGGCAGGCCGCGCTGCTGGCGCTGCCGCACCGCCGTCGGCGCAACCCCTTCGACGCGCCGGGTCTGGACGAGGACAAGCTCGACCAGACGCTCCAGGAGTCGGCCGGGGACGACGACGATCCCGATCCCGAACCCGATCCGGATGGGCCCGGTGGCGGCGGGCAGCCGTCGCCCTCGCCCGAGGAGGGTCCGCAGGGCGGGGACGCCGGTGCGCAGCCGGAAGCCGGCGGGGACGGGGCGGACGGTGAGCCCCAGCCGGCCGCCGGCGGTGCGGGTGAGCAGGCGCCGGCGCGGGCGGCGGAGCCGTTCCGCACCAAGGCGCTGACCGTGCCCGGTGTCGGCGCGGGTGCGGCCGGGCGGCGTTCGCGGGCGCGGACCGAGCGCGGGCGGACCACCGGCGCGCTGCGGCCGCGCGGGACGCTGACCAAGCTGCACCTGGCGGCCACCGTACGGGCCGCCGCGCCGCATCAGCGGGCACGGGGCCGGTCGGGGCCGGGGCTGGTGCTGCGCCGGGACGATCTGCGGCAGGCGGCGCGGGAGGGGCGCGAGGGGAACCTCGTGCTGTTCGTGGTGGACGCCTCCGGTTCGATGGCGGCGCGGCAGCGGATGAGCGCGGTGAAGGGGGCCGTGCTGTCGCTGCTGCTGGACGCCTACCAGCGGCGGGACAAGGTCGGCCTGGTGACCTTCCGGGGTACGGCCGCCGAGGTGGCGCTGCCGCCGACCTCGTCGGTGGACGCGGCGGCGGTCCGGCTGGAGTCGCTGCCGACGGGCGGCCGCACGCCGCTGGCGGCGGGGCTGCTGAAGGCGCACGACGTGCTGCGGGTGGAGCGGCTGCGGGACCCGTCCCGGCGGGCGTTGCTGGTCGTGGTGACGGACGGCCGGGCGACCGGTGGTCCGGAGCCGGTGGCGCTGGCGGGGCGTGCGGCGCGGCTGTTCGGCGCGGAGTCGGTGGCCTCGGTGGTCGTGGACTGCGAGTCGGGGCCGGTGCGGCTGGGGCTCGCGGGGCGGCTCGCGGAGGAGCTGGGGGGTACGGCGGTGACGCTGGACGAGCTGCGGGCGGACGCCATCGCCGGGCTGGTCAGGGATGTGCGGGGGACGACTTCGAGGAGGGCAGCGTAGTGCCGCAGGGGCAGCCGAGTGTGGTGCCGGACGACGGGTTGACGACGCGGCAGCGGCGCAATCGTCCGCTGGTGGTCGTGCACACCGGGATCGGGAAGGGCAAGTCGACGGCCGCGTTCGGGCTGGCGCTGCGGGCCTGGAACCAGGGGTGGCCGATCGGGGTGTTCCAGTTCGTCAAGTCGGCGAAGTGGAAGGTCGGCGAGGAGAACGCGCTGCGCGTGCTCGGCGCCTCCGGCGAGGGCGGGACCGTCGACTGGCACAAGATGGGCGAGGGGTGGTCCTGGGTGCAGCGGGACGCCCAGCTCGACAACGAGGAGAAGGCTCGGGAGGGGTGGGCGCAGGTCAAGCGGGACCTGGCCGCCGAGACGTACCGGCTGTACGTGCTGGACGAGTTCGCGTACCCGATGCACTGGGGGTGGGTGGACACGGAGGAGGTCGTCTCGGTGCTGCGTTCCCGGCCGGGGAATCAGCATGTGGTGATCACCGGGCGCAACGCGCCGGGCCCGCTGGTGGAGTTCGCGGACCTCGTGACCGACATGTCCAAGGTGAAGCACCCGATGGACGCCGGGCAGAAGGGGCAGAGGGGCATCGAGTGGTGATGTCCGTTCCCCGGCTGGTCATCGCCGCGCCCTCGTCGGGGTGCGGGAAGACCACCGTCGCCACGGGGCTGATGGCCGCGTTCGCCGCGCGGGGGCTTGCCGTGTCTCCGCACAAGGTGGGGCCGGACTACATCGATCCCGGGTATCACGCGCTCGCCACCGGGCGGGCGGGGCGGAATCTCGACGCGTATCTGTGCGGGCCGGAGCTGGTCGCTCCGCTGTTCGCGCACGGGGCGCGGGGGTGTGATCTCGCTGTCGTCGAGGGTGTGATGGGGCTGTACGACGGGGCGGCGGGGCAGGGGGAGCTGGCGTCCACGGCGCAGGTTTCCAAGGTGCTGCGGGCGCCGGTGGTGCTGGTGGTGGACGCGTCGTCGCAGTCGCGGTCCGTGGCGGCGCTGGTGCATGGGTTCGCGTCCTGGGATGCGGGGGTGCGGATCGGGGGTGTGATCCTCAACAAGGTGGGGTCTGCCCGGCATGAGGCTCTGCTGCGGGAGGCGCTGGACGAGGCGGGGGTGCCAGTACTGGGCGTGCTCCGGCGGGCGGCCCAGGTGGAGACGCCTTCTCGGCATCTGGGTCTGGTACCGGTCGCTGAGCGGGGTGCTGCCGCTGTGTCTGCGGTCGCGGCGATGGGGGCGCAGGTTGCTGCCGGGTGCGACTTGGATGCGCTGATGGCGCTGGCGCGGAGTGCGGGGGCGTTGCCGGGTGGCGGGTGGTCTCCGGCTGAGGCCCTTTCTTTGGCCAGCCACGACCACCCGTCTCGGTCGGTCGAGAGGCGGGACGAGGGGTCGGGGCGGCCGGGCGGGGTGACGGAGCGCGGGTCTGGCCTGCGTGAGCGTCCCGTGGGCGCCGTCGCCGCGAGCGAGCGCCCAGCCCTCGCCGGCGCCGAGCGCCCCTCCGCGAGTGAGCATGCCGCGCACGCCGCCGGCGCGTCCGGTGCAAGCGAGCACCACGGCATCAGCAGCGTCACGGGCCCCTCCGCAAGCGAGCGTCCTGTCATTGCTGTTGCCGGTGGAGCCGCGTTCACCTTTTCCTATGCCGAGCACGCCGAGTTGCTGGCCGCTGCCGGGGCGGAAGTCGTCACCTTCGACCCTCTGCGGGATGAGCGGTTGCCTGAGGGGACTCGGGGGCTTGTCGTCGGTGGGGGGTTTCCCGAGGTGTACGCCGGTGAGCTGGGGGCCAATGAGGTGCTGCGTGAGGAGATTGCCGCGCTGGCGCTCTCCGGGGCGCCCGTGGCGGCCGAGTGTGCCGGGTTGCTCTATCTGTGCCGGGAGTTGGACGGCGTCCCCATGTGCGGGGTGCTGGACGCGTCCGCGCGGATGGGCGAGCGGCTGACGCTCGGGTACCGGGATGCCGTGGCCGTGGGGGACAGCGTGCTGGCGGTGGCGGGGACCCGGATGCGGGGGCACGAGTTCCATCGGACCGTGGTCGAGCCGGGGGCCGGCCCCGCGCCCGCGTGGGGGGTCGTCGCACCCGGGAGGCGGGTGGAGGGGTTCGTGCAGCAGGGCGTGCACGCGAGTTATCTGCATACGCACTGGGCGTCGGAGCCCGGGGTGGCCCGGAGATTCACGGAGAGGTGCCGGACTTCATGAGCAGCAGGCTGGTCGGGGTCGGAGTGGGTCCCGGGGACCCGGAGCTGGTGACGGTGAAGGGGGTCAACGCGCTGCGGGCCGCCGATGTGGTGGTCGTACCGGTGATGGACACCCTGGAGCGGGGCCGTGCGGAGGCGACGGTGCTGCACCACGTGGCCGGGCAGAAGATCGTACGGGTGGTGTTCGCGCTGAACGAGCGGACGGACCGCGCGCGCCGGGAGGCCGCGTGGGACGCGGCGGGCGCGCGGGTGGCGGAGCTGCTGCGGGAGCACGCGTACGTGGCGTTCGCGACCATCGGCGACCCCAACGTGTACTCCACCTTCACCTACCTCGCGCAGACGATGAAGGAGCTGCTGCCGGAGCTGGTGGTCGAGACGGTGCCCGGCATCACGGCGATGCAGGATCTCGCGGCGAGGTCGGGCGCGGTGCTGACCGAGGGCACCGAGCCGCTGACGCTGGTCCCGGTGACGGCGGGCGAGGCGGCGCTGAAGGAGGCGCTGGCGGGTCCGGGGACCGTGGTGGCGTACAAGTTCGGGCGGCACGCGGCCGAGGTGGCGGAGGCGCTGCGGGAGGCCGGCCGGCTTCAGGACGCGGTGTGGGGCTCGGCGCTGGGCCTGCCGGAGGAGTCGGTGCGGCCGGCCGCCGAGCTGGACGGCGACGCGCTGCCGTACCTGTCGACGCTCATAGCGCCGCCCCGGCGCGACGGCGGCCGGGGCGGGAAGCTGTGAGGGGGTCAGCCGCCGGAGAGGCCGACCACCAGCCAGATGAAGGCCGCGCCCGCGACGGTGCACAGCACGGTGGAGCGGGCCGGGTGGTCGTGGTGGGCCTCCGGGAGGATCTCGGCGGCGGCGAGGTAGAGCAGCGCGCCGCCGAAGAGGCCGAGGTAGCCGCCGAGCAGCGGCTCGGGGATGTGCACGAACATCGTGGACAGCGCGCCCAGCATCGGCGCGCAGGCGTCGGCGACCAGCATGGCGACGGCCCGGCGGCGGGCGTTGCCGTACAGGCTGGTGATGGTGAAGGTGTTGAAGCCGTCGGCGAAGTCGTGCGCGATCACGGCGAGGGCGACGGACAGGCCCATGCCGCCGCCGATCTGGAAGGCGGCGCCGATGGCGACGCCGTCCATGAAGCTGTGCCCGACCATCGCGGCGGCCGCCGTGAGGCCGACCTCGGGCGCGCGGTGGCTGTGCTCGGCGGCGCCGTGCGCGGCCTGACGGCCGGCGAGGAGACGTTCCACCAGATGGGCCAGCAGGAACCCCGCGACGAACAGCACCAGCGCGGCGGGTACGCCGAAGACTTTGTGACCGGCCGCCTCCAGCGCCTCGGGCATCAGGTCGAGTCCGACCACGCCCAGCATGAGGCCGCCGGCCAGGCCGAGGACCAGGTGGCGACGGTCGGTCACGCGCTGTGCCGTCCAGCCGCCGGCCAGCGTCATCAGGAACGCGCCGAGCGCGACAAGGACCGCCATAGGCCCTTGCTATCCGATGCGGGGCCCTGTGCGCACATCGTGCGCCCCGCAAACCTCGCCAGACCCTGACATTCACCCCAGTCCACTGACCCCCGGACCGCGACCACGCGTCCGGGCTTCCCGTAGGAGAGGACCCTTCCCATGGCCGATGCCCCCGCCGGCAAGGTGACGTTCGTCGGTGCCGGGCCCGGTGCCGCCGACCTGCTGACGTTCCGCGCCGCCCGCGCGATCGCCGAGGCGGACGTGGTGATCTGGGCGGCCAGCCTGGTCCGCGCCGAGGTGCTGGAGCACGCCCGCGCGGACGCGGAGATCCTCGACTCGGCGACCCTCTCCCTGGAGGACGTGGTGGCCGTGTACCGGCGTGCCCGGACGGAGGGCCTGAAGGTGGCCCGGGTGCACTCCGGCGACCCCTCGCTGTGGGGCGGCACCCAGGAGCAGCTGGACCGGTGCGCGGAGGTCGGGATCGCCACGGAGATCGTGCCGGGCGTGTCGTCGTTCTCGGCGGTGGCCGCGCTGGCCGGGCGGGAGCTGACCATCCCGGAGGTGGCCCAGTCGGTGATCCTGACCCGGCTCGGCGGCGGCAAGACGCCGATGCCGCCCGGCGAGGAGGTGCGCGAGTTCGCCCGGCACGGCACCACGATGGCGGTGTTCCTGTCGGCGGCGCGCAGCGGCCAGCTGGTGCGGGAGCTGCTGGAGGGCGGCTACCCGACGTCCACCCCGGTCGTGGTCGCCCATCAGGTGACCTGGCCGGAGGAGCTGGTGGTGCGGTGCACGATCGGCACGCTGGAGGAGACGGTCAAGGAGCACAAGCTGTGGAAGCACACCCTGTTCCTGGTGGGCGCCGCGCTGGACGCGCACGGCACCCGCTCGCACCTGTACCACCCCGGCCACTTCCACGGCTTCCGCAAGGCCGACCCGGAGGCGCGGCGGGCGCTGCGTGAGCGGGGGGCGAGCAGTTGATCACGGTCGTCGGCGCGGGCACGGGCACCCCGCTCCCGCCGGACGCGCTCGCCGGGGCGGAGCTGGTGGTCGGCGGGCGGCGCCATCTGGACGCCGCGCCGGTGCCCGGGGGCGCGGCACGCGTGGTGCTCGGCCCGCTGGCGCCCGCCCTGGACGCGATCGGCACGTATGTCGCCGAGGAGCGCCCGGTGGTGGTGCTGGCCTCGGGTGATCCGGGGTTCTTCGGGATCGTGCGGGTGCTGGCGGAACGCTTCGGCGCCGGGCTGCTCGATGTACGCCCCGGGGTGTCCTCGGTGGCCGGTGCCTTCGCCCGGCTTGGGCTGACCTGGGACGACGCGGTCGTGGTGAGCGCGCACGGGCGGGATCTGCGCACCGCGGTGAACGTCTGCCGGGCGCGCCCGAAGGTGGCCGTGCTGACCGGTCCGGGTGCGGGTCCGGCCGAGCTGGGTGCCCGGCTGGACGGTACGGGCCGGGTGCTGGTCGTGGTGCGCGCGCTCGGTGATCCGGAGCGGGAGCGGGTGGAGCGGGTGACGCCCGCCGAGGCCGCCGCGCGGGACTGGGGTCCGGCGGTGAGCGTGGTGCTGTGCCTGGACGAGACCCGGACGCCGGACGGTCCGCGCACGGTCGCCGGTCCCGGTGCCGGGCCCGCGCGGTGGGCGCTCGCGGAGGACGCGTTCGCGCACCGGGACTCGATGATCACCAAGTTCGAGGTGCGGGCGCTGGCGCTCGCCCGGCTCGGACCGCGCCTGGGCGACCTGGTGTGGGACGTGGGCGCGGGCTCGGGCTCGGTGGCCGTGGAGTGCGCGCGGCTCGGCGCGGCCGTGACCGCCGTGGAGAAGACCGAGGACGGCGCCGGACGGGTACGGGCCAACGCCCGCGCCCATGGCGTCGACGTGAGCGTGGTGCACGGCACCGCCCCGGAGGCGCTGGCCGGGCTGGACGAGCCCGACGCGGTGTTCGTGGGCGGTGGCGGGCGTGACCTGCCCGCCGTGGTCGGTGTCTGCGCGGAGCGGGCGCGGCGGACGGTCGTGGTGGCCGTGGCCGCGCTGGACCGGGTCGGCCCGGTGCGCGAGGCGCTGACGCGGGCCGGGCTGAGCTGCGACGGCGTGCTGTTGCAGTCCTCGCGGCTGGCGCCGCTGCCGGGTGATGTGACCCGGCTGGCGGCCGGCAACCCCGTTTTCCTGCTGTGGGGCGACCGCCTCCCGGCACGGAGTGAAGGAGGAGTCCAGTGATCGGCCTGATTTCCGCCACCGCGGCGGGGGCGGCGGCCCGCGACCGGCTGGCCGCGGCCTGGCCGGACCGTACGCGGGTGTACGAGGGCCCGGCCGGGGAGGCCGTACGGGCGGCGTTCGCGGAGTGCGACCGGCTGGTGTGCTTCCTGGCCACCGGCGCCACGGTCCGGCTGCTGGCCCCGCTGCTCGGGGACAAGGCGGCCGATCCGGGCGTGGTGTGCGTGGACGAGGGCGGCCGGTTCGCGGTGTCCCTGGTCGGCGGGCACGGCGGCGGCGCCAATGAACTGGCTTACGAGGTCGCCGAGTTGCTGGGCGCCGAGCCCGTGGTGACGACGGCGACGGACGCGGTGGGCCTGGCCGGCCTGGACACCCTCGGCCTGCCGGCCGAGGGCGCGGTCGCGGCGGTGTCGCGGGCGCTGCTGGACGGGGAACCGGTGGCGCTGGAGGCCGAGTTGGCGTGGCCGCTGCCGCCGGTGCCGTTCGCCGAAGAGGGCGCGTACACCGTGCGGTTGACCGACCGGGATGTGCAACCCGGTCCGCAGGAGGTGCTGTTGCGCCCGCCGTCCCTGGTCGTCGGGGTCGGCGCGTCCAAGGGTGCGCCTGCCGATGAGGTGCTCGGGCTGATCGAGGAGGCGCTGCGCGAGGCGGGGCTCTCGGTGCGCTCGGTGGCGGAACTCGCCACCGTGGACGCCAAGTCGGAGGAGCCCGGCATCCTGGCCGCCGCCAAGCGGCTGGGCGTGCCCCTGGTGACGTACCCGGCGGACGAACTGGCCGCCGTGTCCGTGCCGAACCCCTCCGACGCGCCCCTCGCGGCGGTCGGCACCCCGTCCGTGGCGGAGGCCGCCGCGCTCAGGGAGGGCGGCGAACTCCTGCTGCCCAAGCGGAAGTCGACGGCGAAGCCCGCCATGGCGACCTGTGCGGTCGTCCGGCGTCCCGCGCGGGGGCGGCTCGCGGTGGTCGGGCTCGGCCCCGGCGCCCGCGACCTGCTGACCCCGCGTGCGGCCGCCGAACTGCGGCGCGCCTCGGTGCTGGTGGGCCTGGACCAGTACGTCGACCAGATCCGCGACCTGATCCGGCCCGGCACCCGGGTGCTGGAGTCGGGACTCGGCGCGGAGGAGGAGCGGGCTCGTACGGCGGTCGCGGAGGCCCGTGAGGGGCACGCGGTGGCGCTGATCGGCAGCGGGGACGCGGGCGTGTACGCCATGGCCTCCCCGGCGCTCGCGGAGGCGTCCGACGACATCGACGTGGTCGGCGTACCGGGTGTGACGGCGGCGCTCGCGGCCGGGGCGATCCTGGGTGCGCCGCTGGGCCACGACCATGTGTCGATCAGCCTCTCCGACCTGCACACCCCGTGGGAGGTCATCGAGCGCCGGGTGCGCGCGGCCGCCGAGGCGGACATCGTGGTGACCTTCTACAACCCCCGTTCGCGCGGCCGGGACTGGCAGCTCCCCAAGGCACTGGCCGTGCTGGCCGAGCACCGGGAGCCGGGGACACCGGTCGGTGTGGTGCGCAACGCCTCCCGGCCGGACGAGTCCGCGCGGCTGACCACGCTCGCCGGACTGGACCCGGCGACCGTCGACATGATGACGGTGGTCACCGTCGGCAACACCGCCACCCGGAACATCGCCGGGCGCATGGTGACCCCGCGCGGCTACCGCTGGCAGCACGCCCCGGAGGGAGCCCGGTGAACCGTGTCGTCCACCCCATCGAGCAGGAGTCGTTCCGGCGGCTGCGCGCCCGCCTGGACACCTCCGGCTTCCCGCCGCTGACCCGTGCGGTGGTGGAGCGGGTCATCCACTCCGCCGCCGACCTGGAGTACGCCACCGACCTCGTCACGGCCGAGGCCGACCTCCGGCGCGGGCACACCGCGCTGCACGCGGGGGCGCCGGTCGTCGTGGACGTGGAGATGGTGGCGGCCGGGATCACCCGCCGCGACACCGTCTGCCGGCTGCGGGAGGCCAAGGCCCTCGACGGCCTGACCCGTTCGGCGCACGCGATACGGCTCGCGTACGAGCAGGTCGGCCCCGGCGCGCTGTGGGTGATCGGCTGCGCGCCGACCGCCCTGGAGGAGCTGCTCACCCTGGACGCCGACCCGGCGCTCGTCATCGGGCTGCCGGTCGGCTTCGTGGGCGCCGCCGAGTCCAAGGAGGCGCTGCGCGCGAGCGGGCTGCCCGCCGTGAGCAACGTGTCCGAGAAGGGCGGCTCGGCGGTCGCCGCCGCCGCGCTCAACGCCCTGCTGTACCACCCCACTTCACCCGAGGAGAAACCGTGACCCCCCATTCCCCCGCCCTGCTCGTCGCCGGACACGGCACCCGTGACGAGGCCGGGGCCGAGGCGTTCCGTGACTTCGTGAAGGAGCTGGGCCGCCGCCATCCCGAGATTCCCGTCGCGGGCGGCTTCATCGAGCTGTCCCCGCCCCCGCTGGGCGACGCCGTGACCGAGCTGGTGGAGCGGGGCGTACGCCGCTTCGCCGCCGTGCCGCTGATGCTGGTGTCCGCCGGGCACGCCAAGGGCGACATACCGGCGGCGCTGGCCCGCGAGAAGGAGCGCCATCCGGGCGTCACCTACACCTACGGCCGCCCCCTCGGCCCGCACCCCGCCCTGCTGCGGGTGCTGGAACGCCGGCTGGACGAGGCACTGGCCGGCACCCCCCGCGAGGACGTGACCGTGCTGCTGGTCGGGCGCGGCTCCACCGACCCGGACGCCAACGCCGAGGTGTGCAAGGCGGCCCGGCTGCTGTGGGAGGGGCGCGGATACGCGGGCGTGGAGACGGCGTTCGTCTCGCTGGCGGCGCCGGACGTGCCGAGCGGCCTGGACCGGGTCGCCCGGCTCGGCGCGCGCCGGGTCGTCGTGCTGCCGTACTTCCTGTTCACCGGCATCCTCCCGGAGCGGGTGCGGCGGCAGACCGAGGAGTGGGCGGCCGCGCACCCGGACGTGGAGGTGCGCTCGGCGGACGTGATCGGGCCGGAGCCCGAGCTGCTGGACCTGGTGATGGAGCGGTACGCGGAGGCCGTCGCCGGTGATCTCCGCATGAACTGCGACTCCTGTGTGTACCGGATCGCGCTGCCGGGCTTCGAGGACAAGGTGGGCCAGCCGCAGCAGCCGCACTTCCACCCGGACGACGACGGCCACGACCACGGACACGGCCATCACCACCACGGCGGCCACTCGCACAGCCATGCGCACTGACGCCGGGCCCGATCTGCGCCACCACGGGGACGCCGAGGTCCGTGACGCCGGGGCCGGCCTGGTGGACCTCGCCGTCAACGTCCGCTCGGACACGCCCCCGCGCTGGCTGCGCGAGGAGATCGCCGCCTCGCTGACCGGTCTCGCGGCCTACCCGGACGATCGGGCCGCGCGGGCGGCGGTGGCGGCGCGGCACGGGCTGCCGGAGGAGCGGGTGCTGCTGACGGCGGGCGCGGCGGAGGCGTTCGTGCTGCTGGCCCGCGCGCTCCGGGTGCGGCGGCCGGTGGTGGTGCATCCGCAGTTCACCGAGCCGGAGGCGGCGCTGCGGGACGCGGGGCACACGGTGGAGCGGGTGCTGCTGAGCGCGCGGGACGGCTTCCGGCTGGACCCGGCGCTGGTGCCCGAGGACGCCGATCTGGTGATCGTCGGCAACCCGACCAACCCGACCTCGGTGCTCCACCCTGCCGGGGTACTCACCCAACTGGCCCGCCCTGGTCGGACGTTGGTGGTGGACGAGGCGTTCATGGACGCGGTGCCGGGTGAGCGGGAGGCGCTGGCCAAACGGACGGACGTGCCCGGCCTGGTGGTGCTGCGCAGCCTCACCAAGACCTGGGGCCTGGCCGGGCTCCGGGTCGGCTACGTCCTCGCGCCCCCGGAGACGGTCAGCGCCCTCCAGCGCGCCCAGCCCCTGTGGCCGGTGTCCACCCCGGCCCTGGCCGCGACCCGGGCCTGCGTGGCCCCCCGCGCCCTCGCCGAGGCGGCCCACGCGGCCCACCGCACGGCCGCCGACCGCACCCATCTCCTCACCGCCCTGGCCGAGTCGACCCCGCACGGCCTCAAGGTGACGGGCCCGGCGGAGGCCCCCTTCGTCCTCCTGGAACTGCCGGACGCCCACCGCGTACGCCACCGCCTGCGCGACCTGGGCTACGCCGTCCGCCGGGGCGACACCTTCCCCGGCCTCGGCCCCGACTGGCTCCGGGTGGCGGTCCGGGACCGGACGACGACGGCGGGGTTCGTCGAGGCGCTGCGCACGGCGCTGGCGTAAGCGCGTCAGCCCCGGCGCCTGCGGGCCATTGTCACCGCGCCGCCGCCCAGCAGGAGCAGGGCCAGCGCGCCGCCCGCGATGTACGGGGTGACCGAACTGCCACCGGTTTCGGCGAGGTTGCTCCGGGTGCCCTGGGGTTCGACGCGGGGCGCGGGGGCCTCGCCGGACCGCTCCGGCCGCGGCGCGGCGGGCGCCGAGGACTCCGGGGCCTCGCTGGGCGCCGGCTCCTCCTCACCCGCCGGGGTCTCACAGCTCGCCTCGGCCAGGGTGACGGTGCCCGTCACCTCGGCCACGTTCAGCCGGAGCGGGTTCACGGAGACCTTGAGGCGGAGCGCGGTGGCGGCCGCCGTGCCGGAGGTGGTCCGGTGTTCGGCCAGGTCGAGGCGGACCTCGCCGACGCCGGGGACGCGGACCTCGGTGGGGCCGCCCGCGGTGAGGGTGGTGCGCCTGCCGAGCACGGTGACGGCGCCGAGGGCGTTCGCCTCCGCCTCGGGCTCCTCCCCGGCCGCGCAGGTGGCGCGGGCGGTGACCGTGCCGACCTCGATCAGGGAGAGCAGCGGCAGGCCGGGCACGTGCAGCCGGGCGTCGGTGAGGCGGACCGAGCCCTCGGCGCGCTCGTCGGTGGCGGTGGCTCTGGCGGAGGCGACGTCGGCGCGCAGGACGGAGAAGGGGCGGCCGTCGTTCACGCCGTCGAGCCGGGCCGAGAGCGCGGTGCGGTCGGCGTCGCCCGGGGCCTGGACCTCGTTGAGGGAGAGGCTGAGCGGGACGTCGGCGGTGTGGTGGAGCAGGGAGACGTCGAGCCCGGCGCGCAGCACGGCGGCGGAGGCGTGGCCCTGGCCCTGGCCGCCGGTGGCGTGCGCCGGGCGCGCGCTGAGGATCAGGGGCGCGGCGGTGAGGGCGGCGGCCGTCGCGAGGGCGGCGAGACGGCGTGCGGGCATCGGGAAGTTTTCGCTGTTCAAGACGGTGGGACCCCCAGGAGAAACGTGCTCGGGACACGCCAACCCTTACGCACTGTGGGTGAACGGTCAGCGATCCTGGGTTACTTCACTCCATCGTGGGGTTTCCGCCCTCGTATTCGATTAGACGGGCACGCCCGTTCGCCGCGCCTACTGCACGACCCGCCCGTTCAGCACCACCCGGCTCGGCGCCGCGAGCACCCGTACGTCGGCGCGCGGGTCGGACGCGTAGACCACCAGGTCGGCCGGGGCGCCCTCCTCCAGGCCGGGGCGGCCCAGCCAGGCGCGGGCGGCCCAGCTGGTGGCGGCCAGCGCCTCGACGGGCGGGATGCCCGCGGTGACCAGTTCGGCCACCTCGGCGGCGACCAGACCGTGCGGCAGCGAGCCGCCCGCGTCGGTGCCGACGTACACCGGGATGCCCGCGTCATAGGCGTCGCGCACGGTGTCATAGCGCCGTTCATGGAGGCGGCGCATATGTGCCGACCAGCGGGGGTACTTGTCGTCGCCGCCCGCCGCCAGGTCGGGGAAGGTGGCGATGTTGACCAGGGTCGGCACGATGGCGACCCCGCGCTCGGCGAACAGCGGGATCAGCTCGGGGGTGAGGCCGGTGGCGTGCTCGACGCAGTCGATGCCCGACTCCACCAGGTCCCGCAGCGAACTCTCCGCGAAGCAGTGCGCGGTGACCCGCGCGCCCAGCCGGTGCGCCTCCGCGATGCCCGCCTCGACGGCCTCGCGCGGCCAGCAGGGCGCGAGGTCGCCGGCGTCCCGGTCGATCCAGTCGCCGACCAGCTTGACCCAGCCGTCCCCGCGCCGCGCCTCCTGGCCGACGTAGGCCACCAGGTCGGCGGGCTCGATCTCGTGGGCGTAGCCCCGGATGTAGCGGCGGGTGCGGGCGATGTGCCGGCCGGCACGGATGATCTTCGGGAGGTCGTCGCGGTCGTCCACCCAGCGGGTGTCGGAGGGGGAACCGGCGTCGCGGATCAGCAGGGCCCCGGCCTCGCGGTCGGTGAGCGCCTGCTTCTCGGCGGTGTCCGCGTCGACCGGGCCGTGGGCGCCGAGGCCGACGTGGCAGTGGGCGTCGACCAGGCCGGGCAGCGCCCAGCCCTCGACGGTCGTGATGTCACCGGCGCCGGCGGGGCGGTCGTAGGTGACACGCCCACCGACCACCCACAGCTCGTCGCGGACGTCGTCGGGCCCGGCCAGGACCCGCCCCTTCACGTGCAGCACCGCGTGATCGCTCATGCACCGCACCTTAGTGAGCGGGCCCCGCGCACTGAAGCCCCGGCGGCTACTCCGCCGTCTTGCCGGGCACGTCATCGACCTCGGCCATCGCCGGGTCCAGGACGCGGGAGAGGAAGTGCCGGGTCCGCTCGTTCTTCGGGTTCCCGATGACTTCCTCGGGGGTGCCCTGCTCGACGATGACCCCGCCGTCCATGAAGACGACGCGGTCGGCGACCTCGCGGGCGAAGGTCATCTCGTGGGTGACGACCATCATCGTCATGCCCTCCTCGGCGAGCCCGCGCATCACCGCGAGCACGTCACCGACCAGCTCGGGGTCGAGCGCGGAGGTCGGCTCGTCGAAGAGCATGACCTCGGGGCCCATGGCGAGCGAGCGGGCGATGGCCACCCGCTGCTGCTGGCCGCCGGAGAGCGAGGACGGGTAGGCGTGCGCCTTGTCGGCCAGCCCGACCCGGGCCAGGTTCTCCGCCGCGACCTTCTCCGCCGCCGCCTTGTCCCGCCCGAGCACCCGGCGCTGGGGCAGCGTGAGGTTCTCGGTGACGTCGAGGTGCGGGAACAGGTTGAACTGCTGGAACACCATGCCGATGCGCCGGCGTACGGCGTCGATGTCCACGTCCGGGTCGGTCAGCTCGGTGCCGCCGACCACGATGGTGCCCTGCTGGGGTTCCTCCAGCAGGTTGACGCAGCGCAGCAGGGTGGACTTGCCGGAGCCGGACGGCCCGATGACGCAGACCACCTCGCCCTGGCCGATCTCCAGGTCGATACCGCGCAGGACGTGGTTGTCGCCGAAGGACTTGTGCAGCCCCTCGACGCGGATCTCGGGGGTGCTCACCGGATCGCCTCCTGGGACTTGGACTCCATCCGCCGTACGACGAAGCCGAGCGGGATGGTGACCAGCAGATAGCACAGGCCGGCCACCAGGATGGGGGTGGAGTTGGCGGTGGTGCTGGCCAGGTCGTTGCCGAACTTGGACAGCTCGCGCTCCTCCAGCGTGACACCGAGGAACAGCACCAGCGAGGAGTCCTTGAACAGCAGGACGAGTTCGTTGGTGAGCGGGGGCAGGATGATGCGGAACGCCTGCGGGATGACGATCGAGATCATGGCCCGCGCGGGCGAGAAGCCCAGCGAACGCGCCGCCTCCATCTGCCCCTTGGGCACCGCCTGGATGCCCGCCCGGATCGTCTCGGCCATGTAGGCGGCCGAGACCAGGCCGAGGGCGACCGCGACCTTGCCGTAGGTGCCGCCCGGGTACTGCACGTCCGGGAAGGCCAGCGGCACGCCGACGCCGACGAAGATGAAGATCAGCAGGGCGGGCAGGCCCCGGAAGATCTCGATGTAGATCCCGGCGAGCCAGCGGTACGGCCCCACCGAGGACAGCCGCATCAGCGCGACGAGGATGCCCAGCACGAGGCCGACCACGAAGCCGGACAGCGTGTAGAGCACGGTGTTCTTCAGCGCCAGCGTGATGATGTCCGGGAACATCTGCTCGGCGATGGGCAGTTGCGCGAACTGGTTCTTCAGCCGTCCCCAGTCCGCGGAGAACGCGAAGGCGAGGACGGCGGCGACGAAGACGACGTACTGCGCGCCGCGCGAGAGCCTGCGCCGCTGCCTGCGGGTCAGGCCCTTCTTGCGGGGCTGGATGCGGGTGTCCGTGTCGGCCATGGGGTCAGGAGCCCGCGGAGGGGGAGGCGGCGGACGGGTCGTACGGGCCGATCCACTTCTCGTAGATCTTCTTGTACTCGCCGTCGGACTTGGCGTGGGCGAGCGCCTTGTTGATCGCGTCGCGCAGGGCGGTGTTGCCCTTCTTCACCGTGAAGCCGTACTGCTCGCCGGTGTTGATGTTGTCCACCACCTGGAAGGCGGAGGCGTTGGCCTTGTCCTTCAGCCAGCCCTGGACCACCGGGTAGTCGATGACCACGGCCTGGACCTGGCCGGTGCGCAGGCCGTTGAGGACCGCGTCGGAGGAGTGGAAGGAGACCGGGTCGAGGCCCTTGCTCTTGGCGAGGTCCTCACCGGTGGTCTGCGCCTGCGCGCCGAGCTTCTTGCCCTTGAGGTCCGCCAGCGACTTGATGCCGCTCTTCTTGTCGACCAGCACCGCCTGGGTGGCCTCGAAGTACGGGTCGGAGAAGTCGACGTTCTTCTTGCGCTCGTCGGTGATCGTCATGCCCGCCGCGGCCAGGTCGCACTGGCCGGAGTTGAGGAAGGCGCCGGTCTTGAAGTTCTCGAACGGCGTGTCCACGATCTTCTGCTTCACGCCCAGGTCCTTGGCGACCAGGTCGATCAGGGAGACGTCGAAGCCCTGCACCTTGCCGTCCACCACCGACTGGAACGGCGGGTAGGGCAGGTGGGTGCAGACGGTCAGCGCGCCGCCGTTGGCGAGGTGGACCCCCTTGACGGTGGT
Organism: Streptomyces seoulensis; assembly: GCF_004328625.1. Taxonomy (NCBI): domain Bacteria; kingdom Bacillati; phylum Actinomycetota; class Actinomycetes; order Kitasatosporales; family Streptomycetaceae; genus Streptomyces; species Streptomyces seoulensis. Next base: position 1,320,248 of record NZ_CP032229.1, read on the forward strand.
CTTCCCGCCCCCGCCGCCGGAGGAGCAGCCGGCGACGAGCGCGATCGCGGCCGTCGCGGTGATGGCTGCCAGCACTCGGGGCCGGCGCCGAAGGAGGGTCTTCATGGGGGGAATCTCCCGATCGGGGGAACTGTGGGTTCTGATTATAAGGAGAGGTTTGGGTCTCTCAAATCAAACTGATGGCTTCGCGGCCGCCCAGCCTAAGATGTCGCCGGTCAAAACGGCACGGAGGCCGCCAGTTACCCTCGTCACCGTCGGCCTGCCGGGGCCGGCCCCGTGGACCTCGTGAGCGAAGAAGGCACCCGCCGTGACCCATCCCCTCCTCGACCTGCCCCCGCTGACCGCCGCGCGGTTCGCCGCCATCGAGGACCGGGTGGCCCGGCTGCTGGACACCCGGCAGGACGTGCTGATCACCCAGGGCGAGGCGCTGCTCCCGCTGGAGGGCGCGATCCGCGCGGCCGCCGGTCCGGGCACCGTCGCGCTGAACGTGATCACCGGCCCGTACGGCCAGACCTTCGGCGACTGGCTGCGCGACTCCGGCGCGACCGTGCACGACCTCGCGGTGCCCTTCGACTCGGCGGTCACCGCCGACCAGGTCCGGGCGGCGTTCGCCGAGCACCCGGAGATCGACTTCGTCTCCCTGGTGCACGCCGAGGCGGCCACGGGCAACACCAACCCGGTCGCGGAGATCGGCGAGGCGGTGCGGGAGCAGGGCGCCCTCTTCTACCTGGACGCGGTCGCCTCGGTCGGCGCCGAGCCGGTGCTGCCGGACGCGTGGGGTGTGGACCTGTGCGTGATCGGCGCCCAGAAGGCGATGGGCGGGCCCGCCGGGGTGTCCGCGATCTCGGTGAGCGAGCGGGCCTGGGAGCGGATGGCCGCCAACCCCGACGCGCCGCGCCACTCCTACCTCTCCCTGCTGGACTGGAAGGAGCGCTGGATCGACGGCGGCCGCAAGGCGCTGCCGCACGCCCCGGCGCAGCTGGAGATGCTGGCGCTGGACGCCTGTGTCGAGCGGATCGAGGCGGACGGCCTGGACACCGTGATGGCCCGGCACCGCGACCTCGCGCGGGCGACCCGGGCCGGTGCGCTCGCGCTCGGCGGGGGTCTCGAGCCGTATGTGCGCGAGGAGCGGGACGCGGCACCGGTGGCGACCACGCTGCGGGTACCGGCCGGCACGGTGGCCTCGGAGCTGGTGGCGCGGGCGCTGGAGAGCGACCCGGGGCTGCCGCTGGCGGCCGGTGGCGGGGCGCTGGCCAGGGAGATGATCCGGGTGAACCACTACGGGCCCGACGCCACACCGCAGGTGGTGCGCCGCACGCTGGCGGCGCTGGGCGCGGCGCTGGCCGGACAGGGGCTGACGGTGGACCCGGCGGCGGCCTCGGCGGCGGTGGACGAGTTCACTCGCTGATCCACGGCACGAAGGAGCGGCCCGCGCGACCCCGCGCGGGCCGTTTTCTTTTCCGGCCACCGCTCCAGCCGCTTATCCATATGACGTAAATTCCCCGTGAATTCATTTGTTGAGGCTCGGCCTTTTTATCCTGCCCGGTTTTTGCAGAGCTAAACAACATTGGTTTCCAACAGGTTTCCGGCCTGTGACACACTCCACACGGAGAGCCTTTTGTCATGGTTTGACCTAGGTCAAATACGGCATAACACCGAGAGGTCCAGACCCCGTCGAGGTCTCCCCCGTGCATTTCGCAATTCACCTCGCTAAATTCAGGCCGCATGACTTCCGCATCCGCCGACCTGCTCATCGACAGACCCGCGGTCACCGACGGCGCCGCACTCTGGCGTCTCGCCAGGGACTCGAAAACGCTCGACCTGAACTCCTCGTACAGCTATCTGCTGTGGTGCCGTGACTTCGCCGGCACCTCGGCGGTGGCGCGGGGCGCGGACGGGGAGCCGGTCGGGTTCGTCACCGGCTACGTCCGCCCGGACCGCCCGCACACGCTGCTCGTCTGGCAGGTGGCCGTGGACGGCTCCCAGCGCGGCCGGGGCATCGCCGGCGCGCTGCTGGACGGGCTGACCGCGCGGCTCGCCGCCGAGCAGGGCGTGACGGATGTGGAGACGACCATCACCCCCGGGAACACCGCCTCCGAGCGGCTGTTCACCTCGTTCGCCGAGCGCCACGGCGCCGGGCTGAGCCGCGAGGTGCTGTTCCCGGAGGAGCTGTTCCCGGACGGCCCGCACGACCCCGAAGTGCTGTACCGCATAGGCCCGCTGACCCACGTCCCGGCGCACTGACGTCCCCCGAGGAGCGAAACACCGTGACCATCACCCAGCCCGACCTGAGCGTCTTCGAGACCGTGGAGTCCGAGGTCCGCAGCTACTGCCGCGGCTGGCCCGTCGTGTTCGACCAGGCGCGGGGCAGCAGGATGTACGACGAGGACGGCCATGCCTACCTCGACTTCTTCGCCGGGGCCGGCTCACTCAACTACGGCCACAACAACCCGGTGCTGAAACGGGCGCTGATCGACTATCTGGACCGCGACGGGGTGACCCACGGCCTGGACATGTCGACCACGGCCAAGCGGACCTTCCTCCAGACCTTCCAGGACCTGGTGCTCCGGCCGCGTGACCTGCCGTACAAGGTCATGTTCCCGGGCCCGACGGGCACCAACGCGGTGGAGTCCGCGCTGAAGCTGGCCCGGAAGGTGAAGGGGCGCGAGGCGATCGTGTCCTTCACCAACGCCTTCCACGGCATGTCGCTGGGCTCGCTCGCGGTCACCGGCAACGCCTTCAAGCGGGCCGGCGCCGGAGTGCCGCTGGTGCACGGCACCCCGATGCCCTTCGACAACTACTTCGACGGCACCGTGCCGGACTTCCTGTGGTTCGAGCGGCTGCTGGAGGACCAGGGCTCCGGCCTGAACAAGCCGGCCGCGGTGATCGTGGAGACCGTGCAGGGCGAGGGCGGCATCAACGTGGCCCGGCCCGAGTGGCTGCGCGCGCTGAAGGAGCTGTGCGAGCGGCAGGACATGCTGCTCATCGTCGACGACATCCAGATGGGCTGCGGCCGTACCGGCGCGTTCTTCTCGTTCGAGGACGCGGGGATCACCCCGGACATCGTCACGGTCTCCAAGTCGATCTCCGGCTACGGCCTGCCGATGTCGCTGTGCCTGTTCAAGCCAGAGCTGGACATCTGGGAGCCGGGCGAGCACAACGGCACCTTCCGCGGCAACAACCCGGCGTTCGTCACGGCCACGGCCGCGCTGGAGACGTACTGGGCCGACGGCGCCGCGATGGAGAAGCAGACCCGTACCCGCGGTGAGCAGGTCGAGCGCGAGCTGATCTCCATCACCGAGGAGAACCTCGCCGACGTCAAGGAGTACCGCGGGCGCGGGCTGGTGTGGGGCCTGGAGTTCCACCACAGCGACCGTGCCGCACGGGTCGCCAAGCGCGCCTTCGAGCTGGGGCTGCTGATCGAGACGTCCGGCCCGCAGGGCGAGGTCGTCAAGCTGCTGCCCGCGCTGACCATCACCCCGGAGGAGCTGGACGAGGGGCTGAGCATCCTCGCCCGCGCCGTCCGCGAGACCGCCTGACCAGCAAGAGCGCCTGACCAGCCAGACCGCCTGACCAGCTAGACCGTCTGACCGGCTAGTAAAGAGGAGGAGACACCGTGATCGTCCGTTCGTTCAAGGACATCGAGGGCACCGACCGGCATGTGAAGGCCAAATCGGGTACCTGGGAGAGCAAGCGCATCGTGCTCGCCAAGGAGCGGGTCGGCTTCTCCCTGCACGAGACGGTCCTGTACGCCGGGACCGAGACGTCCATGTGGTACGCCAACCACATCGAGGCCGTCGTCTGCACCGAGGGCGAGGCCGAGCTGACCGACCACGAGGACGGGCAGGTGTACACCATCACGCCCGGCACCATGTACCTGCTCAACGGGCACGAGCGCCACACGCTGCGGGTGAAGGAGGACTTCCGCTGCATCTGCGTGTTCAACCCGCCCGTCACGGGCCGGGAGGACCACGACGAGAACGGCGTCTACCCGCTGCTCACCGAACCCGAGGAGGTGTGAGAACGATGACCACGCTCAGCACCACGCCCGCCGACCTGTACCCGAGCCGGGGCGCGACCGAGGTCCGCGTCCCGCGCAAGGACCCGGTCGTCTGGGGTACCCCGGACACGCCCGGCCCGATCCAGGCGGCCGAGCTGGAGGGGTTCGAGCGCGACGGCTTCCTCACCGTCGACCAGATCATCACCCCCGCCGAGGTGCAGGTCTACCGGCGTGAGCTGGACCGGCTGGTGGCCGACCCCGGGGTCCGCGCCGACGAGCGCTCGATCGTGGAGCCGCAGTCCGGGGAGATCCGCTCGGTCTTCGAGGTGCACCGGCTCAGCGAGCTGTTCGCCAACCTGGTGCACGACGAGCGCGTGGTCGGCCGGGCCCGGCAGATCCTCGGCTCCGAGGTCTACGTCCACCAGTCGCGGATCAACGTCAAGCCCGGTTTCGGCGCAAGCGGCTTCTACTGGCACTCGGACTTCGAGACCTGGCACGCCGAGGACGGCCTGCCCAACATGCGCACGGTGTCCGTCTCGATCGCGCTGACCGAGAACCACGACACCAACGGCGGCCTCATGATCATGCCGGGGTCGCACAAGACGTACCTGGGCTGTGCCGGCGCCACCCCCAAGGACAACTACAAGAAGTCGCTCCAGATGCAGGACGCGGGCACCCCGTCCGACGAGGCGCTGACCGACCTGGCCGGTGAGCACGGCATCCGCCTGTTCACCGGCCCGGCGGGCTCGGCCACCTGGTTCGACTGCAACTGCATGCACGGCTCCGGCGACAACATCACGCCGTTCCCGCGCAGCAACGTCTTCATCGTGTTCAACAGCGTGGAGAACACGGCCGTGGAGCCGTTCGCGGCGCCGGTGCGCAGGCCGGAGTTCATCGGGGCGCGGGACTTCACTCCGGTGCGGTAGCCCTCGCCCGGCCCTGGACACCGGGCCCGGTGCCTCTTCGTGTGGGACGAGAGGCACCGGGCCCGGTCATGTCCGTGTGCGGAGACGGAACGGCTCAGCCGGAGAGCGCGTCCAGCAGATGGTCGACGTCCGCCTCGGTGTTGTAGAGGTGGAAGGACGCCCGCAGATTGCCCGCCCGGTCGGACACCTCGATGCCGGCGCGACCCAGCTCCGGCTGGCGGGAGCCGAGCCCCGGCACCGAGACGATCGCGGAGCCCGGCGCGGGCAGCGCCTCGTGGCCCAGCGCGGCGAGCCCTGCCCGGTAGCGGTCGGCCAGGGCGGTGTCGTGGGCGTGGATCGCGGGCACGCCCAGCTCCTCGATCAGCTCCAGGGAGCGGCGCAGCGCGGGATAGCAGGACAGGGCGGGGCTGAGGTCGAACCGCCGTGCGGAGTGGGCGAGTTCGGTGACGGGGCCGTAGCAGCTGTCCCAGGGCCGTTCGCCCGCGACCCAGCCCGCGAGCAGCGGGTCGAGCCCGCCGAAGTCCTCGGGGACGACGAGGAAGGCGACGCCGTGCGGGCCGAGCAGCCACTTGTAGGCCACGGACGCGGTGAAGTCCCACTCCCCCGCGTCCATCGGCAGCCATCCGGCCGCCTGGGAGAAGTCCACGTAGGTACGCGCGCCGTGGGTGCGGGCGGCCTCGCGCAGCGCGGGCAGGTCGGCCACCCTGCCGTCGGCGGACTGGGCGGCGCTGACGGCGACCAGCGCGGTGCCGGGGCGGACGGACTCGGCGAGGCGCTCCACGGGGACCGCGCGCACCTTGAGGTCGCCCCGGACGTGGAACGGGTTGGGCACGGAGGCGAAGTCGTCCTCGGCGGTGAGGACTTCGGCGCCGGATGGCAGCGAGGCGGCGAGCACCCCGCCGTGCGCGGCGACCGAGGCGCCGAGCGCGACCCGCTCCACGGGGACGCCGGCGAGCCGGGCGTAGGCGGCCCGGCACGCCTCCACGTCCTCCCAGAGCGCGGTCAGCGGCTGCCCCTGTGCCCGCAGCAGGGCCGCGTCGTACAGGGCGGTGACCGCGCGGGTGGGCAGCAGGCCGTTGCTGGCGGTGTTGAGGAAGGTGCCGACCGGGGCGAACTCGGTGCGGACGAGGCTCTCGAACGTCTCCGTGGTCTCCATGGGTCCACTGTGCGGCGCCCGGATGCCGTCGTCCATCACGCGTCTCTACAGGGTGTACCCAAGCAACCCTTATGTGTCAGCCCTGCTGGGGCACCGCGCAGCCGTCGGGGCCGCAGGTGCCGGCGTCGTCCCCCGTAACCGCCCTGAGCGGGGAGCGGTCGCCCCACGCCTGGGTGAGGGCCTGGGTGAAGACCTCGGCGGGCTGGGCGCCGGAGACGCCGTAGGTACGGTCGAGGACGAAGAAGGGGACGCCGTTGGCCCCGAGCTCGGCGGCCTCGCGCTCGTCTGCGCGGACCTCGTCGGCGTAGGCGGTGGGGTCGGCCAGGACGGCGCGGGTGGCGTCGGCGTCCAGGCCGGCCTCGGCGGCCAGCTCCACCAGGTGGTCGTCGCCGCCGGTGAACACCGACTGCTCGTCGGCGAAGTTGGCCCGGTAGAGGCGGTCCAGCAGGGCCTCATGGCGCCCCTGCTCCTTGGCGAAGTGCAGCAGGCGGTGCAGGTCGAAGGTGCTGCCGTGGTCGCGACCCCGGGTGCGGTAGTCGAGGCCCTCGGCGGCGGCCTGGGCGCCGAGGTTGTCCTCGCCGGCCTCGGCCTGGGCCGCGCTCATGCCGTACTTCCGGGTGAGCATGTCGAGCACCGGCTGGACGTCGCCCTTGGCGCGGCCGGGGTCCAGCTCGAAGGAGCGGTGCACGACCTCGACCTCGTCCCGGTGCGGGAACGCGGCGAGCGCCTTCTCGAAGCGTGCCTTGCCGACGTAGCACCAGGGGCAGGCGATGTCGGACCAGATCTCGACGCGCATCTTCAGGGCTCTCTTCCGCTCGTACGTACCGGACGGGGGCTCTCTCCGTCCGGTACGTGAACGTTCAAGCAGCTTGGTTCATTCCCCGGGCGGGGTCCAGCGCAGGTACAGGTGGTGGTCGTCCTCGGCGGGCGGGTTCGCCGGGTCGGGTACCCAGCCCTGGCGGGCGTAGAACGCCTGGGCGCGCCGGTTGTCCACGTGCACGTCGAGCACGGCGGCCCGTCTGCCCCCGGCGAGCCACCGCTCGACGCAGGCGGCGTGCAGGGCGCTGCCGAGGCCCGCGCGCCAGTGGTCCGGCGCGACATGGAACTGGTACAGCTTCACCGTGTCCGCCGCCCCGCCCTCCGGGGTCCGGAAGGAGGCGATCGCGACGATCTCCCCGTCCCGCACCCCGCACAGCACCTCCCCGTCCGGCCGCTCGATCGTCCCGCGCCAGGCGTCCGTCCAGTCCACGTCGGACGGCGGCAGCCCGTCCGGGTAGTACGTCGCGCGGGCCCGCGCGTGCAGCGCGGCGATGACCTCGGCCTCCCCCGGCTCGGCGGGACGGATCACCAGGGCGTCTGCTGTCTCGTCACTGATCATGAGCCTCAGGACGTACGGGCCCGTGCGCGCGGTTCCGCCCTCAGCTGCCGTCGCGCAGGTCGGCGGGCCAGGTGGTCCGGAACTCCAGGTGGTCGTAGGTCACCACGCAGCCCTCGCCGAGGGGGGACTGGGTCATGAAGCCGATGAGAGCGGCGCCGGTCTCCTTCTCGTCGCCGAGGGTGAAGAGGCGGACGAAGGTCCAGCGTTCGCCGTCGCGGGAGGCGTGGAAGGCCAGTGCGCGGCCGGTGCGGCTCACCCGGAGCCAGACGGAACTGCCGGGCACGGTGAAGGAGTTGGCGTCGTCGGAGTGGCCCCGGGTGACCACCGTGCAGATGGTGGGCACGTCCGGGGAGTTCTCCAGGCAGAGCTTGGCCCAGGCCCGGTCGCCGACGTGGACGTAGAGCACCCCGGCGTCGAAGGCGGCGTTGAAGCCGACCGTGACGCGGGCGATCAGCTGGAAGTCGCCCTCGGGCGCGCCGAGGAGCCGGGGCGCGTCGGCGGCCGGGTCCAGCGCCTCCCCGGTCGGCGTGACGAACCGGTCCTGCCGGGGCCCGGCCCAGCCGGTGAGCACGCCCTTCTCGTACGACCAGTGCCCGTCGGGGCCGTATGTCCGCAGGGGGAAGGGGAGTTCGGGAAGCTCTATGTCCATCGGGCGATTCTCGCAGCCGTCGCGCGTCAGCGTTCGAGGACTCCGTCGTACCGGCGGGGCAGGCCGAGCGGGTTGTCGTCGCGCAGCTCGGGCGGGAGCAGCGGCTCGGGGGTGTTCTGGTAGGCGACCGGGCGCAGCCAGCGTTCGACGGCGGTGCCGCCGACCGAGGTCGAGGTGGAGGTGGTGGCGGGGTAGGGGCCCCCGTGGTGCTGGGCCGGGGCCACCGCGACCCCGGTAGGCCAGCCGTCGACCAGGACCCGGCCCGCCAGCGGGGTCAGCCGGGCCAGCAGCGCGGCCGCGTCCCCCTCCCCCGCCGCCTCGGCCGGGGAGAGCTGCACGGTCGCGGTGAGGCTGCCCGGCAGCCGCTCCAGCACGGCGGTCAGCTCGTCCTCGTCCGTGTAGCGGGCGACCACGGTGACGGGGCCGAAGCACTCCTCCAGCAGCGGCGCGTGGGCGTCCTCGGTGAGCCGGGCGGCGGGGACGGTGAGGAAGCCCGCGCCGACCGTGTGCGCCCCGGCCGCGCCCGGGGTGACGGGCGAGTCCACGTCGGGCAGGGCGGTGCGTTCGCCGACGCCCGCGAGGAAGGCGTCCCGCATCCGGTGGTCGAGCAGCACGCCGGGCTCGGTGTCGCTGACGGCGTCGGTGAGCGCCTTGACCAGGCCGTCGCCGTGCGCTCCTGCGGGGACCAGCACCAGGCCGGGCTTCACGCAGAACTGGCCGACGCCGAGGGTCATGGAGGCGGCGAGTCCTGCGCCGATGTCCTGGGCGCGCTCGGCGGCCGCGTCCTCGGTGACCACGACCGGGTTGAGCGAGCCGAGTTCGCCGTGGAAGGGGATCGGCACCGGGCGGGCGGCGGCCGCGTCGAACAGGGCCCGGCCGCCGCGCACCGATCCGGTGAAGCCCGCGGCGGCGACCAGGGGGTGCTCGATCAGGTCGACGCCCGCGGTGAAGCCGTGCACCAGGCCGACGACGCCCGCGGGCAGCCCGTGCGCGGTGGCGGCCCGGCGCAGCACCTTGGCGACCAGCTCGGACAGCGCCGGGTGGTCGGGGTGGGCCTTGACCACGACGGGGCAGCCGGCGGCGAGCGCGCTCGCGGTGTCGCCGCCCGCGACGGAGAAGGCGAAGGGGAAGTTGGAGGCGGCGTAGACGGCCACCACGCCGAGCGGGATCTTCCAGCGGCGCAGGTCCGGCACGGGCGGGGTGGCGGCGGGGTCGGGGTGGTCGATGACGACGTCAAGGAAGGCGCCCTCGTCGACCAGATCGGCGAAGGCCCGCAACTGGTAGGCGGTGCGGGCGAGTTCACCGGTGAGCCGGACGGGGCCGAGGGCGGTCTCGGCGTCGGCGACCTCGATCAGCAGCGCGCTGACCGTCTCCAGGCCGGTGGCCGCCTCACGGAGGAAGGCGGCGCGTACGGCGCGGTCCGCGAGGGCGCCGCGCGCGGCGTGCGCCTCCCGGACGGTGGCGTCCACCTCGTCGGCCGTGGCTTCCACCGCGACCTGCTCCCGGTGCTTCCCCGTACGTGGGTCGACACTCCAGACTGGTGCTGCTGTCACCGCGGTTTCCCTCCGGACAAGGCCGCTCTGCCGGGATTCGGCCATCGGCTCGTTCGATATGCTGAACGCCGTCTCTGATGGTGAATGAGCTGCTCGGAGACTATAGGGCGGGGGCCCGTTGTTTCCAGGGCTCCGCGGCCCCCGGGCGACGGCCGAGCGAAGGGTCCAGGAGCGATGACGACAGCCGATGCGGGCGGCGGGGCGCAGGTCAAGTCCGCGGTGCGGACGGTGGAGCTGCTGGAGTACTTCGCGGGGCGGCCCGGCATGCACTCCCTGGCGGACGTGCAGGAGGCCGTCGGCTATCCCAAGTCCAGCCTGTACATGCTGCTGCGCACGCTGGTGGAGCTGGGCTGGGTGGAGACGGACGCGACCGGCACCCGGTACGGCATCGGGGTACGGGCGCTGCTGGTCGGCACCTCCTACATCGACGGCGACGAGGTGGTCGCGGCGGCCCGGCCGGCGCTGGACCGGCTCGCGGACGACACCACCGAGACCATCCACCTGGCCCGGCTGGACGGCACCAACGTGGTCTATCTCGCCACCCGCCAGTCCCAGCACTACCTGCGCCCCTTCACCCGCGTCGGCCGCCGGCTCCCCGCGCACTCGACCTCGCTGGGCAAGGCGCTGCTGGCCACGCACACCGACGACCAGGTACGGGCGCTGCTGCCCGAGAAGCTCCCCGCGCTCACCGAGCACACGGTGACCGACCGGGAGGAGCTGATCGCCGAGCTGCACCGCATCCGCGAGCAGGGCTATGCCGTGGACCGCGAGGAGAACACCCTCGGCCTGCGCTGCTTCGGCGTCGCGGTGCCGTACCGCACCCCGGCCCGGGACGCCGTGAGCTGCTCGGTCCCGGTGGCCCGGCTGACCCCGGCGCACGAGCAGATGGTCAAGGACGCGCTGCTGGACGCGCGGGACCGGCTGACGCTGGCGACGCGGCGGCTGTGAGCGGTCGCCGCACACGATTCCGGCACGTCCGACACTGAAAATCTGAACATGTGATGAGAACCGTGTCCGGGAGGGAACGGAACCGGTCCTCCCGCTCGTCTTCCCCTGCGCCATGAACAAGACGATCAGGCGCGCCGCCGTCTTCTCCCTGCTGCTCGTACTCGCCCTGCTGCTCCGGTCGACCTGGGTGCAGTTCTACGACGGCAAGGCCCTCGCGGACGCCCCGGAGAACCGCCGGAACGCGATCGGCACCTACTCCCGCCCGCTCGGCGACATCGTCGTGGGCGGCAAGGCGGTCACCGGGTCGGGCCGGGTCAGCAAGAGCGACCTCGCGTACAAGCGGACGTATACCGACGGCTCGCTGTACGCGGCGGTCACCGGCTACGCCTCGCAGGCGTACGCCCCCACGCAACTGGAGGGCGTCTACGCCGACCTGCTCAACGGCACGGACACGCGGCTGCGCACCGTCATGGACACGGTCACCGGGCGGCGGGCCGACCCGGGCAACGTGATCACCACGATCGACCCGGCCGTGCAGAAGGCCGGCTACCGGGCGCTGGGCGGCAACACGGGCGGCGCGGTGGCGCTCGACCCGAAGACCGGCAAGATCCTCGCCGTGGTCTCGACGCCGTCCTACGACCCCTCGGCGCTGACCTCCGCGAACACGGCGGGCTCGGCCTGGCAGAAGCTCACCACCGACAAGGCGAAGCCGCTGGTCAACCGGGCGATGCGGCAGCCGCTGCCGCCCGGCTCGACCTTCAAGCTGGTCGTGGCGGCGGCCGCGCTGGAGGACGGGCTGTACCCGGACGTGGACCGGCCCACCGACAGCCCGGTGCCCTACACCCCGCCGGGCACCACCCGCGAGCTGCCGAACGAGAACACCGCGGCGCCCTGCGAGAACGCCTCGATCCGGGTGGCCCTCCAGTACTCCTGCAACAACGTCTTCGGCAAGCTCGCCGTCGATCTGGGCCAGGACAAGGTGCGGGCCATGGCGGAGAAGTTCGGCTTCGACGACGACAAGCTGGACGTCCCCGTACGGGCCTACCAGAGTGTGTATCCGGCCCACATGGACAAGGCGCTCACCGCGTTGTCCGGCATCGGGCAGTACGACGTCACCGCCACCCCGCTCCAGATGGCCATGGTGTCCTCCGCCATAGCGAACGGCGGGGAGCTGGTGGCGCCCCATATGGTGTCGCAGCTCACCACCGGCGACGGCGATGTGTTGCAGGACTTCGGGGACGCGGACCGCCAGCGGATCGTCAGCGCCCGTACCGCCGAGCAGCTCCAGTCCGCGATGCAGACGGTGGTCCGGGACGGCACCGGCCGCAACGCGCTCATCGACGGGGTGACGGTCGGCGGCAAGACCGGCACCGCCCAGCACGGCCCCAACAACAGCGCGACGCCGTACGCCTGGTTCACCGCGTACGGCAAGTCGGACAGCACGGGCAAGGAGGTGGCCGTGGCGGTGATGGTCGAGCAGTCCGGCGCGGCCCGCTCGGAGGTCAGCGGCAACGGGCTCGCGGCTCCGGTGGCCCGCGCGATGATGGCGGCGGCGCTCAAGCGGAGCTGAGCGCCGCCGCCATCGACAGGATGCGACGGGTCCGTCAGGAGACGAAGTACGTCGGGTTGGGCAGCTTGTACGTGCGGTCGGCGTAGCCGCCGTCCAGGTCGGAGTACTGGTCGCCGAAGTTGGCGATGATCTCGTACCCGAGGTCCTGCTCGATGTGCTTGCGGGTGCCGCCCTTGTACTGGACGGTGGTGCAGGTCCAGGTGCCCGGCGTGGCGCAACCGGACAGGTAGGCGGGCGGGTTGGCCTTGTCCTTGAGGAACATGTGGCCGGCGTCCAGGTTGACGTCGGCGCCGACCTTCCTCAGGTTCTCCACCGCTCCGGCGCGCTGGGACTCGCTCAGGCCGGAGTTGTAGAACACCGTGACGCCCTTGGCGGTGGCGTACCGCACCAGCTCCGGGCTGCCGAAGACCTCGGGGCGGTCGGCGCGGTTCACGTAGTCGTTCCAGGTGGCGGAGTCGTACGTGTAGTTGTAGCGCTTCTCGTAGTCGAGGCTCAGCAGCAGGGTGTCGTCGATGTCGAACACCACGGCCGGCTTCTCGCCCCGGTGGTGGGCCTTGCGGGCCGCCTTGTCGATGTACCGCTTGGCGTCGGCGTCGATCCGCGCCAGGTCCTTGGCGTACGGACTGGTCGGCGACGCCTGGTACTTGCCCGCGCTGTCGGCGGTGGTGCCGTAGTAGGTGTCGATGTCCTTCACCAGGAGCCCGATGTTGTACGGCTCGTGCGTGGAGTTCGCCGTCGACTGCCCGGCGGTGGCCGCCCCGGCGCCGTACAGCGCACCCCCGGCAAGCGCACAGGCGGCGGTGGCGGCCGCGATCCGAAGTGATTTATGCATGACAGGAGTTCTACGCGCGTAAGCGCTGCCGCGCGACGGACGTTGCAGGATCGAGATCAAGCCAGTCCCTGCGGGGCTTGGCGGGGGTGCTCTGCGGGCGGGCCGAGAGGCGCGGGGGTGCCTGCGGGCGCCGCTCGGCTCGGCGCGAGACCCTCGCGGGCCAGGCGGGTTGTCCACCGCGACGGGGGCTCCACGGGCGTTAGGGCGCCTGCGGGCGTCATCCGGCTTGGCGCCGCGCCTTGTCCGGCGGACGCCGGTTGGGGCGTCTCGCGGCAGCGCGGGGGCGGGCCCTGTGGACGTCATCCGGCTGAGTGCCGGGGCCGGTTCGGCGGCAGCCGGAGCACACTCCTCGCGGCGAGCCGACCGGGCTTATGACCCTACGGGCGCCACTCCGGGTCGCGGCCGCTCAGGCCCACCGCTCGGGTCAGGAGGGGGGAGTCCGGGGGGACTTCGATGACCGGGCCGAAGAGGCCGTCGCCTCGGTTGGGGTCTTCGGCGGCGGCGAGGAGGAAGCCGTAGGCGGAGGCCAGGGCGGGGAGGTCGGGGGTGTAGGGGAGGTCGAGGGCGCGGGCCAGGTCCCAGCCGTGGATGACCAGTTCGTCGGCGGCGACGGCGCCCGCGATCCCACCGGGGAGGTCCACTCCGCCGGCGCGGGTCTCCCCCGTCCAGGCGGCGGGGTCGCGCCAGGCGTCGGCCAGTTCGTCCAGCGCCTTGGGCAGTTCCTCACGCCAGTCCGGGGGCAGAGCGGGGACGGCGGCTTCAGGGCTGGTGTCGGTCGTGGGGCCCAGGTCCTTGCGGGCGGCGTCCCGGAAGGCGAGGGACAGGTGCAGGAGGTGTCCGAGCAGGTCGCTTACCGGGGTGTCGGGACACGGCGTCGGCGCCGCGAGCTGCTCGTCGCGCACGGCCTCGGCCAGCCGTGCGACGATCCGGGCCTGCGGGCCGAGATCCAGGGTCGGGTCGGTCATGTCGGTCTCCTCGCGGGTGCGCGCCGGGCGTACGGAGGGGTGACCGGCCGGCCGCCGGAAACTCATCGGCGCCCGGCCTCCTCACCACCCCGCGAGTCCCTCCCGCACCGCCGCCAGGTCCGCGTCCGAGGCCAGGCCCGCGTGGTACAGCCGCAGCTCGTTCGCCCCCTCGTCCCGTGCGCGTGCCGCGTCCGCCGCGAGGGCCGACGGGTTTCCGCCCATGCCGGAGACCACCGTCAGGTTGGCCGCCAGAACCGCCCCCTCCCCCGCGTGCCCTGCGAAGGGTGCCAGACGGTGTGTGCCGTCCACACAGGGGACGACCACACCGTCCGCCCGAGAGAGTATGTGCGCCGGGTCCACCCCCGCGTTCGCCCCGCAGTGATAGGACACCGGGTCCACGTGCAGCAGGACCCGGAACCCCTCGGGAGCGGCCCCGCGCACCGCCGCGACGGCCTCCTCCTGGAGCGAGCCGGCCACCGACTCGCGCCACGCCCGCGTGGCCGCCGCCGTCTCCACGCCGAGCCCCCGCTCCACGTACTCCCAGCCACCGTCCCCGGCCCCCCGCCACACCGGCTCCAGCGCGGCCCGGACACCGGCGGCCAGCTCGTCCGGGTCCAGGCCGTACCCCTCCGCGCAGGCCGGGCAGAAGCACAGCGACATCAGGTACTGCCCCGCCTCCCCCAGCGCCACCCCGCCCGTCTTGTCGTGGGCGTGCAGATGCGCGAGGCCGTACCAGCCGAGGGACTCCAGTTCGGTGCCGGTGGCGCCGGGGCGGACGGCGGCCTCGGCGGCGAGCGCGGTGAGGTAGGCACGGACCCGGGGCTGGGCGATGCAGGGGGCCCACGGGTAGCGGTCGCCGTAGGCGTTGACGACGGAGGTCTCCGGATGCTCGGCGCCCATACGGGAGTTGTGCGCGAGGACGACCCAACTGTGCACCTCCAGACCGGCGGAGGCGAACGCGGAGGCCGCCTCGCCGAAGGCGTCACCGGGCGCCCAGTCACCGGCCGGGTGGGGCCGGAGGTCACGGCCGGCCCAGAAGCCGCCGGGGGGATACAGCACCGCCGCGTACTCGGCCGTGACGATCCGGTGGCGGGGATGACGCGGGGTCAGCGCACGCGTGGAGTGGTAGGCGGCCGCCAGCGTCACCTGCGCGACCCCCAGCGAGGCGATCCGGGCCGGGGCCTCGGGGTCTCCGTTGACGTCCCAGGGGTAGACGAACGCCGACGCCCGCACGTGTTCCTCCTCCGGCGGCCCGACCGCACCACCAGGCAGCAGGCTGACCGGCGTCCGCATGTGTGAACGCTACGAGCCCCCGCCGGACCGGTCAAGGTCACGCGCACCCCGTATCCACCAGCCGATTGACCGCATCCCGCAACCCACTTGACCCACCCCGACCCCCTCTTTAACTTCACCAAGTATGTGAACGAGCCCCGACCGGCCGGACCACGCGAGGAGACCCCACATGCCCGCCCCCCGCCCCCTCCTGCTCACCGGCGCCGCAGGCGGCCTGGGCACCCTGATGCGCTCCCTGCTCCCGGCCCACGGCTACGACCTCCGCCTCCTCGACGCCCGCCCGGTCCCCGACGCCCCGGACGCCGTCACCGCCGACCTCGCCGACCTGGACGCCCTGCGCGCGGCGGTACGCGGTACGGACGCGGTGCTGCACCTGGCCGGCATCTCCCTGGAAGCCCCGTTCGAGAAGATCCTGAAGGCCAACATCGAGGGCACGTACCACCTTTACGAGGCCGCCCGCCTCGAAGGCGTCCGCCGCGTGGTCTTCGCCTCCTCCAACCACGCGGTCGGCGACACCCCCGTACCGGCACCGGGCGCCCCCCGCATCCCGGTGGACACCCCGCACCGCCCGGACACCTTCTACGGCCTCTCCAAGTGCTTCGGCGAGGACCTGGCCCAGCTCTACTGGGACCGGCACGGCATCGAGACCGTCTCCGTCCGCATCGGCTCCTGCTTCCCGGAGCCGACCAGCGTGCGGATGCTCTCGATCTGGCTGAGCCCCGCCGACGCGGCCCGCCTCTTCCACGCGGCCCTGACCGCCGAGGACGTGGGTCACACCGTGGTGTACGGCTCCTCCGCCAACACCCGCCTGTGGTGGGACCTCACCTCCGCCCGCGCCCTCGGCTACACCCCCGAGGACGACTCCGAGCCGTACGCCGCGCGGCTCATCGCCGAGCAGGGCGAGCTGGACCCCGCGAACCCGGCCCACGACCGCCTCGGCGGCCACTTCCTCACCGACCCGCCGATCTGGCCGCACTGACCCCGGCACCGGCGGCCCCACGGCCGAAAACGATCGCGGGCGGGCACCAAACGGGCTCGCTCGCGGTCATGTTCGGGCACACGCAGCGCCCGCTCCCACCCCGGACCCCGCTGCCGCCCAGGTCCGAGGCGGGCGCGGCGGGAGGTGACCGGGCACACACGGGCAGGATCGGGCATCGAACAGACCTGGTCAGCGCCGCGCGTCCGCTGTAGAACTTCCCCCAGGGCCCGAACGGGCATCCCAGCGGGCATCTCGATGACGAGAGCGGGTGACGACTTGAACACCAGGACGGCCGAGGAACGCCAGCGCGAGATCGTGCGCGCGGCGCGGGCCACCGGTTCCGTCGACGTCACCGCGCTCGCCGACGAGCTGGGCGTGGCCAAGGAGACCATCCGGCGGGACCTGCGCGCGCTGGAGGACCACGGACTGGTCCGCCGCACGCACGGCGGCGCCTACCCGGTGGAGAGCGCCGCCTTCGAGACCACGCTCGCCTTCCGCGCCACCAGCCACGTCCCCGAGAAGCGCAGGATCGCGGCCGCCGCGGCCGAGCTGCTGGGGGACGCGGAGACGGTCTTCGTCGACGAGGGCTTCACCCCCCAGCTCATCGCCGAGGCCCTGCCGACCGGCCGGGCGCTGACCGTGGTGACCGCCTCGCTGCCCGTCGCGGGCGCCCTGGCGGAGGCCGAGAACGTGTCGGTCCTGCTGCTGGGCGGCCGGGTGCGGGCGGGCACGCTCGCCACGGTCGACCACTGGACGACCAAGATGCTGGCCGGCTTCGTGGTGGACCTCGCCTACCTCGGCGCCAACGGCATCTCCCGCGAACACGGCCTGACCACGCCCGACCCCGCCGTCAGCGAGGTCAAGGCGCAGGCCATCCGGGCCGCCCGGCGCACGGTCTTCGCCGGGGTGCACACCAAGTTCGGCGCCGTGAGCTTCTGCCGGTTCGCGGAGGTCGGCGCGGTGGACGCGATCGTCACGAGCACCCAGCTCCCGGCGGCCGAGGCCCACCGCTACTCCCTCCTGGGGCCACAGGTCATCCGGGTCTGACACCGCACGGCACCACACGGCTTTCCGCACCACCCACTCCCCCCGAGGGCATCCGTACGCACGGTCATGCCCTTCTGTCCCCATATATCCAGGAGCGATCCATGCGCACCCCGAGCCGACGGAGGCCGCGAACCACATTCGCCATGGCCGCCGCAGGGACGCTGCTCGCCCCGCTTCTCTCCGGCTGCTGGGCCGGCGCGGGCGGGACCGGTTCCGGCGGCGATTCCATCAACGTACTGATGGTCAACAACCCGCAGATGACCGAGTTGCAGAAGCTGACCCGCGCCCACTTCACCAAGGAGACGGGCATCAAGGTCAACTTCACCGTGCTGCCCGAGAACGACGTCCGCGACAAGATCAGCCAGGACTTCGCCAACCAGGCCGGCCAGTACGACGTGGCCACGCTGTCCAACTACGAGATCCCGATCTACGCCCGCAACGGCTGGCTGCAGAACATGGACGGCTATGTGGCGAAGGACCACGGGTACGACGAGCAGGATGTGCTCAAGCCCATGCGCCAGTCGCTGACCGGCGACGACGGCAAGCTGTACGGGCAGCCGTTCTACGGCGAGTCGTCGTTCCTGATGTACCGCAAGGACGTCTTCGCGGCCAAGGGCCTGAAGATGCCCGCGCATCCGACCTGGCAGCAGGTGGCCGGCCTCGCCGCGAAGGCGGACGGCGCCGGGCCCGGCATGAAGGGCATCTGTCTGCGCGGCCTGCCCGGCTGGGGCGAGGTCATGGCGCCGCTGACCACGGTGGTGAACACCTTCGGCGGCACCTGGTTCGACAAGGACTGGAAGGCCCGGCTGGACTCCCCCGAGTTCAAGAAGGCCGTCAACTTCTATGTGGACCTGGTCCGCGAGCACGGCGAGTCCGGCGCCGCCCAGTCCGGCTTCGCGGAGTGCCTGAACAACATGACCCAGGGCAAGACCGCCATGTGGTACGACGCCACCTCCGCGGCCGGACTCCTGGAGGGCAAGGGCTCACCCGTCAAGGGCAAGCTCGGCTACGCCCCCGCCCCGGTGGAGAGGACCAAGTCCTCCGGCTGGCTGTACACCTGGGCCTGGGGCATCCAGCACGCCTCCCGCAACCCCGACAAGGCGTGGAAGTTCGTCTCCTGGGCCTCCAGCAAGCAGTACGAGCAGCTGGTCGGCGACACCAGCGGCTGGGCGAACGCGCCGGCGGGCAAGCGCGCCTCCACGTACACCGACCCGGAGTACCGCAAGGAGGCCGCCTCCTTCCAGGAGATGACCAAGGAGGCCATCGAGAACGCCCGGCCCACCGACCCCGGCGTGCAGCCGCGCCCCGCGCCCGGCATCCAGTTCGTCGGCATCCCCGAGTTCACCGACCTCGGCACCAAGGTGTCCCAGCAGATCAGCGCGGCCATCGCCGGCCGCCAGTCGGTCGACTCGGCCCTGCGCAAGTCCCAGCAGCTCGCCGAGCAGATCTCCAAGGAGTACGAGGGACGATGACAGCGACGACAACGGCCCCGCCCGCGGCCGCCTCCGCCCCCGCCCTCCGGCGCCCCCCGGCCCGACTGCGCGCCTGGGCCACCCGCGCCCCGCTCCTGCCCGCCCTGGTCTTCATGATCGTCGTGACCCAGCTGCCCTTCGTGGCCACGCTGGTGATCTCGTTCTTCGACTGGAACGCGCTCTACCCCAAGGCCCGCCGCTTCACCTGGTTCGACAACTACCAGCAGGTGCTCACCGACGCCGATCTGCGCCACTCGGTGTGGGTGACCGTGCTGCTCACCGCCTCCGTGGTGATCGCCAGCCTGGTCCTGGGACTGGCGCTCGCGCTGCTGCTGGACCGGAAGTTCAAGGGCCGGGGTGTGGTCCGCACCCTGCTGATCGCCCCGTTCCTGGTGGTCCCGGTGGCCGCCGCCCTGCTCTGGAAGCATGTGCTCTACAACCCGGAGTACGGTCTTCTCAATGGGTTGCTGCACTATGTGGGCGGCCCACAGCCGGACTGGGTCTCGAACACCCCGCTGCTCGCGGTGGAGGCTTCGCTGGTGTGGCAGTGGACGCCGTTCATGATGCTGATCCTGCTGGCCGGCCTGCAGAGCCGGGACCAGCAGCAGATCGAGGCCGCCCGGGTGGACGGGGCGAGCGACTGGCAGATCTTCCGCCACCTCACCCTCCCGCACCTGCGCCGCTACCTGGAACTGGGCGCCCTGCTGGGTTCCATCTACATCGTGCAGAACTTCGACGCGGTGTTCACCCTCACCTCCGGCGGCCTCGGCACCGCGAACCTGCCGTACACCGTCTACCAGAGCTTCTACCAGGCCCATGAGAACGGCCTCGCCTCGGCGGCGGGTGTCCTCGTCGTCATCGGCTCCATCATCATCGCCACCTTCGCGCTGCGCGTGGTGTCGTCCCTGTTCCGCGAGGAGGTGTCCCGATGAGCTCCACCACCGCCACCCCCGCGCGGCGTACCGGCCGAGGCGGGCGCAGTCTGGGTCTGGTGGCCTGGCTGGCCGGCATCGTCTTCTTCCTGCCCATCGCCTGGATGGTGCTGACCTC
Source organism: Streptomyces seoulensis (assembly GCF_004328625.1). Taxonomy (NCBI): domain Bacteria; kingdom Bacillati; phylum Actinomycetota; class Actinomycetes; order Kitasatosporales; family Streptomycetaceae; genus Streptomyces; species Streptomyces seoulensis. The sequence goes on from NZ_CP032229.1 coordinate 1,340,066, forward strand.
GTTCCACTCCGAGGCGGACGCGGCCACCAACCCGCCGTCCTTCGCCGCGCCGCTCACCCTGGACGGCTACCGCGAGTTCTTCGGCGCGGCCGGCGGCGCCAGCCCCTGGCCCGCGCTGATCAACTCCACGGTCGCCTCGCTGGCCTCCACCCTGTTCGTGCTGGTGCTGGCCCTCCCGGCGGCGTACGCGCTCTCCATCCGGCCGGTGAAGAAGTGGACCGACGTCCTGTTCTTCTTCCTCTCCACCAAGATGCTCCCGGCCGTGGCGGGGCTGCTGCCGCTGTACCTGTTCGCGAAGAACGCCGGGATGCTGGACAACATCTGGCTGCTGGTCGTCCTCTACACCTCGATGAACCTGCCGATCGCGGTGTGGATGATGCAGTCCTTCCTCGCCGAGGTGCCGGTCGCCGTCATCGAGGCCGCGCGGGTGGACGGGGCGCCGCTGCCGGTGATCCTGGCCCGCGTGGTCGCGCCGATCGCGCTGCCCGGTATCGCGGCCACCTCGCTGATCTGCTTCATCTTCAGCTGGAACGAGCTGCTGTTCGCCCGGGTGCTGACCGGGGTGGTCGCGGAGACCGCGCCCGTCTTCCTGACCGGCTTCATCACCAGCCAGGGGCTGTTCCTGGCCAAGGTGTGCGCCGCGTCGCTCGTCGTCTCCCTGCCGGTACTCGCCGCGGGGTTCGCCGCCCAGGACAAGCTGGTCCAGGGCCTGTCGTTGGGAGCCGTGAAATGAAGGCCGCCGTCATCGAGTCCGTGGGCCGCGCCGTCGTCACCGAGGTCCCCGACCCGACCCCGGGCCCGCGCGACGTGGTCGTGGAGGTCGCCGCGTGCGGGATCTGCGGTACCGATCTGCACATCCTTCAGGGCGAGTTCGCGCCCAAGCTGCCGATCGTGCCGGGGCACGAGTTCGCCGGCCAGGTGGTCGGGATCGGCAGCCAGGTCACCGAGGTCGCGGTCGGCGACCAGGTCGCGGTGGACCCGTCCCTGTACTGCTACGAGTGCCGCTTCTGCCGTGACGGCCACAACAACATGTGCGAGCGCTGGGCCGCGATCGGCGTGACCACGGCGGGCGGTGCCGCCCAGTACGCGGTCGCGCCCGTGGCCAACTGCGTCAAGCTGCCCGAGCACGTACGCCCCCAGGACGCGGCGCTCATCGAGCCGCTGTCCTGCGCGGTGCGCGGCTACGACATCCTCAACTCCCGCCTCGGCGCCCATGTCCTGATCTACGGCTCCGGCACCATGGGCCTGATGATGCTGGAGCTGGCCAAGCGCACGGGCGCGGCGAGCGTGGACATGGTCGACATCAACCCGGCCCGGCTGGAGACGGCCAAGCTGCTCGGGGTCTCGGGCTCCGCGGCCGACGCGGACGAGCTGGACCGGCCGCAGGGCTGGGAGATCGTGATCGACGCGACCGGCAACGCGGCGGCCATCCAGGACGGCCTGGGCCGGGTGGCCAAGGCGGGCACGTATCTCCAGTTCGGCGTGGCCGACTACGCGACGCGGGTGACGATCGACCCGTACCGCATCTACAACCAGGAGATCACCATCACCGGCTCCATGGCGGTGCTGCACAGCTACGAGCGGGCGGCGGAGCTGTTCGCGGGCGGGGTGCTGAACCCGGACGTGTTCATCAGCGACCGGATCGCGCTGGACAACTACCCGCAGGCGCTGGAGCAGTTCGCGGCGGGCGTCGGCCGCAAGATCGTCGTGACTCCCTGAGTCGTGCTTTCCCGGCGCCCTGACCCGAACGGGGGTCTCGGCGCCGGGTAAGGGAACGGCAAAGTGGGCTCGTTCGTTCACCCGGCATGACCGCTATGACCCCTGGCTCCAACGTCCCGCTGCCGTCCGCCCGTGTGACGGTGGACGTGGCCGCACCGGTGCGGCTCGACGTGTCGGGCCTGCTGCTCACCGCCGACGGCAAGGTGCGCTCCGACGACGACTTCATCTTCTACAACCAGCCGGCCGGGCCCGGCGTGACCTACCGCTCCGGCGGCGGGTCCGCGCCGGACTCGATCACGGTCGACACCGGCGCGGTGCCGCCGGACATCGAGAAGATCGTCGTCACCGCGAGCCCGGACGCGGCGGGCCAGACCTTCCAGGGCATCGAGCCGACGGCCACGATCCGGGACGCGGACGGCGGCGCGGTCGTCGCCTCCTTCACCCCGCCCGGCCTCGGCGCCGAGACGGCCCTGGTGGTCGTGGAGATCTACCGGCGCAACGGCCAGTGGAAGGCCCGCGCGGTGGGCCAGGGGTACGCGAACGGGCTGGCGGGCATCGCGACGGACTTCGGCGTGACGGTGGAGGAACCGGCCGCCCAGCCGGCACCGGCGCCTCAGCAGCCCGTCTCCGCGCCCCCCGTCCCCCGGACGCCCCCGGCTCCCCAGGCACCCCCGGCCCCGGTCCCCGGCGCGGGCAAGATCAACCTGGACAAGGGCCGGGTGAGCCTCCAGAAGAACCAGACGGTGTCCCTGGTCAAGGGCGGCGCCCCCCTCCTGTCCCGCGTCCAGATGGGCCTCGGCTGGGAGCCCGCCTACCGGGGCAAGGACATCGACCTCGACGCCTCGGTCATCGCCTACGGCTCCCAGCGCAACGCCGTCGACAGCTGCTACTTCGGCAAGCTGTCCATCCTGAACGGCGCCATCAAGCACTCCGGCGACAACCTCACCGGCGAGGGCGGCGGAGACGACGAGGTCATCATGGTCGACCTCGGCCGCATCCCCCCGGAGGTCACCGGCCTGGTCTTCACCGTCAACTCCTTCTCCGGCCAGAAGTTCACCGAGGTCGCCAAGGCATACTGCCGCCTCGTCGATCCCGCCTCCGGCGAAGAACTCGTCCGCTTCGACCTGACCTCGGCCGAGCCCCAAACCGGCGTCCTCATGGCCAAGCTCGTCCGCCAGTACTCCGGCGAATGGGACATGACCGCCCTCGGCGACTTCGTAAAGGCCCGCACGGTGAGGAACATGGTGAAGCCGGGGGGCGAAGCCCTCTGACCGAGGTCTGGAACGTTCGGCCGGGGTCCGTCACCGAGACCCCGGCCGGACACCGAACCACTGCTCGGCGCCGTACGCCTCGAACCGCTGCGCCTCGGTGAACCCGAGCCTCTCCGCGAGGCGCAGCGACCGGGCGTTGCCGCTCTGCGTGGTGAGGACCACGGGCTCACCGGGCAGCACACCGGCCAGCCACTCCAGTACGGCTCCGCACGCCTCGGTCGCGTAGCCGCTCCCCCACGCCTCGGGCAGGAACATGTAGCCGAGCTCGACCTCCCCGCCTTCGGGACGCACGCGCTCCGGCGCCTCCGCGTCGCGCCGGACCAGCGTCACCGTGCCGATCATCGCCCCGTCCCGCTCGACCACGAAGCTGCCGGACCGCCGGGCCGGCACCTCGGGGGCGGTGCGCTCCGCCTCCGCACGCGGGCGGGCGCCGCCGATGTGGGTGCCCACCTCGGGCGAGGTGAAAAGCTCGATGAAGGCGGGACGGTCGCGCCCCTCGGACTCCCGCAGAACGAGCCGCTCGGTCCGTATCGGGGCGGGTGGCCAGGCGACGCTTCCGAGTCCGTTCATGGCGGGCAACTTATCGCGGGACGAGTGCTTCGTAGCGGGACAGCAGGTTCGCCGTGGTCTCCGCGTCCGCCGCGAGCAGCGGTGGTCGTACCGGGCCCGCTGGGAGGTTCAGGGTGTTGAGCAGGGCCTTCACCGTTACCGTGCCCGGCAGGTCCGAGGCCATCAGGGTCTCGATCAACGGGGTTACGCGGGACTGGAGTTCGGCGGCGAGGGCTGTGTCGCCCGCGTCGAAGGCCGCCAGGATGGCCGCCACCTCTCCCGGCGCCACGTTCGCGATCGTGCTCACGCAGCCCGCCGCGCCTGTCGCGTACAGCGGGAGGATGTGTTCGTCGCAGCCCGCGTAGTACGCCAACTCCGTCGCGGCCAGCACCTGCTGGGTGGCGAGGAAGTCGTAGGAGCAGTCCTTGACGGCGATGACGCGGGGGTGTTCCGCCAGGCGGATGATCGTGGCGGGGGTGAGGCGGGTGCCGGTGCGGCCCGGGATGTCGTAGAGCATCAGGGGGAGGCCGCTCGCGTCCGCGACCTGGCGGAAGTGGGCCTCGACGGCGGCCTGTTGGGGGCGGCTGTAGTACGGGGTGACGACGAGGGCCGCGTCGGCGCCCGCCTTCTCGGCGGCGAGGGTGAGTTCGACGGTGTGCCGGGTGTCCGCCGTGCCGACACCCGCGACCAGCGGGACGGCGGGGCCCACCGCGGAGCGGACCGCCGCGATCAGCTCCCGCTTCTCCGCGTCGGTGGTGGTCGGCGACTCGCCCGTGGTGCCGTTCAGGACCAGCCCGTCGCAGCCCCCGGCCACCAGACGGGTGGCCAGGCGGGCCGCCCCGTCCACGTCGAGCGCGCCGGCCGGCGTGAACGGGGTGACCATCGCGCAGAGCGTGCGGCCGAAGGGTGCGTTCCGTTGCCTCATGGTCGTAGTCTCGGCACCACGACCGTGAAGCTCCACTTAAATCTGCTACGAGATGCGGCTGAGCAGACCTGAAGAATCAGGGGCGGAAGCGCAGCACCTGCGGGTCGTGGTCGCTGATCTGGTCGTGGAACTCCGAGTTGATGTGCACGCTGTCGTAGTCGAACGACCCGCGCCGGATCGACTTGCTGATCAGGATCTGGTCGAGCACCTGCGCGTTGCCCTGGTAGTCGTAGGTGTAACGCTCGCTGCGCGGCAGCGACTTGATCGCCGACCAGAGCTGCCCGTCACCCTCCAGGGTCTTCGCGGTGTCGGAGAACTCGAAGTCGTTCATGTCCCCGAGCGCGATGACCTCCGCGTCCTTCTGGACGCCGAGCAGGGACTTGACGAAGGTGTTGACCTCCGTCGCCTGCGCGTGCCGCTGCGTCTCCGAGCTGCGGACGACCGGCTGGTACTGCCCGGTCAACGCCTGGTCGCCGCCCTTGGAGTTGAGGTGGTTGGCGATCACGAAGACCGTCCGGCCCTTGAACACGAACTCCCCGGCCAGCGGCTTGCGGCTGTTGGCCCAGGCCGCGTTCGCGGGGTCGATCCGGCCGGGGGACACGGTCAGCCGGGCCTTGCCGTTCTCCTTCGCGACGCCGACCGCCGTGGTGGAGTCGCCGCCGGGGCGGTCGGTGAAGGAGACCCGCTCGGGGTTGAAGAGGAACACCTGCCGGATGTTGCCGCCCGGCTCCCCGCCGTCCTGCTTGTCGACGGGGTCGATGGAGCGCCAGTCGTAGCGCGGACCGCCCGCGGCCACGATCGCGTCGATCAGCTTGTCGACGGTCGCGGACGCGCCGACCGTACCGTCGTCGGTGGCGCCGTTGTCGTCCTGGATCTCCTCCAGGGACACGATGTCGGGCGAGCGCAGGTTGTTCACGATCGCGGACGCGTGCGCGTCGAAGGTCTTGTCGGACGGGTCGAGGTTCTCGACGTTGTACGTCGCCACCGCCAGCTCGCCGGACGCCTGCTTGCGCGTGGTCTCCCGCTCCAGGCCGCCGCTCTCCAGCGTGCCCAGCGCGCTCGCCACCAGGGTGTAGCCGCCGAACTGGTTGAAGTCCAGCGGGCCGGTGGTGGTGCCGGCGAGGGTGTCGCCGACGTTCGCCTGCGGGAAGTCCGCCGTCGCGCCGAGGGACTGGACCTGGAGGCGCCCGGTGTTCTGCGCGTCGTAGGAACCGTACAGGGTGCCGCCCCGCTCGGTGCGGTGCTCCTTGGGCTTCACGGTGACCCACAGCTCGCTGTACGGGTCGGTGCCGGTGACCACGCGCGCGTCGCTGACCTGGACGTTCATGCCCTCCAGCGACTCGTAGTAGTCGAGGGCGTAGGTCTTGGGGTCGAGCGGCAGGGCGTTGATGGAGTTGTTCGCGGCCGGGTCGCCCGCCGGGGCGTATCGTTCCGGCACCGCGCGCTTGGTGATCACGACCGGGGCCGGGACCGGGTTGCCGGTGGAGACGGTGGTGACGACCGGCTTGGTGATCTCGGTGACCGACTGGTTGCCCGAGGCGGTGCCGCCGGGGACGTACTCCGAGACGGTGCCGGAGACGGTCACCGAGTCGCCGACCGCGGCCTTCGGCGTGGAGCTGGTGAAGACGAAGACGCCCTCGCTGGTGGCGGGGTCGGCGTCGGGGTTCGGGTCCTGGAGCCAGAAGCCCTTGGACGAACCGTAGGTGCGGACGGCGGTGACCACGCCGGGTACGTCGGCGACCTGCTTGCCGGCGTACGGCGAGAGGCGGGTGGTGCCCTGGATGTCGTGGACGCGCACCGAGTCGGCGTGCGCGGGCGAGGTGGCGACGACGGCGGACGCGGCGCCGCACACGGCGGCGACGGTGAGCGCGGCGAGACGCGCGGAAGTCCTGCTCGGCAAGGGGATTTCCTCCGGGAACGTGACGGAACGCCGGGACGGGAACACACAGCAGCGTGCGGGGCTCGTCGCCCTCAGTGACACGCGTAGAGCCGAGTGAACAGTCGTTCCCCCACCTCTACGCGCGTCAATCTCCTGCCTGACGGCTGGAGTTGTCAAGGTTTCGGCCACGTACGAGGGGCGTCGGCGACCGGAACCGGGCGGTGCGCGGGCAAAGCCGTCTAGGCTGAGGGGTTGAGTGCTTTCCCGGTCCTAGGAGAACCAGCCGATGTCAGACAGCTCCCCCCTGCCGCCCGTACGGCTGCGCCCCGAAGCGGAGCTGGCGCGTGCCGCGCTGTCCACCCCGCTGCTCTCCCGCGCCGCCCGGCTCGCCCGCTGGGCGGGCCCCGAGACCCGCGTCGACGGGGGCGGGAGCCTGGTCGAGGAGCAGGTGCCCGCGGCCGCCGAACTGCTCGGACTGACCGGTGACCACGCCGCCGCGGACGCCGCCGAGGCGTGGGGCGTGGCGGTGGACACCGGCCTGGTCGAGATCACCGACGAGGAGGCCGGGACCGTGGCCCCGGGCGCGGACCTCGCCCTGCTGACCGGCGCCCCGCACGACGTGCTGACCATCTGGCTGGCCGCGCTGGACACGGTGGTCGCGGACGCCGGGGTGCCGGACCTGGAGGGGCTGGCCGCCGCTCTGGAGGAGGGCGGCGAGATCGATTTCTCGACGTTCGACTGGGACCCCGAGGGCGAGGCGGAGCTGCTCGACGGCGTGCTCGGCAACCTCTATCTGCTGACCGTGGGTGAGGACGGACCCGGCGAGAGCCCGGTGCCGCTGCCCGCGCTGGCCGCCTCCACCATCGTCCCCGACGATCTGGAGGAGCCCAGCAACGACGTCCTGGAGCAGGTCTCCGACGCGATGATGAAGCTGGACGACCAGTTCCGGCTGCTGGAGCCGATCGGCCTGGTCGAATACCAGCCGGTCGACGAGGAGCTGATGGCCGGCGCGGAGGAGGAGCCCGCCGAGCCGGTCGACGAGGACGACATCGCCCGCTACGGCATGGTCCGGCTGACCCCGCTCGGGCTGTACGGTCTGCGCGCGCGGCTGCTGGAGGCCGGCTTCGAGGCGCCGGCCGTGGGCGAGCTGGCCGACAAGGGCGCGGACGCGCTGCTGGACGGCACCGCCTCCTACGGGGAGTTCGCGGCGCGCGCGGAGACCGAGCAGTGGCTCGGCCGGCGTGAACCGCTGTCCGCCGCGCGGGAGTTGCTCGCGGCGGCGCGTGGTGCGGACGCCGGGGCGCCGCTGCGGCGGCTGCGCTGCCAGCAGGCGCTGTCCCTGGTCGGCGAGGCGGCCGAGCCCGCGCTGCGGGAGGTGCTGGACGACCCCGAGCTGGGCGGCCTGGCCCGGGTCTGGCTGAGCGAGCGGGGCGCGTCCGACGTGCCCCCGCCCTCGGAGGACCTGGTGTTCTGGCTGACCGTGGACACGATCGCCGCGCAGCTCCAGGCCGAGGGCAACTCCGAGGAGCTGCAGGCGCTGGTGGAGGGGCTGGCCGAGCAGCACAGCGGGTTCTTCTCGGCCGCCTGGCGGGTGGAGCACCCGGCGACGGCCGACGTGCTGGAGGCGATGGGCCGGCTGCACCCCGACAAGCGGGTGGCCAAGGAGGCGCGGAAGGCGGCGTTCAAGGCGAGGTCGCAGCAGCAGGGCAACTGAGCCCCTGGGGTGTACGGGCAGCGGTGTCCTGGCCGCGGTGCGGTGTTCAACTGCCGTTCAGCGGAGGGCGGGAGTGTGTCGGCCGAACGAGGCCCCGCCACCCTCGCCCTCCGCCACGGGCATCGAGACCGTCACAGGAGACACCATGTCACTCACCCGCAGGGACTTCGCCAGGTCGACGGCGGTCACCGGTGCCGGGGTCGTGCTCGCGGGCAGCGTCGGCGCCCTCGCCACCGCCCCGCAGGCCCTGGCCGCCACGGACCTCGACGGCGCCCAGGACGCGCACGGCCACCCCGGCATCGGGTACGGCCCGCTGCACCCCGACCCGGACGGCCTTCTCGCGCTCCCTGCGGGCTTCTCGTACCGGGTGGTGACGTACAGCGGCCGTACGCGGCTGGAGTCGGGCGAGCCGACCCCGTCGAACCACGACGGTACGGCCGCCTTCGCCGGTCCGCGCGGTGCCGTGCTGCTGGTGAACAACCATGAGCTGAAGGGGCCGCGCGCCAACTGGGAACACCCGGTGCCGCTGGCCGAGGGGCTGGTGTACGACCCGGCGGCCTCGGGTGGCTGCACGGTGGTGGAGGTCCGCCGGGACCATGTCGCCGAGTGGGTGGGCATCGCCGGTACCTCGACCAACTGCGCGGGCGGCAACACTCCTTGGGGTACCTGGCTGACCTGTGAGGAGACCGAGGACCGGGCCGGGCAGAACGGCATGACCAAGGACCACGGCTACGTCTTCGAGGTCGACCCCGCCGACCGTCGGGCCAACCGCGCGCCCAAGCCGCTCAAGGTGTTGGGCCGTTACGCGCACGAGGCGGTGGTGGCCGACCCGAAGCGGGGCCATCTCCTCCTCACCGAGGACGCGTCCGGTCCCAACGGCCTGTTCTACCGCTGGACTCCGCCGGAGGGCTTCCACCACGGCCGGGGCCGGCTGCGCAGCCTCGCGGACGACGCGGGCGTCCTCCAGGCGTTCCGCTGCTTCGACTCCGGCGGCCGCTTCGTGGACGACCTCTCGCGCGCGACGCGCACCGGCACGGTGTACGGCGTGGACTGGGTCGACGTCCCCGACCGGGACGCGGCGACGGTGCCGGTCCGCAAGCAGTTCACCGACGGCCAGGTGACGCGGGCCCGCAAGCTGGAGGGCATGTGGTGGGGCGACGGCGGGGTGTACGTCGTCTCGTCCTACGCCCGCGATGAGAGCCCGGTCCAGCACGACGGCCAGGTGTGGTTCTACGACCCCCGCCGCCGGACCCTGACCCTGAAGGTGCTGCTCGGCACCGGCGGCGCCTTCGACGGCCCCGACAACATCACCGTCTCCCCCTACGGGGGGCTGGTCATCGCCGAGGACGGCGAGGGCGCACAGCACCTCTTCGGCGCGACGGACGGGGGCCGTACGTACCCCATCGCCCGCAACGAGCTGAACCTCGGCACCGAGTCCGCCCCCGTCTACAGCGAGTTCACCGGCGTCACCTTCTCCCCCGACGGCCACACCCTCTTCGCCAACATCCAGGAACCGGGCATCATGCTGGCGATCACGGGCCCGTGGAAGCGGCAGCGCCGCGGCTAAACTCAGCGGGCACGCACCCCCGCCCGACAGAAAGCCCGGCCCATGCGGGCAGACGCCCGACGCAACCACGCCCGCCTCCTGACCGCCGCCGCCTCAGCCTTCGCCGAACACGGCGAGGGCGCATCCCTGGACGACATCGCGAAACGAGCGGGCGTCGGCTCGGGCACCCTCTACCGCCACTTCCCGACGCGGCGGGCGCTGCTGGAGGCGGCGTACGCGGCCCGCATCGACGCATTGGCCGAGCGCGGCGATGAGCTGTCGCGGTCCCTCCCACCGAGCGAGGCCCTGACGGAGTGGCTGCACGAGGTGTGCGTGGCGACGATCCAGGTCCGGGGCCTGAAGTCCCTGATGGGCTCAGCCGTTGCGGACGCCGACTCGACCCCGCTGACGGCCTGCGGCACGGTGGTCCGCACGACCGCGAAGCGGCTGGTCGAACAGGCACGGTCCGAGGGCGCCCTCCGCCCCGACCTGACCCCCGCCGACCTCCTCCGTCTGACCCACGGCATCGCCACGGCGGCGGAACTGGGCGGCGGGGAGAAGGACACCCGACGGTACCTGGACCTGCTGCTGGAGGGCCTGCGGCCGCTTTGCTGAGTGCGGTGCAGGTCAGGGTGATCAGCCGTGGACGGTCTGCTTCACACCGTCCTTGGTGGTGATGTCCACGGACATACGCCACCTCGTACCCTTGCCGACCTTCACGGTGACCGTGTCCGCGAATTCCCTGCCGTGCAGATCCTCAGCCTTGATACGGGCGCCGAACGTGGCGCTGTCGTTGCAGCCATCGACCTCGGCGCTGAGGCCGGTTCCGCTCGTGACGGTGAGACCGCCAGGCCCGAGACAGTCGTAACGGACGCCAAGTTCGGCGATCCGGTCAGCGGAAACAGGAAGCCTGACCGCCCCGGGCCCGAGCCGGCCCGGCGTCTTCTTCCCACTGTCAGGACGGTCCGGATCAGACACCAACACCGACGCCGACGCCGACGGACTACCGGCAGGAGCCGGCTTTCCCCCTCCGCCACACCCGGCGGCCAGAAGGACGACGACTGGCAGTACGGCCAGCCGCCTTCGTCCCGGTCGTGATTGTCTGCCGGAAAAACCGTAGCCCTTGGTCATCGGGCGATTCCCCCTCGGTTTTCTTTGGTCGACAACGGCCTCTACGGCCGCCGGGGAGAGACGCTAGCGCCGACCTCCACCTCTATTCGCACGGTTGAGCGAAACATGAGGTCCGGAGCGGGATCGAGTCGATTTTCTGAAGGGGTGCGCACGCACGAGCGCCCTCCCGCGCCTTGTGTGGGCGGAAGGGCGCTCAGAGCGGACTTGGGGTCAGTTGTGGCTGTGCAGGATGTCGTTCAGGCCGCCCCATACCGCGTTGTTCGGACGGGCCTCCACCGCTCCCGTCACCGAGTTGCGGCGGAAGAGGATGTTGGAGGCGCCGGAGAGGTCGCGGGCCTTGATGATCTGGCCGTCGGGCATCGTCACGCGGGTGCCTGCCGTGACGTACAACCCCGCCTCGACCACGCACTCGTCGCCCAGCGCGATGCCCACGCCCGCCTCCGCGCCGACGAGGCAGCGCTCGCCGATGGCGATGATGACGTTGCCGCCGCCGGAGAGGGTGCCCATGGTGGAGGCGCCGCCGCCGATGTCGGAGCCGTCGCCGACCACGACGCCGGCGGAGATGCGGCCCTCGACCATGGAGGTGCCCAGCGTGCCGGCGTTGAAGTTGACGAAGCCCTCGTGCATGACCGTGGTGCCCTCGGAGAGGTGCGCGCCGAGGCGGACCCGGTCGGCGTCGGCGATGCGGACGCCCTTGGGGGCGACGTAGTCCGTCATGCGGGGGAACTTGTCGATCGAGGTGACCTGGAGGTGCAGACCGTCCGCGCGCGCGTTCAGCCGGACCTTCTCGATGTCGTCCACCGCGACCGGGCCGAGCGAGGTCCAGGCGACGTTGGCGAGGTGGCCGAAGATCCCGTCCAGGCTCTGGCCGTGCGGCTTGACCAGGCGGTGCGAGAGCAGGTGCAGCCGCAGGTAGACGTCGTGCGCGTCGAGCGGCTTCTCGTCCAGCGAGGCGATGACCGTACGGACCGCGACCACCTCGACGCCACGCCGGGCGTCCGGGCCGAGCGCGGAGACCGCGTTGTCACCCAGGAATTCGGCGGCCCGGTCGGCCGAAAGCCGCTCGCTGCCGGAGGGACCCGGCTCGGCGACCAGCTCCGGCGCCGGGAACCAGGTGTCGAGAACGGTGCCGTCGGCGGCGATCGTGGCGAGGCCGGCGGCGACGGCGCCGGTGGTACGGGAAGCAGTGTCGGTCATGCGGAAAACCTAACGTGGGAGCGGGGTGGGGGCCTAACCGGTGCCTGACAGGTGCGGCGCGCCGGGTACGCGAAGGCGGCGATGCCCGAGGGCACCGCCGCCTCACGTCGGAAAACCGAGCCTCAGACGTTGAACCCCAGCGCCCGCAGCTGCTCGCGGCCGTCGTCGGTGATCTTGTCGGGGCCCCACGGGGGCATCCAGACCCAGTTGATGCGCAGTTCGCTGACCAGGCCGTCGGTGACGGACTTGGCCTGGTCCTCGATGACGTCCGTCAGCGGGCAAGCCGCGGAGGTCAGCGTCATGTCGATCGTGGCGATGTTCGCGTCGTCGACGTGAATGCCGTAGATCAGACCGAGGTTGACGACGTCGATGCCCAGCTCGGGGTCGACGACGTCCATCAGGGCCTCGCGGAGTTCTTCCTCCGAGACCGGTTTCATCTCAGCGGTGTCGGTCATGCCGTCTTCCTTTCGGCGTCCGCGCCGGCCTCGCCAAGGGCCTGGGCCGTCGCGTCCTTCCACGCCATCCAGCTCAGGAGGGCGCACTTGACCCGCGCGGGGTACTTGGAGACACCGGCGAACGCGACCGCGTCCTCCAGCACCTCCTCCATCGCGTCGTCGGGCTCGATCCGGCCCTTGGACTGCATCAGCTCCAGGAAGGTCTCCTGGATCTTCTGCGCCTCGGGCAGGTCCTTGCCCACCAGCAGTTCGTTCAGTACGGACGCCGAGGCCTGGCTGATGGAACAGCCCTGGCCCTCGTACGAGACGTCCGCGATCTTCGTACCGTCGTACCGCACCCGGAGGGTGATCTCGTCGCCGCACGTCGGGTTCACGTGGTGCACCTCGGCGTCGCCATCCCTCAGACCACGCCCGTGCGGGTTCTTGTAGTGGTCCAGGATGACTTCCTGGTACATCGAGTCCAGCTTCACGGTGTCAGCCCACGCCTCTCAGCCGAAGAAGTTCCGTACGTGCTCCAGCCCGTCGACCAGTGCGTCGATCTCGCCGGGCGTGGAGTACAGATAGAACGACGCCCGGGTGGTCGCCGGAATTCCGTACCGCAGGCAGACCGGCCGCGCGCAGTGGTGGCCGACGCGCACCGCGATGCCCTGCTCGTCGAGGACCTGGCCCACGTCGTGCGGGTGGATGTCGCCGAGCGTGAAGGAGATCGCCGCGCCGCGGTCCTCGGCCGTGGAGGGGCCGATGATGCGCAGGTCGGGGACCTCGCCGAGCCGCTTCACCGCGTACTCGGTGAGCGCGTGCTCGTGGGCGAGGACCTTGTCCATGCCGATCGAGTTCAGGTAGTCGATGGCCGCGCCGAGACCGACCGCCTGGGCGATCGGCGGGGTGCCCGCCTCGAACTTGTGCGGGGCCGGCGCGTAGGTCGAGGAGTGCATCGACACCGTCTCGATCATCTCGCCGCCGCCGAGGAACGGGGGCAGGTCCTCCAGGAGTTCCTGGCGGCCCCAGAGCACCCCGATGCCGGTCGGACCGCACATCTTGTGGCCGGTGAAGGCCACGAAGTCGGCGCCGAGCGCCTGTACGTCCAGCGGCATGTGCGGCGCGGCCTGCGAGGCGTCGATGCAGACCAGCGCGCCGACCTCCTGGGCGCGGCGCACGATCGCCTCGACCGGGTTGACCGTGCCCAGGATGTTGGAGACCAGCACGAAGGAGACGATCTTCGTCTTCTCGGTGATGATCTCGTCCAGGTTGGACAGGTCGAGCCGGCCGTCGTCGGTGAGGCCGAACCACTTCAGCTTCGCGCCGGTGCGCTGCGCGAGCAGCTGCCACGGCACGATGTTGGAGTGGTGCTCCATCTCCGTGATGACGATCTCGGTCTCGTGGTCGACCCGGTAGGGCTCGTCGGCCCAGCCCAGCATGTTGGCCACGAGGTTGAGCGACTCGGAGGCGTTCTTGGTGAAGATCACCTCGTCGCGGCTGGGCGCGTTGATGAAGTCGGCGACCTTGTCACGCGCGCCCTCGTACAGCGCCGTGGCCTCCTCGGCGAGGACATGCACGCCGCGGTGGACGTTGGCGTTGTAGCGCTCGTAGTACTCGCTCAGGGCGTCCAGCACCTGGCGCGGCTTCTGCGAGGTCGCCGCGTTGTCCAGGTACACGAGCTTGCGCCCGTCGTGGACCTCGCGGCCCAGGATGGGGAAGTCCTTGCGGATCGCCTCGGTGTCGAGGAGGCCCGGCAGCTCTGTCACGCGGATACGCCACCCTTCGTGTACGCCTCGTAGCCCTCGTTCTCCAGCTTGTCGGCAAGCTCCGGACCGCCGGACTCGACGATGCGGCCGCCGGAGAACACGTGGACGAAGTCCGGCTTGATGTAGCGCAGGATGCGCGTGTAGTGCGTGATCAGCAGGGTGCCGGTCTCGCCGCTCTCGCGGACGCGGTTGACGCCCTCGGAGACGATGCGCAGGGCGTCCACGTCGAGGCCGGAGTCGGTCTCGTCGAGGATGGCGACCTGCGGCTTGAGCAGTTCGAGCTGGAGGATCTCGTGGCGCTTCTTCTCACCGCCGGAGAAGCCCTCGTTGACGTTGCGCTCGGCGAAGGAGGGGTCCATGTGGAGCCGCTCCATGTTCTCCTTGACCTCCTTCACCCAGGTACGCAGCTTGGGGGCCTCGCCGCGGATGGCGGTGGCGGAGGTGCGCAGGAAGTTGGAGACGGAGACGCCGGGGACCTCGACCGGGTACTGCATGGCGAGGAAGAGGCCGGCGCGGGCGCGCTCGTCGACCGACATGGCGAGGACGTCCTCGCCGTCGAGGGTGACGGTGCCGCCGGTGATCGTGTACTTCGGGTGACCCGCGAGCGAGTAGGCGAGGGTCGACTTGCCCGAGCCGTTGGGGCCCATGATGGCGTGCGTCTCGCCCTGCTTCACGGTGAGGTCGACGCCCTTGAGGATCTCCTTCGTGGCGTTGTCGGCCTCGACGGTGACGTGCAGGTCTCGGATTTCAAGCGTTGCCATGGGTGCCTCAGGACTCCTGGGTGAGGGAGACGAGCACGTCGTCCCCTTCGATCTTTACGGGGTATACGGGGACGGGGCGCGTCGCGGGCGGGCCGGACGGCTTGCCGCTGCGGAGGTCGAAGCAGGAGCCGTGCAGCCAGCACTCGATCTGCCCGTCCTCCACTTCTCCCTCGGAGAGGGAGACGTTCGCGTGCGAGCAGATGTCGTAGATCGCGTACACCTCGCCCTCGGTCTTCACGACCGAGACCGGCGTGCCGTCGAGTTCCACCCGCTTGGGGGTGTCCTCCGACAGTTCGCTCAGTCCGCAGGCGCGCTGGAAGGTCGTCGTCATGCGACCGCGGCCTCCAGCTCCTCCTCGATCTTGACGAGCAGGCGCTCCTCGATGTCGGGGACACCGATCTGCTGGACCAGCTCGGCGAAGAAGCCCCGGACCACCAGGCGGCGGGCCTCGTGCTCCGGGATGCCGCGGGCCATCAGGTAGAAGAGCTGCTCGTCGTCGAAGCGGCCGGTGGTG
The DNA here is from genome assembly GCF_004328625.1 of Streptomyces seoulensis. Lineage (NCBI taxonomy): Bacteria > Bacillati > Actinomycetota > Actinomycetes > Kitasatosporales > Streptomycetaceae > Streptomyces > Streptomyces seoulensis. Next base: position 1,355,472 of record NZ_CP032229.1, read on the forward strand.
GAGGCGTGGCCGGCGCCGACGATCTCGCCCGTCTCGATCTCCAGGTTGGGGACCGAGTCGACGCGGGAGCCGTCGGTGAGCACCAGGTTGCGGTTCATCTCGTAGGTGTCGGTGCCCTCGGCCTTGGCCTCGATGAGCACGTCACCGATCCAGACCGCGTGCGCGCCCTCGCCCTGGAGCGCGCCCTTGTAGATGACGTGCGACCGGCAGTGCGGGGTGTTGTGGTCGACCAGGAGGCGGTGCTCCTGGTGCTGGCCGGCGTCGGTGAGGTACAGGCCGAACAGCTCGGCCTCGCCGCCGGGGCCCGCGTAGCTGACGCGCGGGTGCAGGCGGACGACGTCGCCGCCGAAGGTGACGACCACGGACTTGAAGGAGGCGTCGCGGCCGACCAGCGCGTTGTGCTGGGCCACGTGCACGGCCTTGTCGTCCCAGTCCTGGACGGAGACGACGGTCAGCTTGGCGCCGTCGCCGAGCACGTAGTCGACGTTGGCGGCGAGCACCGCGTCACCGGTGTGGTCGATGACGACGAGCGCCTCGGCGAAGGCGCCCAGCTCGATCACCTGGTGGCCGTAGGCGGTGCCGCCCTCGCCGTGCACCGCGATGCGGATCGGCTCGGTGAGGACGGTCTCCTTGGGCACGGTGACGACCGACGCCTGCTCGAAGGCGGAGTACGCCTGCGCGGCGACGCGGTCGACCGGGGTGCCCGCCTTGCCGAGCCGGGCGTCGTCACGGCCGACGTTCTCGACGGTGACGCCCTCGGGGGCCTCGACGACGACCTTCAGGCCCTCGCCGGTGGCGACGGCGGTGCCGTCGTGCAGGCCGCGCAGCCGCTCCAGCGGAGTGAACCGCCACTCCTCCTCCCGGCCGTGCGGGACGGGGAAGTCCGCGACGTCGTAGGAGGGGGGCGCGCTCATGCGCGTGGCGACGGTCGACTCCGCGGCGACCGCGATCGAGCCCGCGGTGGTGGACCCCACGGGGATGTTCTGCTCAGCCATGGCTGTCGGGGTGCTCGCTTTCTGGTGCGTGTGTGGCGTGCGGGGGGTACGGGCGGGTCAGCCGACCGCGCCCTCCATCTGCAGCTCGATCAGCCGGTTGAGCTCCAGCGCGTACTCCATCGGCAGCTCCTTGGCGATCGGCTCGACGAAGCCGCGCACGATCATCGCCATCGCCTCGTCCTCGGAGAGGCCGCGGCTCATCAGGTAGAAGAGCTGGTCCTCGGAGACCTTGGAGACGGTCGCCTCGTGGCCCATGGAGACGTCGTCCTCGCGGACGTCGACGTAGGGGTAGGTGTCCGAGCGGGAGATCGTGTCGACGAGCAGCGCGTCGCACAGCACGTTGGACTTCGATCCTGCCGCGCCCTCGCCGATCTCGATGAGACCGCGGTAGGAGGTACGGCCGCCGCCGCGCGCCACCGACTTCGAGACGATGTTGGACGACGTGTTGGGCGCCATGTGGACCATCTTGGCGCCGGCGTCCTGGTGCTGGCCCTCGCCCGCGAAGGCGATGGAGAGGGTCTCGCCCTTGGCGTGCTCGCCCATCAGGTAGACGGCCGGGTACTTCATGGTCACCTTGGAGCCGATGTTGCCGTCGACCCACTCCATGGTGGCGCCCTCGTAGGCGACGGCGCGCTTGGTGACCAGGTTGTAGACGTTGTTCGACCAGTTCTGGATGGTCGTGTAACGGCAGCGGGCGCCCTTCTTGACGATGATCTCGACGACCGCGGAGTGCAGCGAGTCCGACTTGTAGATCGGCGCGGTGCAGCCCTCGACGTAGTGGACGTAGGCGTCCTCGTCGACGATGATCAGCGTCCGCTCGAACTGGCCCATGTTCTCGGTGTTGATCCGGAAGTAGGCCTGGAGCGGGATCTCCACGTGCACGCCCTTCGGCACGTAGATGAAGGAGCCGCCGGACCACACGGCCGTGTTCAGCGAGGCGAACTTGTTGTCACCGACGGGGATGACGGTGCCGAAGTACTCCTTGAACAGCTCGGGGTGCTCGCGCAGCGCGGTGTCGGTGTCCAGGAAGATGACGCCCTGCTCCTCCAGGTCCTCGCGGATCTGGTGGTAGACGACCTCCGACTCGTACTGGGCGGCGACACCGGCGACGAGGCGCTGCTTCTCGGCCTCCGGGATGCCCAGCTTGTCGTAGGTGTTCTTGATGTCCTCGGGCAGGTCCTCCCAGGACTCCGCCTGCTTCTCCGTGGAGCGCACGAAGTACTTGATGTTGTCGAAGTCGATGCCCGAGAGGTCCGAGCCCCAGTTGGGCATGGGCTTCTTCTCGAACAGCTTCAGACCCTTGAGGCGGAGCTTGGTCATCCACTCCGGCTCGGACTTCTTGTCCGAGATGTCGCGGACGACGGCCTCGTTCAGGCCGCGCTTGGCCGAGGCGCCGGCTACGTCGGAGTCGGCCCAGCCGTATTCGTACTTGCCCAGACCCTCGAGTTCGGGGTGGGCAGTCTCCGTGGGGAGCGTCATGCGGGGTTCCTCCCGGCCGTGCTTGCGTGGTGGCTCTGATCGGACTTGTCGGTCGTGTCAGTCTTGGAAATCTTGGGGATGAACGTCGTGCAGACGCCGTCGCCGTGCGCGATGGTCGCCAGTCGCTGGACGTGGGTTCCCAGCAGCTCGGCGAAGAACTCGGTCTCCGCCTCGCAGAGCTGGGGGAACTGCTCGGCGACGTGCGCGACCGGACAGTGGTGCTGGCAGAGCTGCTCACCCTGTTGCGGGAGGGGTGCACTGCGTGCCGTAGCAGCGTACCCGTCCACGGTCAAGGCCCTGGCGAGGGCCTCGGCGCGGCGCTCGGGCTCGACTCCCTCGACGGCCGCGCGGTAGGTGGCGGCCTGGGCCGCGATGCGGGCGCGGGCGAAGGCGGCGACGGCCTCGTCCCCGCCCTCGCGCTCGGCGATCCAGCGCAGGGCGTCGGCGGCGAGCTGGTCGTAGGACTGGTCGAAGGCGTCCCGGCCGCAGGCGGTCAGGGCGAAGACCTTCGCGGGGCGGCCGCGGGTACGGGCTCCGTACACCCGCTGCTCGCGTGCCTGCACGATGTCGTCGGCGGCCAGCGCGTCCAGGTGGCGGCGTACGGCGGCCTGGGTGAGGCCCAGCCGGCCGGCCAGTTCGGCGACGGTCGACGGGCCGTGGTCCAGGATGGACCGCGCGACCCGGTTGCGCGTCGAACGCTCACCGGTCGCTAGCTCTTCCTGGGGCCCCGTGGGGGTCTCCCGAGCCTCGCCGACGTTTTTCACAACGCTATTGTTGCGTAATTCCTCGGGGCCTGACAAGCCGGGCCGGGAGCGGGCGACGGTGCCCTGCGTCACTTAGGCACACCTAACCTGACCTGCGGAAATGATCTCCTGGGCCTCGTTCGCGACCCCCCTCACCAGGCAAAACCGCTGGCGCCCGGACCCTCCGCCGGGCAGACTCCGCGCCATGCCGACCCCCGTCCCGACAGGCCCCCTGGTCACGCGTGTCACCGTCGCCCGACAGCTGGCCGAGCTGGGTGTCGAGCCCGGCGAGACCCTGCTCGCGCACTCCTCGCTGAGTTCCCTCGGCTGGGTGAACGGCGGCGCGGTCGCCGTCGTCCAGGGCCTGCTCGACGCCCTCGGCCCGGACGGCACCCTGGTCGTCCCCACCCAGTCCGCCGACCTCTCCGACCCCGCGCTGTGGCGGGCGCCCCCGGTACCGCCCGAGTGGTGGGAGACGGTACGGGCCACCATGCCGGTCTACGACCCCCGGACCACCCCCTCGCGCGGGGTCGGGGTGATACCGGAGACCGTGCGCACCTGGCCCGGCGCCCTGCGCAGCGCCCATCCGCAGACCTCCTTCGCCGCGCTCGGCCCGCGCGCCGCCGAGATCACCCACGGCCACGCCCCGGACTGCCGGCTCGGTGAGCGAAGCCCCCTGGCCCGGCTGGAGCGCCTCGGCGCCCGGGTGCTGCTGCTGGGCGCGGGCTACGACGCCTGCACCAGCTTCCACCTGGCCGAATACCGGATACCCGCGCCGTATGTGGAGGTCGGGCGGCCCGGCCCCGGCGGCTGGGAGACGGTGACCGAGGTGTCCATCACCTCCGACCGCTTCGACGAGCTGGGCCATGACTTCGAGCGGGACCGGCCGGTCCTGCGGGGCCGCATCGGCGCGACCGACGCCCGGCTGTTCCCGGTCGCGGACGCGGTGGCCTACGCCGAGCGCTGGCTCCCGCTGCACCGCCCCCGCGAAGCCGGATTCCAGCACCCCCGCGCCTGAGCCCCGCCGCGCCTCCCTAGACTCATGACCCATGCATAGTGACCCCGTGGTCCAGGTCCGGGCCCTGGTGAAGCGGTACGGACAGAAGACCGCGGTGGACGGCCTCGACCTGGAGGCCCGGCCGGGCGTGACCGCCGTACTCGGCCCCAACGGCGCCGGCAAGACGACCACGGTCGAGACCTGCGAGGGGTACCGCACCCCGGACTCCGGCACCGTGCGCGTGCTCGGCCTCGACCCGGTGCGGGACGCGGCCGCGCTGCGCCCCCGGGTCGGTGTGATGCTCCAGTCCGGCGGCGTCTACTCCGGCGCCCGCGCCGACGAGATGCTGCGGCACGTCGCCAAGCTGCACGCGCACCCGCTCGACGTGGACGCCCTGATCGAGCGGCTCGGGCTCGGCTCCTGCGGCCGGACCTCCTACCGGCGGCTGTCCGGCGGCCAGCAGCAGCGGCTCGCGCTCGCCATGGCCGTCGTCGGCCGCCCCGAGCTGGCCTTCCTGGACGAGCCGACGGCCGGTCTCGACCCGCAGGCCCGCCGCGCCACCTGGGACCTCGTGCGGGACCTGCGCACCGACGGGGTCTCGGTGATCCTCACCACGCACCACATGGACGAGGCCGAGCAGCTCGCGGACGACGTGGCGATCATCGACGGCGGCCGGGTCGTCACCCAGGGCTCCCCGGAGGAGCTGTGCCGCGACGGCGCCGAGAACACCCTGCGCTTCGGCGGGCGCCCCGGACTGGACGTGGCCTCGCTGCTCAAGGCGCTCCCGGCGGACTGCACGGCCGACGAGCTGACGCCGGGCTCGTACCGGGTGAGCGGCAAGATAGACCCGCAGCTGCTCGCCACGGTGACCTCCTGGTGCGCGCAGCACGGGGTGATGCCGGACCGGATCTCGGTGGAGCGGCACACCCTCGAAGACGTCTTCCTGGAACTGACCGGCAAGGAGCTGCGCTCATGACCACCGCGCCGGGCACGTACGCCCCGAGGCCCGGAGCGGCCCCGCTCCCCCGCATGATCGGCGCGCAGGCCGCGCTGGAGACGCGGATGCTGCTGCGCAACGGTGAGCAGTTGCTGCTGACCGTGGTGATCCCGACGCTGCTGCTGGTGCTGTTCAGCTCGGTGGACGTCGTGGACACCGGGTCCGGCAAGGCGGTGGACTTCCTCACGCCCGGCATCCTGGCGCTGGCGGTGATGTCCACCGCGTTCACCGGGCAGGCCATCGCCACCGGGTTCGAGCGGCGCTACGGCGTGCTGAAGCGGCTGGCCTCCTCACCGCTGCCGCGCTGGGGGCTGATGACCGCGAAGACGGCCGCGGTGCTGGTCACCGAGGTGCTCCAGGTGATCCTGCTGACCGTCATCGCCTTCGCGCTGGGCTGGTCCCCGCACGGCAACCCGGCCGCCGTCCTGCTCCTGCTGGTCCTCGGTACGGCCGCGTTCTCCGGGCTCGGGCTGCTGATGGCGGGCACGCTGAAGGCGGAGGCGACGCTGGCCGCGGCCAACCTGGTCTTCCTGCTGCTGCTGGTGGGCGGCGGGGTGATCGTGCCGCTGGAGAAGTTCGGCTCCGCCGGGCACGTCCTCGGGCTGCTGCCGATCTCCGCGCTCTCCGACGGTCTGCGGGACGTGCTCCAGCACGGCGCCGGCATGCCCTGGGGCGACCTGGCGATCCTCGCGGTGTGGGCGGTCGTGGGGCTCGCGGCGGCGGGGAAGTTCTTCCGCTGGGAGTAGAGCGCGGGGTGCTCGGTGCGGCCCCCTCGTGAAAGCGTGCACAAGCGGCGCCTTACGATGGTGCGCGTGCCAAAGCTGACCCCCGCCGACGCCGCGGCGGCCCTCCGGAACCCGCTCGCCTTCATCGCCGACCGCTGGACCCCGGACCCCCGGACCGTCCGCCGGGCCGCGCTCGCCGCTCTCGTGATGTCGGTGGTCATCGTGGTCACCGGCGGCGCGGTGCGCCTGACCGGCTCCGGGCTCGGCTGCCCGACCTGGCCCACCTGCACCGACGACTCGCTGACCACCACCCGCGCCATGGGCGTGCACGGCGTCATCGAGTTCGGCAACCGCATGCTGACGTACGTGCTCTGCGCGGCCGTCGGCTGGGCGATCATCGCCGCCCGCTCCCGCAAGCCGTGGCGGCGCGACCTGACCCGGCTCGGCTGGGCGCAGTTCTGGGTGGTCATGTCCAACGCGGTGCTCGGCGGCGTCGTGGTGCTGGTCGGGCTGAACCCTTACACCGTGGCCGCGCACTTCCTGCTGTCCACGGCGCTGATCACCGTGGCCACCGTGATGTGGCAGCGCACCCGTGAGGGCGACGCGCAGCCGCGTCCGCTGGTCGGCGGGGCGGTACGGCAGCTCGTGTGGTTCCTGGTCGCCGCGGCCGTGCTGCTGATCGCGGCCGGCACGGTGGTGACCGGCGCCGGTCCGCACGCCGGTGACTCCTCCGAGGTGGCGCGCATCCCGCTGGACTGGGAGACGATCGCCAAGCTGCACGCGGTGCTGGCCTGGATCGTGGTGACCCTGACCTTCGCCCTGTGGTTCATCCTCAAGGCGGTGGACGCCCCCAAGGGTCCCCTGTCCCGCACCCGCGACCTCTTCCTGGTCCTGCTGGCCCAGGGCGTCATCGGCTACATCCAGTACTTCACCCACCTCCCCGAGGCCCTGGTCGCCCTCCACATGCTCGGCTCCTGCCTCATGTGGATCGCCACCCTCCGCGTCCTCCTCTCCCTCCGCGAACGCCCGGACTCATCGGCAGAGGTCCCGGGCCCGGCGACGGAGGTCACGGTGGGCACACCGGCCTGAGTCAGCGCAGGCCGTACACCCGGTGGGCGTTTTCGGCGGCCAGGAGGTGGGCCACTCGGCGGGCGTCGGTGGGGGTGCAGGCGCCTTCGGTGAGCCAGGTGCCGAGGACGCGGTTCAGGGAGTCGCGGAAGAGGTGGGCGCCGACGACGTGGAGTTCGGGGAGGGACTGGGCGCCGGTGGAGAAGAGGATCTTGCCGAAGGGGGCGAGTTCCAGGATGTCGGCGAGGATCGCGGCCGCGCGGGCGCCGGTGCGGGCGAGGGCGGCGCCGGAGTCGGCGTAGACGTGCGGGTGGGCGGCGGCCAGGCGGGCCGCGTACCGGTGGTGGAAGAGGCCGGGCAGCAGGACGAGGTCGGTGCCGAGGCCCGCGGTGGCCCGTACGAAGGCGGTCAGCGGGGCGGGGTCGGTGCGCGGGCCCGGTTCCTCGGGGCCGGCGTGCAGCTGGAGCGGGCGGCCGGTGGCCACCGCGGTCCACAGCAGGTGGCTCAGCAGGACCGGGTCGGTCAGCTCCTCCCCCACGCGCCGTCCGGCCAGCCAGCGGGCGGCGGCGCCGCGTACCGCGCCGGGCCCCGGCGGCTCGGGGGCGAGGGCGGGCCCTTGGCCGGCGAGGGAAGCGGTGGCGGCGAAGGCGGCCGCGTGCGTGGCGGCCCCGTGCACCGACTCGGCCAGATTGGCGAGGAACGAGGCGACCGTGCCCGAGGTGTCCGCGACCTGCTCGGCCAGCGGCTCCAGCCGGACCACCGCGCGCGCCTCGGCGTCACCGGCGGCGGCCATCTCCTCGGGCCCGGTGAGATCGTCGGGCAGCCCGCTGGAGACCAGGTAGGTGGTGATCCCGGACCCCCGCAGCAGCCTGCGCCCGGCCTCCAGCACGCCCAGTTCGCGGCGCCGGGCCAGATAGCGGGCGGGCGGACAGTGCGGCTCCAGACCGAGCAGCGGCGGACACCAGCGCCGCACCGCGAACCCCGTCTGCGTGTCGAACAGCGTGGTCCCCGGCGCGGCCGGCCCGTCCCCCCGTCCCAGCCGCGCCTCGAACGTCCCGAGCCCCAGCTCGGTCCGGAGCACCCCGTGGCAGTACTGATCCACGAGCGTGGGCGTGTCGATCATCGAGGCTCCCGTGAACGGTGTGCTGCTTGACCGTCCTAACGGGGCGGGAGAGGTTCAGGTGGCGCGAGCCCGGGACTCAGAGCTGAATCCCGGCCATCCGCTTCCACTCGTACGCGCTGGTGCGGATCTTCGCCGCGAACTCGCCGTCGAAGTCGTCCTGGAGCGCGACGCCCGCCTTCTCCACCGCCCGGCGCCCGATCTCCACGCTGGGGGCCACGAGGTTGCCCCACTCGCCGTCCTCGCCCACGAGGGCGATACGGGCCCCGCGCTCGCCGAGGTAGGCCACGTTCCCCTCGGCCCCGCCGTGCGCCTTGGCGAACGTACCGATCTGGTGGGCGAGCCGCTTCACCTGGCGCTCGCTCTTCGCGTCAACCTGCTCCGTGTCAGCCATGACAGGGATGCTACCGACGAGTAGGCAAAAGGGCGACGTGAGGGGCGCCTCAGCGCGGGTTCAGCGCAGGAAGGGGTCCACCGCGACGGCGACGAAGAGAATGGAGACGTAGGTGATCGACCAGTGGAACAGCCGCATCTCCTTGAGCTTGGCCCCCGACACCTCGGCCTTGGCCCGGTTCTGCAGGCCGTGCGCCTCCCAGAGCCAGAAGCCGCCGGCCGCGAGGGCGACCACGGTGTAGAACCAGCCGGTGTAGCCGAGCGGGGTCAGCAGCAGGGAGACGGCGACCATCACCCAGCTGTAGATCACGATCTGCCGGGCGACCACCTTGTTGGAGGCGATGACGGGCAGCATCGGCACGCCCACGCGGGCGTAGTCCTCCTTGACCTTCATGGACAGCGGCCAGTAGTGCGGCGGCGTCCAGAAGAACATCACGAGGAAGAGGATGACCGGCGCCCAGGACATCGAGTTCGTGACCGAGGACCAGCCGATGAGCACCGGCAGACAGCCCGCGATACCGCCCCAGACGATGTTCTGCGAGGTACGCCGCTTGAGGATCATCGTGTAGACGACGACGTAGAAGAGGAGCGCACCGAGTGACAGCCACGCGGACAGCCAGTTGACGGTCAGCCCGAACAGCAGCGTCGAGACGACCGCCAGACCGATACCGAAGGCGAGGCACTCGCGCGGGCTGACCAGTCCGGTCACCAGCGGCCGCTGCGAGGTGCGGTCCATCAGCGCGTCGATGTCCCGGTCGATGTACATGTTGAGCGCGTTGGCGCCGCCCGCGGACAGATAACCGCCCACGCACGTGAGCAGGACGAGGCCCAGGTCGGGCACCCCCTGCTGGGCCAGGAACATCACCGGGACCGTGGTGATGAGCAGCAGCTCGATGATCCGCGGCTTGGTCAGCGCCACGAAGCCCTTGACGCGGGCCCCGAACGACCGGTGAACCGGGTCCGGGCTCGTACCGGGACCGGCCTCGCCCAGAGCCTTGAGGGCCTGGGAAGTGCCCCCAGGACGGGATTCGACGGCCGTCACGCACACCCCTGACAGAGACATCAAGCGAGCATTCCCGTGTGAAAGCGGGGTAAAGGCTCGCGCGTACCACGCCACTTTAGACGTTGCCCATATCCGGTTTTTCGCCGGGGTCGGCTCGTGTTGTCGCCCCTTACGGCACACCGCCCGTCCGAGGTCCCTCCCGGCTCGGTTGAGCACTCGGACGAGCGGCTCCGTATTCATGTGCCAAGCGGCTCCCGGGCCGGTCGGGAGGCGGATCGCGACGAGTCCCGGCAGTCTGGAATGACTCGAAAAAACGCACGTCCCCTCGGGGGTAGGCTCGACAACGGCCGGTGGACACCAGTGCACCGGCGGCCGGCGGGCGCCACGCGCCGCGACCCGGCGAACAACATGTGGAGAGGAGCCCTGAGCCAGGGTGAGCACCAAGCCGACCACCACAGACCTTGAGTGGACCGAGCTGGACCAGCGGGCCGTGGACACCGCCCGGGTCCTGGCCGCCGACGCCGTACAGAAGGTCGGCAACGGCCATCCCGGCACGGCGATGAGCCTGGCCCCGGCCGCCTACACCCTCTTCCAGAAGGTGATGCGGCACGACCCCGCCGACCCGCGCTGGGTGGGCCGCGACCGCTTCGTGCTGTCCGCCGGTCACTCGTCCCTGACCCTCTACACACAGCTCTACCTGGCCGGCTTCGGCCTGGAGCTGGACGACCTGAAGTCCTTCCGCACCTGGGGCTCCAAGACTCCGGGCCACCCGGAGTACGGGCACACCGAGGGCGTCGAGACCACGACCGGCCCGCTGGGCCAGGGTGTGGCCAACGCGGTGGGCATGGCGATGGCGTCCCGCTTCGAGCGGGGCCTGTTCGACCCCGACGCGCCCGAGGGCACGTCCCCGTTCGACCACTACATCTACTGCATCGCCGGTGACGGCTGCCTCCAGGAGGGCATCTCCTCCGAGGCGTCCTCCCTCGCGGGCCACCAGAAGCTCGGCAACCTGGTCCTGCTGTGGGACGACAACCACATCTCGATCGAGGGCGACACCGAGACCGCCGTGTCCGAGGACACGATGAAGCGGTACGAGGCGTACGGCTGGCACGTCCAGCGCGTGGAGCCCAAGGCCGACGGCGACCTCGACCCGGCGGCGATCTACGCGGCGATCGAGAAGGCCAAGGCGGTCACCGACCGGCCGTCCTTCATCGCCATGCGCTCGATCATCGCCTGGCCCGCCCCGAACGCCCAGGACACCGAGGCCGCACACGGCTCGGCCCTCGGTGACGACGAGGTCGCGGCCACCAAGCGCGTCCTCGGCTTCGACGAGGCGCAGAGCTTCGCCGTCGCCGACGAGGTCCTCGACCACACCCGCGGCGCCCTGGAGCGCGGCCGTCAGGCCAAGGCGGAGTGGGAGAAGGGCTTCCAGGTCTGGCGCGAGAACAACGCGGACCGCGCGGCCGAGTTCGACCGCATCAGCGAGGGCGCCCTGCCGACCGGCTGGGAGCTGAAGATCCCGGTCTTCGAGACCGGCAAGAGCGTGGCCACCCGTGCCGCCTCCGGCAAGGTCCTCCAGGCGCTCGGCCCGGTCATCCCCGAGCTGTGGGGCGGCTCCGCCGACCTCGCCGGGTCGAACAACACGACCATCGACAAGGACAGCTCCTTCCTCCCGGCGGGCAACCCGCTCCCGGAGGCGTCCCCGTACGGCCGCACGATCCACTTCGGCATCCGTGAGTTCGCGATGGCCGCCGAGATGAACGGCATCACGCTGGCCGGGAACACCCGGGTCTACGGCGGCACGTTCCTCGTCTTCTCCGACTACATGCGCAACGCCGTGCGCCTGTCTGCGCTGATGCACCTGCCTGTGACGTACGTGTGGACGCACGACTCGATCGGTCTCGGCGAGGACGGCCCGACCCACCAGCCGGTGGAGCACCTGGCCGCGCTGCGCGCGATCCCCGGTCTGAACGTGGTCCGCCCGGCGGACGCCAACGAGACCGCCATCGCCTGGCGCGAGGTGCTGAAGCGCTGGACCAAGGAGTTCGGCAAGGGCGCCCCGACCGGCCTGGTGCTCAGCCGTCAGGGCCTGCCGACGTACGACCCGAACGAGGACGCCGCGCGTGGCGGGTACGTCCTGTTCGAGGCCGAGGGTGGCGAGCCCGAGGTCATCCTGATCGCCACCGGTTCCGAGGTGCACGTCGCCGTGGAGGCGCGCGAGCAGCTCCAGGCCAGGGGCGTGCCGACCCGCGTGGTCTCGATGCCGTCGGTCGAGTGGTTCGAGGAGCAGGACCAGGGGTACCGGGACTCCGTGCTGCCGCCGTCGGTCAAGGCCCGCGTCGCCGTCGAGGCGGGCATCGGCCTGACCTGGCACAAGTACGTGGGTGACGCCGGCCGCATCGTTTCGCTGGAGCACTTCGGCGCGTCCGCGGACGGCAAGGTCCTGTTCCGCGAGTTCGGCTTCACTCCGGAGAACGTGGCCGACAAGGCGCGGGAATCCCTCGCCGCCACGCAGCGCTGACGCCCGTAAACGACACGTAGGAGATGCAATTTCCATGACAGACGCACTGAAGCGCCTCTCCGAGGAAGGCGTGGCGATCTGGCTGGACGACCTGTCGCGCAAGCGGATCACGTCCGGCAACCTCGCCGAGCTGATCGACCAGCAGCACGTCGTGGGCGTCACCACCAACCCCACGATCTTCCAGAAGGCGATCTCGCAGGGCGACGGCTACGACCAGCAGCTCACCGACCTCGCCGCGCGTGAGGTCACGGTCGAAGAGGCCATCCGCATGATCACGACGGCGGACGTCCGCGACGCCGCCGACATCATGCGCCCGGTCTTCGACGCCACCGACGGCAAGGACGGCAGGGTCTCCATCGAGGTCGACCCGCGCCTGGCGCACAACACGCGCGCCACGCTCGCCGAGGCCCGCCAGCTCGCGTGGCTGGTGGACCGCCCGAACACGCTGATCAAGATCCCGGCGACCGAGGCGGGTCTGCCGGCCATCGCGGAGACGATCGGCACCGGCATCAGCGTCAACGTCACGCTGATCTTCTCCCTCGACCGGTACCGCAAGGTCATGGACGCCTACCTGAACGGCCTGGAGATGGCCAAGGAACGCGGCCTGGACCTGTCCAAGATCCACTCCGTGGCGTCCTTCTTCGTGTCCCGCGTGGACTCCGAGATCGACAAGCGGCTGAAGGCCGTCGGCACCGACGAGGCCAAGGCGCTGATGGGCAAGGCCGCCGTCGCCAACGCGCGCCTCGCCTACCAGGCGTACGAGGAGGTCTTCTCCTCGGACCGCTGGAAGGCGCTGGAGAAGGCGGGCGCCAACAAGCAGCGTCCGCTGTGGGCGTCGACCGGTGTGAAGGACCCGGCGTACTCGGACACGATGTACGTCACCGACCTGGTCGCGCCGAACACGGTCAACACCATGCCGGAGGCCACCCTGGAGGCCACCGAGGACCACGGTGAGATCACCGGCGACACGGTGTCCGGCACCTACGAGCAGGCCCGTGCCGACCTCGACGCGATCGAGGCCCTCGGCATCTCCTACGACGACGTCGTCCAGGTGCTGGAGGACGAGGGCGTGGACAAGTTCGAGGCGTCCTGGAACGACCTGCTCAAGTCGACCGAGGCGGAGCTGAAGCGCCTCGCCCCCTCGGAGGGCTGATTTGTCACCCCTCAACGGTTCCGGAGCGAACCCGCTTCGTGATCCCGCGGACCGACGGCTCCCGCGCATCGCGGGGCCGTCGGGCCTGGTGATCTTCGGCGTCACGGGCGACCTGTCGCGCAAGAAGCTGATGCCGGCGGTCTACGACCTGGCCAACCGCGGTCTGCTGCCGCCGGGCTTCTCCCTGGTGGGCTTCGCCCGCCGTGACTGGGAGGACGAGGACTTCGCCCAGGTCGTGCACGACGCGGTCAAGGAGCACGCGCGGACCCCGTTCCGCGAGGAGGTCTGGCAGCAGCTCATCCAGGGGATGCGCTTCGTCCAGGGCACCTTCGACGACGACGAGGCGTTCGAGCGGCTGCGCGCGACCATCGACGAGCTGGACAAGCAGCAGGGCACCGGCGGCAACTTCGCCTTCTACCTGTCGGTGCCGCCGAGCGCCTTCCCGGTCGTCATCCAGCAGCTCAAGAAGCACGATCTGACCGACCAGTCCGGGGGCTCCTGGCGGCGCGCGGTCATCGAGAAGCCGTTCGGCCACGACCTGAGGTCCGCCGAGGACCTCAACAAGGTCGTGCACGAGGTGTTCGAGCCGGACCAGGTGTTCCGGATCGACCACTACCTCGGCAAGGAGACCGTCCAGAACATCCTGGCGCTGCGGTTCGCCAACACGATGTTCGAGCCGATCTGGAACCGGTCCTTCGTGGACCATGTCCAGATCACGATGGCCGAGGACATCGGCGTCGGCGGGCGTGCCGGGTACTACGACGGCATCGGGGCCGCCCGTGACGTCATCCAGAACCACCTGCTCCAGCTGCTGGCGCTGACCGCCATGGAGGAGCCGTCCTCCTTCGGCGCGGACGCGCTGGCCAGGGAGAAGACCAAGGTGCTCGGTGCCGTACGGCTGCCGAAGGACCTGGGCGCCGACACCGTGCGCGGACAGTACGCGGCCGGCTGGCAGGGCGGCGAGAAGGTCATCGGCTATCTGCAAGAGGACGGCATCGACCCCAAGTCGAAGACCGACACCTACGCGGCGCTGAAGCTGGAGATCGACAACCGCCGCTGGGCGGGCGTCCCCTTCTATCTGCGCACCGGCAAGCGGCTGGGCCGCAGGGTCACCGAGATCGCGGTGGTCTTCCAGCGGGCGCCGCACTCCCCGTTCGACCACACGGCGACCGAGGAGCTGGGCCAGAACGCGATCGTCATCCGGGTCCAGCCGGACGAGGGCATCACGGTCCGCTTCGGCTCGAAGGTGCCGGGCACCTCGATGGAGATCCGGGACGTGTCGATGGACTTCGCGTACGGCGAGTCCTTCACCGAGTCCAGCCCCGAGGCGTACGAGCGGCTCATCCTCGATGTGCTGCTGGGCGACGCGAACCTCTTCCCGCGTACGGAGGAGGTCGAGCTGTCCTGGAAGATCCTCGACCCGGTCGAGGAGTACTGGGACGAGCACGGGCGGCCCGCGCAGTACAAGTCGGGCACCTGGGGCCCGGCCGAGGCCGACCAGATGCTCGCACGAGACGGACGGAGCTGGCGCCGGCCATGAAGATAGACCTGACCGACACCACCGCCGGTGAGATCAACAAGGCGCTGATCGAGGGCCGCCGCGCCATCGGCACGCCCGCCGTGGGCATGGTGCTGACCCTGGTCATCGTCACCGACGAGGAGAACGCCTACGACTCGCTGCGGGCGGCGAGCGACGCCTCGCGGGAACACCCCTCGCGCACGCTCGTCGTCATCCGCCGGGTCTCGCGCACCCCGCGCGACCGCACCACCTCCCGCCTAGACGCCGAGGTACGGGTGGGCGCGGAGGCCGGCACCGGCGAGACGGCCGTACTGCGGCTGTACGGCGAGGTGTCCGACCACGCCGACTCGGTGGTGCTGCCGCTGCTGCTCCCGGACGCCCCGGTGGTGGTCTGGTGGCCGGTGAACTCGCCGGCCGCCCCGGCCGAGGACCCGCTGGGCGCGCTGGCGCAGCGCCGGGTCACCGACACCTACGCGGCCGAGCAGCCGGTGCGTGCGCTGGCGGCGCGTGCGCAGACGTACACGCCGGGCGACACCGACCTGGCGTGGACGCGGATCACTCCGTGGCGTTCGATGCTGGCGGCGGCCCTGGACCAGGTGGACTGCGAGGTGCGGTCCGTCGAGGTCGAGGGCGAGGAGTTCAACCCGAGCTGCGAGCTGCTGGCCATGTGGCTGGCGGACCGGCTGGGTGTGCCGGTGCAGCGGTCGCTGTCCTCGGGGCCGGGTCTGACGGCGGTCCGGATGGAGACCACGTGCGGGCCGGTCGTGCTGGACCGGGCGGACGGTTCGCTGGCGAACCTGTCCATCAAGGGCCAGCCGTCCCGCGCGGTGGCGCTCCAGCGCCGGGACACCGCCGAGCTGATCGCGGAGGAGCTGCGCCGGCTCGACCCGGACGACACCTACGCGGCGGCCCTGCGCTTCGGCGTGGAGCGGCTGTCGATGGGCGCGGACGCGGTGGCGGCGCTGGGCGGTGCTCCGGCCGAGTCTGCGGCGAAGTCCGCTGAGGACGAGGTGGTCACCGAGGTGGCCGTGGCCGAGTCCGAGGCGGGTACCGAGGAGGGCGAGGCCGAGCGGCCGACCCCGAACTCCCTCGCGAGGAAGGCGGCGTCGAAGTGAGCACTCCGCAACTGGTCGTGCACCGCGACAAGGAACTGATGGCCGAGGCCGCCGCCGCGCGGCTGATCACCAAGATCGTGGACGCGCAGGCGTCGCGCGGTCACGCCTCGGTGGTCCTCACCGGGGGCCGCAACGGCAACGGTCTGCTGGCCGCGCTGGCCAAGGCGCCCGCGCGGGACGCGATCGACTGGGGCCGCCTGGACCTGTGGTGGGGCGACGAGCGCTACCTCCCCGAGGGCGACCCGGACCGCAACTACACGCAGGCCCGCGAGGCCCTGCTGGACTCCGTACCGCTGGACCCGGCGCGCGTGCACCCGATGCCCGCGTCCGACGGGCCCTACGGCGCGGACGTGGACGCGGCGGCCGGCGCGTACGCGGCGGAGCTGGCCAAGGCGGCCGGTCCCGAGGACCACGCCGAGGTGCCGGAGTTCGACGTGCTGCTGCTGGGCGTCGGCCCGGACACGCATGTGGCGTCGCTCTTCCCGGAGCTGCCCGCGGTGCGGGAGACCGAGCGCACGGTGGTGGGTGTGCACGGCGCGCCCAAGCCGCCGCCGACCCGGACCTCCCTGACGCTGCCCGCGATCCGCGCGGCGCGTGAGGTGTGGCTGCTGGCGGCGGGCGAGGACAAGGCCGAGGCGGTGGCGATCGCGCTGTCCGGCGCGGGCGAGGTGCAGGCCCCGGCGGCCGGTGCCCAGGGCCGGGCGCGCACGCTGTGGCTGCTGGACTCGGCGGCCGCGGCGGATCTGCCCCGGTCGATGTATCCGCCGGCGTCACCGTGAGCTGAGCGCGGTCGAGGGGGCGGCGGGGTTTTCCCGTCGCCCCCTTCTCCGTGTCGGCGGTCTCCGTGTCGCCGGTTTCCGTGTCAGCGGGCGGCGCTCACCTGCTCCGGGCCGCCCTGGAGCCGTCCGGCGCCGCGGAGTTCGGCGATGTCGGCGGCGAGCCGGTCGCGGATGTCCTTGCCGGTGCGCCGCCAGCCGAAGAACTCGCAGGTCTGCTTGATGAGTTCGTCCTCGGTCATGCCGGGGCACTCGGCGGCCAGCTCGAAGAGGGCCACATGGCGTTCACCGGGCGCGATGTGCACGACCTTGCGGGGTGTGTCGCCCTCGCGGGGGTGACGGGCCTTCAGCGGGGCGGCGTCGGCGAGCGCGTAGAAGCCGTCGTCCGAGGCGATCCGCCGGGAGCGCACCAGGGCGTCGGCGACCGCGCGGACGTTGTCCCGGATACGGCTGCCGGCCCGGCCGACGCCCCAGGCTTCCCGCGCCCGCTGCACCAGCAGGTCCTCGTGCACCGGGCCTTCGGCCTCGATGATCCGGACCAGCACCTCGCGCAGCGCGGGCCGGGCCTCGGCGGTGTGCAGTTCGTGGCGCGGGGCGACGGTGACGACGCCGGGGGCGTAGGGCGCGCTCCACTCCCGTCCGGTGCCGGGGTCGACGGGGACGCGCTCCAGCGGGATGTCGACGGGCTGGGTCCGCTGCTCGGGCACCTTGGGGAGGGCCGTCGGGCCGGTCACCGTGGTCAACGGCCCGCTCGCGACGGCCTGTTCGACGGCCTCGCGCAGCCGGCGTTCGGCCGCCGCCCGGCCCCGGTACCAGTCGGTGCCCCAGATGCGGTGCAGCCGCCAGCCCAGCCCGTTCAGCACCTGCTCGCGCAGCCGGTCCCGGTCGCGGGCGGCCTTGGACGAGTGGTACATCGCGCCGTCGCACTCGATGCCGAGGGCGTACGCGCCGGGGGATGCGGGATGGCGTACGCCCAGGTCGATGCGGTACCCGGCGACACCGACCTGCGGCTGGACCCGGTAGCCCCAGCCGCGCAGCACGGCGAGGACGGACTCCTCGAAGGGGCTGTCGGGTTCGGCGTCCGACTGGACCACGTCACGGGCGAGCACGGCCGGGCCGTTCTCGGCGTACTCCAGATACCGCTTGAGGTACTGCACGCTCTCGTTCGCGCTGTCCGCGAGGCTCGCGCCACGGAAGGAGGAGACGACCTCCATGCGGAAGCGGGCGCGGGTGACCGCCACGTTGAGACGCCGCCAGCCGCCGTTCTTGTTGATCGGGCCGAAGTTGAGGCCGAGGCGGCCGTGTTCGTCGGGGCCGTAGCCGATCGACATGATCATCACATCGCGCTCGTCGCCCTGCACCGACTCCAGGTTCTTCACGAAGAACCCGTCGAGCCGGTCCTCGGTGAAGCAGTGGTCGAGGTCGGGCCGGGCGAGCCGGGCCTGCTGCACGGCCAGGTCGATCGCGGACGCCTGCGCCTGGGAGAGCGCGACGACACCGAGGGTCTTGCCGGGCCGGGTGTCGAAGTGGTGCAGCACCCGCCGGGCCACGAACTCGGCCTCGGCCCGGTTGTCCCGTCGTCCGCCCCGGTCGTAGACACCGTCGGCCGCCAGGAAGGCCACGCCCACGTCCTCGCCCTCGGCCACCGCGCCGGGGAAGGTGATCATCGAGTTGGCGTAGAACTCGCGGTTGCTGAAGGTGATCAGGTTCTCGTGGCGGCTGCGGTAGTGCCAGCGCAGCGGCAGCTCGCGCATCGCGCCCGCCTTGCAGGCGTGCAGCAGGGACTCGAAGGAGTCGGGCAGGTCCTCGGCGTACTCGTCGGAGTCGTCGTCCACCGCGGAGTCGAAGAAGGAGGTCGGCGGGAGCTGCTTGTCGTCACCGGCGACGATCAGGGTGCGGCCCCGGTAGACGCAGTTCACCGCGTCGCTCGGCCGTACCTGGGACGCCTCGTCGAACACCACCACGTCGAAGTGGAAGTCGGGCGGCAGGAACTGGCTGACGGTCAGCGGGCTCATCATGAAGCAGGGCTTGACCGCCTGGACGACCTCGCGGGTGCGCCCCAGCAGTTCGCGCACCGGCATGTGCCGGGTCTTCTTCTCGGCCTCGCGGACGATGACGGCGCCGCCGCCCCCGGCGAAGTTGCGCGGGCGCCGCTTGTTGCACGCCTCCGTCACCGCGCCGCCCGCCGCCGCGACCAGGCGCAGGTCGGCGGCGCGGAAGTCGGCGACCCGGGTGTCCAGGTCCTCCGAACGGGTGCTGCGCAGCCGGGGGTCGGTGGCGAGCAGGTCGTCGGCCCAGACGCGCAGCACCGCCTGCTCGGCCACCTCGGGCAGCCGCTCCGGGTCGAGCCCGCGCTCGGCGGCGCTGGCCACCAGCGTGTCGGCGCCGTGCCGGGCGAGCACGGCGACCCCGCCGACGTGGGTGTGCCAGACCTCGGGTCCCTGCGGGTCGTCCAGCAGGGCGTCGACGGCCCGGCCGGCCTGGTCGAGCGGGCCGAGCAGGGCGGGCGAGAGCTGGGTGCGCCGGGCCGTGTCGAACTGGTCGAGCAGCTCGGTGACGGCCGCGTTCCAGCGGGCGGCGCGGGCGGTGGCGGCGGCGCACCAGGCGGCCAGGGCACCCTGGATCTGGTCGGCGAGCAGGGTGGGCAGCGGGTCGGGGTCGGCGTCGGCGGCGAGGCGGTCGGCCAGCAGGGCGGGCCGCTCGGCCGGGGCGCCGAGCACCGCGATCCGGTCGGCGGTGGCGAGGGCCCGGTCGGTGCCGGCGCAGTCCGCCAGGGTGCCCGGGGTGTACGGGCCGAGGAGCGCGCGGTGGGCCCTGGTGAGCCGGGCGACCTCGGCGGAGGCCCGGTGCCAGGCGAGCGCGTCGTCCAGGCGGGCGAGGAGGGACTTGTCCCAGGTGCCGGTGCGGGTGAGCGCGGTGAGCGTCTGCCGGTCGGCCTTGTACTGCGCGGAGAAGCGGGCCATCAGCCCCTTGTGCTGCTCCCCGAACCGGGCGACCAGCTCCGGGAGTCCGGGCTCGGCGACCACCTGATCCCCGAACACGTCGGTGGCGGCCGCGCGGGCCCGCTCCTCGGCGTCGAGGGCGGTACGCAGCTCGGCGGCGGCGGTGTGGGCGCGGCCCAGCGTCCCGGCGTCGAACCAGTCGCGCGGCGGGCGGTGTCCGGCGGTGGTGAGCGCGGCCAGCTCGCACAGGGCGAACGCGGCCTCGGGCCGGTCCGGCTTGGGCATGCCGAACAGGTCGGCGAGCTGGGCGGTGTGGGCGGTGACGTCGTCGGGCAGCGTCCCGTCGGCCGGTGCCGTCACGCCGGGCAGCCCGGCGGTGAGGGTGCGGACGAGCTGCTGGAGTTCGCGGACCGTGCGGGGCTCGTCCACGGTGACGGCGAAGGGGCGGCGTCCGGCGGCGGTGACCAGGGCACCGAGGGCGTCGGCTGCCTCGTCCACGGCCTGGTGCGGGGCGGTGCCGGTCAGTCCGCGCCAGGCGAAGGCGTCCCCCTCGGCGGCGGGGCGCCAGGCACGGGCGACGGTACCGGCGGCGGCCAGCAGCTCCTGGAGCGCGCCGGCGCTCAGGGTGCGCACGGCCTTGGCGTTGCGCGCGCCGAGCGGGAGCTGCGGGGTCCCGGCCTGCTCCAGCAGGACCAGCCGGCCCAGGACGTCGTGCAGGGTGCGGCCCAGGGGGTCGCGGGTCTCGTTCATCGCGGCCGCGTACCCGGACAGTTCCTCGCGCAGGGCACGGGCGCGCTCCAGCTCGTGGGCGGCGGCGCCGGTGACGCGGGCCTCGGTGGTGAGCACCCGCGCGAGTTCGGTGGCCACCGCCTTCTTGCTGGTGTCGCCGCTGTGCAGCGCCATCACGAAGTCGCCGAGGCCGACCGCCCCCAGCCGGTTGCGCACCACGTCCAGCGCGGCGGCCTTCTCACTCACGAACAGCACACTGCGGCCGGCGTGCATGAGCGCGGCGATCAGGTTGGTGATGGTCTGGCTCTTGCCGGTGCCGGGCGGCCCGCTCATCACGAAGGACCGCCCGTCCAGCGCGGCCGCCACGCACTGGCGCTGGGAGGCGTCGGCGTCGAGCACGAGCGGGGTGCGCTCGGGGAGCTGGATCTCGTCGATCCGGTCGAGGCCGGGCGGCTCGAAGTCGACCAGATCGGCGGGGAGCCCGGCGTCGGGACCGAGGGCGACGGCGCGGACCAGCGGGTGGGCGAGGATCTGCTCCTCGTTCTGCTGGAGGTCCTGGTACATCGCCTCGCGGTGGGAGGCGAACAGCCCGAGCACCGCCCGCTCCCGCACGTCCCAGCCGTCCAGCCGGGCGGTGACCTTCCGGGCGGCGGCGAGCACGGCGGCCGGGTCGGCGGCGTCGGCGCTCGTGACGGGCGCCCAGTCGACCCCGAGCCGGTCCGCCTTCACGGCGAGCGCCGGGTTGTGGATGCGCTCCTGCCCCTCGGCCGGGTGGAGCCGGTACCGGCGGTTGCCGTCCCGGCGCAGCTCCACGGGGACGAGGAGCAGCGGGGCCGCGCTGCTCTCGTGCGCGCCGGGCTCGCGCCAGTCGAGCATGCCGATGCCGAGCCAGAGCACCCAGAGGCCGTAGTCGTTGAACATCTGGCCGGACTTCTGGCGGAGTTGGTACAGCGAACTGTCCAGCGCCGCCTGGGTGGTCTTCTGGGTGACCAGTCCGGGCCGGGAGCGCCGGGCGGTGCCGCTGTCACCGGACTTGGCCAGCTCGACCCCGGCAGCCCGCTCGGTGACAGGGGCGAACTCCCAGCCCTTGGCCAGCTCCGCGAGCAGGGCGGCCGGGTCCGGTGCGGTGATCTCCAGGGTGGCGGTCCTGGTGTGCCGGAAGTTCAGCAGCCGGTTGCGGCCGCCCATGTCCAGCAGAGAGTTCCGCCATCCGTCGAGCACGGCCTTCAACAGGGTGTGCGGCTGATGGGCCATGTGGTGGGTACCTCCCGGAGCTGCGCAGGGGTGACCACCCTCTCCGGCCCCCCTGGAGGTATCTCCCTATCAGGTACGTTCGCCCGCCACGCCGGAGATCGACAACCCGATATGGATCTGTTGTGAAAGAACGGCGGAACTCTTGCGCGGTCGGCCTGCTTTCACTTGACCGATGGCACCGGAGTCCCCCGGGTGGCGGGCGCGGCGGCCCGAGCCGGCCGCGCCCGCCTCACCGGCCGGTCAGCCGCCCATCTCCCGGTACTCGGCGACCAGCGCCCGCGTCGACGGGTCGAGACCGGGCACGTCCGCGCCCTCGGTGAGGGCGGGTTCGATGCGCTTGGCGAGGACCTTGCCCAGCTCGACGCCCCACTGGTCGAAGGAGTCGATGTTCCAGACGGCGCCCTGGACGAACACCTTCTGCTCGTACAGCGCGATGAGCTGCCCCAGCACGGACGGGGTCAGCTCGGGGGCCAGGATGGTCGTCGTCGGCCGGTTCCCCTGGAAGGTCTTGTGCGGGATCAGCTCCTTGGGCACCCCCTCCTCCCGGACCTCTTCCTCGGTCTTGCCGAAGGCGAGGGCCTGGGTCTGGGCGAAGAAGTTGGCCATCAACAGGTCGTGCTGGGACTTCAGTTCATCACTCAGCTCGTCCACCGGACGCGCGAACCCGATGAAGTCCGCCGGGATCAGCTTCGTCCCCTGATGGATCAACTGGTAGTACGCGTGCTGCCCGTTGGTCCCCGGCGTGCCCCAGACCACCGGGCCGGTCTGCCACTCCACCGGAGTGCCGTCCTTCTGCACGGACTTGCCGTTGGACTCCATGTCCAGCTGCTGCAAGTACGCCGTGAACTTGGACAGATAGTGGCTGTACGGCAGGACCGCGTGCGACTGCGCGTCGAAGAAGTTCCCGTACCAGATCCCCAGCAGGCCCAGCAGCAGCGGCGCGTTCTCCTCCGCCGGAGCGGTACGGAAGTGCTCGTCCACGGTGTGGAAACCGTCCAGCAGCTCCCGGAACCTCTCCGGCCCGATCGCGATCATCAGCGACAGACCGATCGCCGAGTCGAAGGAGTACCGGCCCCCGACCCAGTCCCAGAACTCGAACATGTTGTCCGCGTCGATACCGAACCCGGTGACCTTCTCCGCGTTCGTGGACAGCGCCACGAAGTGCTTCGCGACCGCCTTGTCGTCACCGAGGACGTCCAGCAGCCACTTGCGGGCCGACGTGGCGTTGGTGATCGTCTCGATCGTCGTGAACGTCTTGGACGCCACGATGAACAGCGTCTCCGCCGGGTCCAGATCACGGATCGCCTCGTGCAGGTCCGCGCCGTCCACGTTCGACACGAACCGCACCGTCAGGCCACGGTCGGTGAAGGGACGCAGCGCCTCGAACGCCATCGCCGGACCGAGGTCGGAGCCGCCGATACCGATGTTGACGATGTTCTTGATCCGCTTGTCGGTGTGACCGGTCCACTCGCCCGAGCGGACCCGGTCGGCGAAGCCGGCCATCTTGTCCAGCACCGCGTGCACGGCGGGGACGACGTTCTCCCCGTCGACCTCGATCACCGCGTCCCGAGGGGCACGCAGCGCGGTGTGCAGCACCGCGCGGTCCTCGGTCGTGTTGATCCGGTCACCACGGAACATCGCGTCCCGCTGACCGAACACATCCGTGGCGACGGCGAGTTCCTGGAGGAGCCGCAACGCCTCGGCGTCCACGAGCTGCTTGCTGTAGTCGATGTAGAGGTCCCCGACCTGGACCGTGTACGTCCGCCCGCGCTCCGGGTCGGCGTCGAACAGCTCCCGCAGGCCCGTCCCGCCGAATCCCTCGCGGTGCTCCTTGAGAGCGGCCCACTCGGGCGTCCGGTTCAGTGCTGTACGGCCTTCTGCGTTCATCTCCGGCTTCCGCCTTCCTTTCCGCGCCTGTCGCCTGTCCTGCCCCGTGTGCCCACTGCGGGACCAACCTAATTGATCACGCCGGGGCCGGGCCGGTGGTGACACCGCCCCGCTTCTCGTCCTTCGACACGTCCGCCGAGCGCGCCGGTATCAGTACGAGCACCGCCGCCGCGAAGAGGGCTGCCGTGAGGAGGGCGGGGGTGTAGAGGCCGAGGGTGCGGGCGGCGGCACCGCCCAGCAGGGCGCCGAAGGGCGCTCCGGCGGTGGAGGCGGTGCGGAAGGCGGCCGAGATACGGCCGGTCATCGCGGCGGGGGCGCGCTGCTGCATCAGCGTCACCTGGTTGACGTTCCACACCATGCCCATCGCGCCGAGCAGCAGCATCCCGGCGATCAGCGCGGCCAACTCCCGGACGGAGCCCATCAGGAGCAGCGCCCCGGTCTGCACGGTGCCGCCCAGCAGCAGGGCCCGTACCCGGCCGAGGCGGCCCGCCAGGCGCTGGGCCAGGAAGCCGCCGGCGATGCTGCCGGCCGAGTAGGCGGTCATGGCGGCGGCGTATCCGGCGTTCCCCGCGTGCAGCCAGCCGGTGACATGCAGGACCAGGGTGGCGATCAGGGCGCCCATGCCGATGTTGCACAGCAGGGTGGCTCCGCAGGTCGCGCGGAGCGCGCGGTCCCGCCAGAGGGCTCGCAGCCCCTCTCCCATGTCCGCGCGCAGGGTCGCGCCGGGCGGGCGCGGTTCACGTGCCGGCGACCCTGTGCGCAGGGAGGCCACGAGGGCGGCGCCCAGGAAGTAGGTGAGGGAGTCGACCGCATAGGGCAGGAACGCCCCGGCCGTCAGCAGCAGCGGCACCAGGGGTCCCCCGAGCAGTCCTCCGGCGAGCTGCTGACCGGTCATCAGGCGGGCGTTGGCGCTGCCCAGGGACTCCGGCCGGACCACGGAGGGCAGCAGGGCGGTCGCCGCGTTGTCGAACAGGGTCTGGAGCGCGGTGAGGGAGAAGGCGAGCGCGATCAGCAGCGGGATCGAGGCGTGCCCGAGGGCCACCGCGAGGGCGAACGCGGCGACGAGCAGCCCGCGCGCCACGTCCACGGCCCACATCGCGCGCCGTTGGTCCACCCGGTCGGCCACGGCGCCGCCCAGCAGGCCGAACAGCAGCCAGGGCACATAGCCGCAGGCGGTCACGGCGGCGACGGCGAGCGGGTCGTCGGTCAGCCGCACGGCGAGCAGCGGCAGCGCGGCCGTACGCAGCGCGTCGCCGAAGCGGGAGAGCACGGCGGCGCTCCACAGCCGCCCGAATCCGCCGCGCCACGCGGGCGTTGCCGCCCCCACCACCTGAGCCGTCGTCATGGCCGTCCCCCTGAGTCGCAGTTACCTCACTCACGGTAGGGGGCACCACTGACAACGGGGTCCGGCCTGCGGACGGGACAGCTCCGGCCGGGCACCCTCTCGGGTCCCGGCCGGCATCAACTCCTAGATCTCGCCCCGCAGTTTGGCGAGCGCCTCGGCGAGGATCGCCTCGCCGTCCGCGTCGCTGCGCCGCTCACGCACATAGGCGAGGTGCGTCTTGTAGGGCTCGGTGCGCGGCGGGTCCGGCGGGTTGTCCCGGTCCTGACCGGCCGGGAAGCCGCAGCGCGGGCAGTCCCAGGTGTCGGGGACCTGCGCGTCGCTGGCGAAGCTCGGCTGGGTCTCGTGCCCGTTGGAGCACCAGAAGGAGATGCGCAGACGCGGTGCGGACTCGCCGCGCTCGGCCTCGCCCATCGGCCCCGCACCGACCCGGCTTCCCCGGATCGCGTTGCCACTTGCCACGGTCGTAACTCCCTGCGTGATGGTGCCGCGAAGCAGGTCGGCCTATCGCTTCGCCGCGAGCGCCTCAGTCTACGTAAGGCCCAACGCGCGTCCAGTGAGGGGAGGTACCGCCTCCGCACAGACGCAAGCCCCATGATAGGCCGCGCTCGTGAGCGCGTACCGAACATGGGGCCTTACGTGTGGAATCTATGTACTTGTGGGACGTGCGGGGCATCGCGGCTGTACGCGCGGCCCCCGCCTCGGCGGTGCGGTCAGCCGCTCGACTTCATGAGCAGGCCGAGCACGATGATCGAGGCGAACCAGAGCACGGCGATCACGACCGTGATCCGGTCGAGGTTGCGCTCGGCGACCGAGGAGCCGCCCACGGAGGACTGCATGCCACCACCGAACATGTCGGAGAGGCCGCCGCCCTTCCCCTTGTGCATCAGCACCAGCAGCATCAGCAGCAGGCTGAAGACGATCAGGGCGATCGAGAACCCCAAAACCACGGCTGGACCAACTTCCTCGGATTCGGACGGACGGATTGAGCTGGACGACGGGGGCACGGCACGATGGCCATGCCCCCGCAAGAGTACGACGTATCGCCGCTACCGCCTACTCGCGGACCGGATCACTGATCGCGGAACCGGACGATCTTGACGAACTCGTCGGTGTCCAGCGACGCGCCGCCCACCAGGGCACCGTCGATGTCCGGCTTGGCCATGATCTCGGCGACGTTGCCGGACTTCACGGAGCCGCCGTACTGGATGCGGATCTTGTCGGCGACATCCTGGGAGTACAGCTCGGCGAGCTTGCCCCGGATCGCGCCGCAGACCTCCTGCGCGTCGTCGGAGCCGCAGACCTTGCCGGTGCCGATGGCCCACACGGGCTCGTAGGCGATCACGACGGTCTCGGCCTGCTCGGCCGGGACGTCCTTCAGGCCGCCCTCGACCTGGGCGAGGGTGTGCTCGACGTGGTTGCCCGCCTCACGGACGTCCAGCTCCTCGCCGACGCACAGGATCGGGGTGAGGCCGTTCTGGAAGGCCGCCTTGACCTTGGCGTTGACCACGTCGTCGGTCTCGTGGTGGTACTGGCGGCGCTCGGAGTGCCCGGCCAGCACGTAGGAGCACTTCAGCTTGGCCAGCATCGGGCCCGAGATCTCGCCGGTGTAGGCGCCGGACTCGTGCCGGGAGATGTCCTGGGCACCGTACTTGATCTTGAGCTTGTCGCCGTCGACCAGGGTCTGCACGGAGCGCAGGTCGGTGAAGGGCGGCAGGACGGCGACCTCGACGGCCTCGTAGTCCTTGTCGGCCAGGGCGAAGGCGAGCTTCTGGACGTGCGCGATGGCCTCGAGGTGGTTGAGGTTCATCTTCCAGTTGCCCGCCATGATCGGCGTGCGAGTGGTCATGCGGGGTCAGTCCTCCAGTGCGGCGAGGCCGGGGAGCGTCTTGCCCTCGAGGTACTCGAGGGAGGCGCCGCCGCCGGTCGAGATGTGGCCGAATGCGTTCTCGTCGAACCCGAGCGTACGCACCGCGGCGGCGGAGTCACCGCCGCCGACGACGGAGAAGCCGTCGGAGTCGACGAGCGCCTGGGCGACCGCCTTGGTGCCCTCGGCGTAGTCGGGGTGCTCGAAGACGCCCATCGGGCCGTTCCAGAACACGGTCTCGGCGTCGCCGAGCTTCGAGGCGTACAGCTCGCGGGTCCTCGGGCCGATGTCCAGGCCCTCCTGGTCGGCGGGGATCTTGTCCGCGTCGACCACGGTGTGCTCCGAGGGCGCCTTGGTCTTCAGGTCCGGGAACTCCGGGGAGACCAGGACGTCCACGGGCAGGACCAGCTCGACGCCGTTCTTCTCGGCGCGCTCCATGTACTCCTTGACGGCCGGGATCTGGTCCTCCTGGAGGAGGGAGATGCCGACCTCGTGGCCCTGCGCCTTGAGGAACGTGTAGGCCATGCCGCCGCCGATGAGCAGACGGTCGGCCTTGCCGAGCAGCTCGTCGATGACGGCGAGCTTGTCGGAGACCTTGGCGCCGCCGAGGACGACGACGTAGGGGCGCTTGACGTCGTCGGTGAGCTTCTTCAGGACGCCGACCTCGCGCGCGATCAGGTAGCCGGCATAGTGCGGCAGCCGGGCCGGGAGGTCGTAGACGGAGGCGTGCTTGCGGTGCACGGCGCCGAAGCCGTCGCCCACGTACACGTCGGCGAGGGCGGCCAGCTGGTCGGCGAACTCGCCGCGCTCGGTGTCGTCCTTGGAGGTCTCGCCGGGGTTGAAGCGCAGGTTCTCGATGACCGCGACCTGACCCGGCTCCAGGCAGTCGACGGCCGCGTGGGCGGCGGGGCCGACGGTGTCCTCGGCGAAGGCGACCGGGGTGCCGAGGAGTTCGGCGAGACGCTCGGCGACGGGCAGCAGCGAGAAGGCCGGGTCCGGGGCGCCCTTGGGACGGCCAAGGTGGGAGGCGACGACCACCTCGGCGCCCGCGTCGGCGAGGGCCTTGATGGTGGGCACGACGGCACGGATGCGGCCGTCGTCGGTGATGGTCCCGTCTGCCAGCGGCACGTTGAGGTCGGCGCGGACGAATACCCGCTTGCCGCTCACGCCGTCGGCGAGAAGTTCGTCGATCGTCTTCATTGAGTGGACTCCTGGAGAGGGCTCGTGATGCCCCTGATCGTAAGAGGGCGTGGTCCGTGCGTGAGACAGGGCCCGGACGGCGCGGCCGTGCGCTGCCCGGGCCCTGCTCTCACTTCAAGGTCCTGCTGTGTCCGATCCCGTGGATCAGAGCTGCTCGCCGACGAAGACCGTCAGGTCCACGAGACGGTTGGAGTAGCCCCACTCGTTGTCGTACCAGCCGAGGATCTTCACCGTGTTGCCGTCCTGGACCATGGTCAGGGACGAGTCGAAGGTGCAGGAGGCCGGGTCGCCGACGATGTCGGAGGACACGATCTCGTCCTCGGTGTAGGACAGGAAGCCCTTGAGCGAACCGTCCTCGGACGCCTTCTTGAACGCGGCGTTGACCTCGTCCTTGGTGACCTCGCGCTGGAGCTCCACGACCAGGTCGGTGGCCGAGCCGGTCGGGACCGGGACGCGCATCGCGATGCCGTCGAGCTTGCCCTTGAGCTGCGGCAGGACCAGCGCGGTGGCCTTGGCGGCACCCGTGGTGGTCGGGATGATGTTCTCGGCGGCGGCGCGGGCGCGGCGCAGGTCCTTGTGCGGGAAGTCCAGGATGCGCTGGTCGTTGGTGTACGCGTGCACCGTGGTCATCAGGCCGCTGACGATGCCGAAGTTCTCGTCCAGCACCTTCGCCATCGGCGCCACACAGTTGGTGGTGCACGAGGCGTTGGAGATGACGTGGTCCTTCGCCGGGTCGTACTTGTCCTGGTTGACGCCCATGACGATGGTGATGTCCTCGTCCTTGGCCGGAGCCGAGATGAGGACCTTCTTGGCGCCGCCGGCCAGGTGCTTGGCGGCGTCGTCGCGCTTGGTGAAGATGCCGGTCGACTCGATGACGATGTCGACGCCCAGCTCGCCCCACGGGATGTCGGCGGGGTTGCGCTCGGAGAGCACCTTGATGGTGTGACCGTCGACCGTGATCGTGTCGTCGGTGTGCGTCACCTCGGCCTTGAGGCGGCCCAGGATGGTGTCGTACTTCAGCAGGTGCGCCGTGGTCGCGGTGTCACCCAGGTCGTTGACAGCCACAACCTCGATGTCCGCACCCTGCTCCAGCAGAGCGCGGAAGTAGTTACGCCCGATGCGGCCGAAGCCGTTGATGCCTACGCGGATCGTCACGAACCGATCTCCTCGTTGGTACGCCGGCCATGCGGTGCCGGCGAGCTGTATTTGGGATGTCCCCGACCACCCACGACCCTACCCCTCCGCAGCCCCTGGGGTGACATCGAGATGGCGCATAAAAGGGCAGGCGTTCCGTACCCGTCAGTAGGGTACGGAACGCCTCGGAACGGCGGTGGATTCACTCCTCTTTGTCAGGGAATGACGGGCACCGCTGACGCGCTTTTCACTCGTTCGTGAGCGGGTTGGCTCACCTGATACGGGCGCCTTCCGCGCACCGTTGAGAGGGGGTCTCGCTCACCTGTCGAGTGCGGCGAGCGCCTTGCGGACGAGAGCGGTCCGTTCGGCCGCCGACGGGACCTGTTCCAGGCCGAATCCGAGCAGCACGGTGTCGTCGGTGGTGATGGCCCCATAGGTCTGGAAGAGGGCGCCGGTCCGGGTCCAGTCCTTCAGCACCGCCGGGCTCCCGGCCGGGGGGCCGGAGGCGCGCCAGGGGCCGAGGGAGGACTCGAACCCTTCCGTCTCCTTCGCGTTGCCGCCGACGACGAGCGAGGCGTCGTCGACGAGCACGCCGTGGCCGCCGGTGCCGGGGTCGGTGATGTAGGAGACGGACAGCTCGATCTGCTTGCCCGCGTAGGTGCTCAGGTCGAAGTCCACCCGCTGCCAGCCCGACGAGCGTCCGGTGAGGCTGTGCCACCGGCCGGTGGTCCCGGTGGCGGTGCAGGCGTTGCCCGTGAGCGTCAGGTAGTGCTTGAGCCAGGGGTGCTCCCCGACCAGGAACCCGGCCCCGCACTCGGCGGGCACGGCGTCGGTGGTGGCACCGCCCGCCTCCGGCAGGGTCGTCCAGTCGTCGGCGCCGACGGTGTGCACCTCCACCACCGCGTGGTCGTAACCCCGCTCGGTGTCCCACAGCAGCCGGGTGCCGAACGCGGGCTTCTCGGCGGCGCCGACCCCCGTGAGGTCGATGGTGCGGGTGAGGCGCTTGTAGGCGTCGTCGGTGTGCACGGCGGCGGCCATGTACGAGCCCGCGTACGGCCCGTACGGGCTGACGGCACCCGTGAACCGGCCCGCGCCCGCGCTGCGGAACTGCGGGTACGTCGCGGCGGGCAGCTCGTCCGAGGTGACCCCGTAGGCACCGGCCGCGTCGAGCGGGTTGCCCGGGGCGTCGCCGAGCGTGGCGGAGACGCCGTTCAGTGCGCCGGTGCCGGTGATGCCGGTGGCGCCCTTGGTGGAGGTCCGGCTGTAGGCGCCCAGGTAGTACTGGCTGAAGTCGTCGGAGAGGTTGCCGCCGCCGAGGTCCACCTCGCCGCCGGCCTGCTCGCCGGCCTCGATCAGCTTGCCGCCCTCGTTGAGGTGGGCGCGCAGCTGGAGCTGGGTGGCGTTGCCGGGCCCGTCGGGGCCGGAGTAGTGGACGACGGTGCGGAAGTGGCCGAGGACGCCGAGGGCATCGGGGGTGCCCTGCCGGGCGGTGTCCCACACCAGGGGCCGGCGGCCGGCCGCCTTGAGCGCGTCGGTGTAGGCGCGGGCCTGGGTCGCGGTGACGCCCTCTTCCGCTACGACGAGGGTGTCGGCGGTGCCCCGGTCGGCGACGGTGTAGGTGAAGTGACGGCTCGCCTTCGCACGGCCCGCTCCCGTGAACCAGACCTCGACCCGGTCGCCGGCTCTGCCGCCGGGCACCTCGGCGCGGTACTGGTCGAAGTGGAGGTTGTCGTCGCCGCCGTAGGTCTCGCCGCCCTTCCACGGGCGCAGGGTGCGCTCGTGGGTGCGGCCCTTGTTGACGCGGTACACCAGTCGCTTGTTCCGGACCGACTTGCGGGCGACGACGGAGACCTGCTGGCCGCTGCCCCGCGCGTAGGAGGTGGTGAAGGCGGCCGGGGTGAAGTCGGGGGCGCTCAGGCCGACCGTGGAGACGGGCCGGTCGGGGTGGGCGGCGGTCTCCGCGACGGAGAGCGCGAACGGCACGTTCTTCTCGAACTCCCGCTGGATCAGCGTCTCGTCGTCCGGGAAGGTGAAGACCGAGCGGCAGTCGTCGGGGTTCCAGGCGTCGTCCGGGTCGGACTCGGAGGCGGTCGCGCAGGTGGACATCTCGGGGGTGAACATCGCCATGCCGTTGACGTTCGCGGCCTGCCCGTCCGCCTCGCCGTTGGTGGTGTACAGCTCCGAGGAGACCTGCGAACGGTAGCCGGGGATCGCCGGGTTGTCGGGGGTGCCGGCCAGCGCCCGGTAGAGGACGTCGTCGGGCGTGTCGGTGGCGACCTGCCAGCCGACGCCGTAGAGGAGCAGCTCGGCGGCGGAGTGGTAGTTGATGCCGTACGCGAACCGCACGCGCTTCTCCAGCGCGTCCAGCGCCCTGGTCTCCGGCTCGGAGTTCGCGCTCGGGCCGCGGTAGGTCTCGCTGGCGGGGCTGGGGGACGAACCCTCGTCGTCGTAGCCCCACTTGTAGCCGAAGTTGCGGTTGAGGTCGACGCCGTCGCCAGTGCCGATGACCCCGTCGCCGTTGACGTCCCGCAGGTTCTTCCGCCACAGCCGGGTACTGGAGTCCTTGAAGGTGTAGTCGTAGCCGTCGGGGTTGGCGGACAGCACGAACCACAGCTCGGTGGTGTCCACGAGCTTCTTGATCCGCTTGTCCGACCGGTAGTTGTCCAGATAGTGGTGCATCAGGCGCCGGGTCATCTCCGGCGTGATCCACTCCCGCGCGTGCTGGTTGGACACGTACAGCACGGCGGGCCGGGAGCCGTCCTTCGTGCTGCGGGCGTTCCTGGTGACCTTGAGCGCGAGGATGTCCTGGCCGCGCACGGTACGGCCGATGGACTCGACCTTGGCGAGGCCGGGGTTTTCCTGGGCGGTCCGCAGGATCTCCTCCTTGAGCCCGCCGCTCCCGCTGTACGGGCGGAACACGCCCTGGGCGGCGGCCGACAGGCGCTTGCCGGCGCCGCTCGGCAGGGCGTGCTCGGTGAGGCGGACGCCCTGCGCCTTCAGGCCGCGGGCCTGTCCGTCGGTGAGGTAGACCTCGACGGCGGTCCGGCCGCGCGCGGCCACCCGCTCCCCCAGCTCGTGGGCGTCCTGTCCGGCCCTGAGCAGCAGGGGCACCTGGGCGCGGGTCACCTCGGCCCGGAAGACCTTGACCTCGCTGCCGCTACCGGCGGGCGCGCTCTCCCTCGCCTGGGCGACGGGCGTGAGGCAGGCCGCTCCGGCCAGCAGCGCCCCGACGGCGAGGACCGCCCTGGCCGTGGGTCGGGACACGGGTCTTGGCGTGGTTCTTGCTGTGGGCCGGGCTGCGGGTCTCACTCGGTGTCTCATGAACCCCCCTCGCGATGGTCCGCCACAGCGGCGAACAGGTTGCCAGGCTCATGTCACTGCATGATCGAGTCAAGAGCGCCCCAAGGACACGCGAAACGCCGGTGCCGACCACCCGATCGGGCGACGGCACCGGCGTCTGTGCGGCGTTTTCCCGCCTTCGCGGCCCGGGGCTCAGCCCGCGAGGTTGTCCGCCAGCTCCTCGGAGAGGTTGGCCTCGGTGCTCGGGATGCCGAGGTCGGAGGCGCGCTTGTCGGCCATCGCCAGCAGCCGGCGGATACGGCCTGCCACCGCGTCCTTGGTCAGCGGCGGGTCGGCCAGCGCGCCCAGCTCCTCCAGGGACGCCTGCTTGTGCTCCATGCGCAGCCGGCCGGCGGCGGCGAGGTGCTCGGGCACCTCCTCGCCCAGGATCTCCAGCGCCCGCTGCACCCGCGCCCCGGCGGCCACGGCGGCCCGCGCCGAACGGCGCAGGTTGGCGTCGTCGAAGTTGGCGAGCCGGTTGGCGGTCGCGCGGACCTCGCGCCGCATCCGGCGCTCCTCCCAGGCCAGCACCGACTCGTGCGCGCCGAGCCGGGTGAGCAGGGCGCCGATGGCGTCACCGTCGCGGACCACGACCCGGTCCACGCCCCGCACCTCGCGGGCCTTGGCGGCGATCGACAGCCTGCGCGCGGCGCCGACCAGCGCGAGCGCGGCCTCGGGGCCGGGGCAGGTGACCTCCAGCGAGGAGGACCGGCCGGGCTCGGTGAGCGAACCGTGCGCCAGGAAGGCACCGCGCCAGGCGGCCTCGGCGTCACAGGTGGCGCCGGAGACGACCTGCGGGGGCAGGCCCCGGATCGGGCGGCCCCGGCCGTCCACCAGGCCGGTCTGCCGGGCCAGCTGGTCGCCGCCCGCCACGACCCGCACCACGTAGCGCGAGCCGCGCCGCAGCCCGCCGGGCGCCATCACGATCAGCTCGGAGCTGTGCCCGAAGATCTCCAGGATGTCCCGCTTGAGGCGCCGGGCCGCCATCGCGGTGTCCAGCTCCGCCTCGATCACAATGCGCCCGCTCACCAGGTGGAGGCCGCCGGCGAACCGCAGAATGGCGGAGACCTCCGCCTTTCTGCAGCAGGTCCGGGTGACGGGAAGCCGGGAGATCTCATCCTTCACCGCTGCCGTCATCGCCATGGGCCGATCCTTCCATGCATCCGAAAAATACGGTCGTACGCGGCGGCCAGCAGCTCCGGATCGTGCCGGGGAGTTCCGTCGGTCCGGGCCACCGGCGCCAGCTCGACCGCGGCTCCCAGCCGCTTGGCGGCCTCGGTGAGCGAATCGCGGTCGGGCACGGCCGCCTCGTCGGCCAGCACCACGTCCAGGGCGAGTTTAGGGGCGTGTCGCCCCAAAACCTCCAAATGACGCTGCGGTGAGAAGCCCTCTGTTTCGCCGGGTTGCGGGGCGAGGTTCAGCGGGAGGACCCGGCGCGCCTTGGTCTGGGTGAGCGCGTCCAGCAGTTCGGGCACGAGCAGGTGCGGGATGACGGACGAGAACCAGGAGCCCGGCCCGAGCACCACCCAGTCCGCGTCCAGCACCGCTTCGACCGCCTCCGGCACGGCGGGCGGGTCGGAGGGCACCAGGTGCACCGACTGCACCTCCCCCGGCGTCAGCGCGACCGTCGCCTGTCCCCGGACGGTGTCCACGTCCTCCGGCCGCGCCGGGTCGTGGCCCTTGACCAGGGCCTGGAGCTCCAGCGGCACGGCCGACATGGGCAGCACCCGGCCGTGCGCGCCGAGCAGCCTGCCGACCAGGTCGAGCGCCATCACATGGTTGCCGAGCTGCTCCCACAGGGCGACGATGAGCAGATTGCCGACCGCG
This sequence comes from Streptomyces seoulensis, assembly GCF_004328625.1. Lineage (NCBI taxonomy): Bacteria > Bacillati > Actinomycetota > Actinomycetes > Kitasatosporales > Streptomycetaceae > Streptomyces > Streptomyces seoulensis. The sequence continues at coordinate 1,389,597 of NZ_CP032229.1, forward strand.
TGGTCGTGCAGGTCGCCCTGGGACTGGAAGCGGTGCTGGATGACCCGGGCCCAGGTCTGGCCCCAGTCGTCGTCCCCGCACAGCGCGGCCAGCGCCTTGCGGAGGTCGCCGGGCGGCAGTACGCCCAGCTCGTCGCGGAGACGGCCGCTGGAGCCGCCGTCGTCGGCCACGGTGACCACGGCGGTGAGGTCACCGGTGATCCGGCGCAGCGCGGCGAGCGAGGCGGACAGGCCCATGCCGCCGCCGAGCGCGACCACCTTGGGCTGGGCACCGCGCCTGCGGGGCCGCGCGCCCCGCACCTCGACGGGACGGGACGCGCGGGCCTCGGCCGCGCGCCCGAGGCGCCCCTCGGGGACCACGCGGCGCAGGCCGCGCAGCCGCCCTGCACGGTCGGTCATTCGCGTCCCATGTCCCGGTGCACGACCACCGTCTCCACGCCCTCCGCCGCGAGACGCGCCGCGAGCTTCTCCGACATGGCGACCGAGCGGTGCTTGCCGCCGGTACAGCCGATGGCGATGGTCACGTACCGCTTGCCCTCGCGGCGGTAGCCGGCCGCGATCAGCCGGAGCAGCTCGGCGTACCGGTCGAGGAACTCCTTGGCGCCGGGCTGGTTGAAGACGTAGGAGGCGACCTCCTCGTTGACCCCGGTGAAGGGGCGCAGCTCCGGGACCCAGTGCGGGTTGGGCAGGAACCGCATGTCCGCGACCAGGTCGGCGTCGACCGGGAGGCCGTACTTGAAGCCGAAGGACATCACGGTGGCCCGCAGCTCGGGCTCCTCCTCGCCCGCGAACTGGGCGTCCATCTTGGCGCGCAGCTCGTGCACGTTGAGGCTGGAGGTGTCGATGACCAGGTCGGCGTCGCCGCGCAGCTCGCGCAGCAGTTCCCGCTCGGCGGCGATGCCGTCCACGATGCGGCCGTCGCCCTGGAGGGGGTGCGGGCGGCGCACCGACTCGAAGCGGCGCACCAGGGCGTCCTCGGAGGACTCCAGGAAGACGATGCGCCGGGTGACGCCCCGGCTGTCGAGGTCCGCGAGCGACTCACGGAGGTTGTCGAAGAAGCGGCGGCCACGCACGTCCACCACGACGGCGATCCGCGCCACGTTGCCCTGCGAGCGGGCTCCCAGCTCCACCATGGTGGGGATCAGCGCGGGCGGCAGGTTGTCGACGACGAACCAGCCCAGGTCCTCCAGGCACTTCGCGGCCGTCGAGCGGCCGGCTCCGGACATGCCGGAGATGATCACCAGCTCCGGGATGGGCGCGTCGTTGGCCGCTGCCGGCGTGACGTCCTGACTCACCTGTGCTCCGTTGTCCTGTTCCGCCGCCCCCGGGGGGCTGTCGTCCGTCGCCGCGTGTGCGCGGTCCCGCTCGGCCGTGGGCCGTGCCTCGTGCTCGGTCATGTCTCCTGCCCCCGTCGGTCGTCCGGGAGGCCCGCGCTCACGGACTCTCCGGAGGAACCGCCCGTCGTGTCGGGTTCCTCTTCGTCAATGATCTCTCCGGTCGCCGTGTTCACGGCGGGTGCGGCCGGGGCCGAACGGGCGAGTGCCACCGCGATCGTCTCGGCCGTCTTCCGGCCTATGCCGGGTACTTCCTGGATCTGCTCGATGGTGGCGGCGCGCAGCCGCTTGACCGAGCCGAAGTGCTTGATGAGGGCCTGCTTGCGGGTCTCGCCGAGGCCGGGCACCTCGTCCAGCGGGCCGCTGCGCAGCCGCTTGGCACGCTTGGCGCGCTGGTAGGTGATGGCGAAGCGGTGGGCCTCGTCGCGCACCCGCTGCAGGAGGTAGAGACCCTCGCTGCTGCGGGGCAGCACCACGGGGTCCTCCTCGCCGGGCACCCAGACCTCCTCCAGGCGCTTGGCGAGGCCGCACACGGCGATGTCGTCGATGCCCAGCTCGTCCAGCGCGCGCCGCGCGGCGGCGACCTGCGGACGGCCGCCGTCGACCACGACGAGCTGGGGCGGGTAGGCGAACTTCTGGGGGCGGCCGTCGTCGTCCTTGGGGCCACCGACGACACCGTCGTCCTCGGCGGTCAGGGGGGCACCGGCGGGCGTGCCGTCGACCGGGGTGTCCTCGGCGCCCGCCCACTCGCCGGACTTCTCCTTCTCCGCCAGGTAGCGGCGGAAACGGCGGGTGATCACCTCGTGCATGGAGCGGACGTCGTCCTGGCCGGCGAAGCCCTTGATCTGGAAGCGGCGGTACTCGTTCTTGCGCTGGAGGCCGTCCTCGAAGACGACCATGGAGGCCACCACGTCGTCGCCCTGGAGGTGGGAGATGTCGTAGCACTCGATCCGCAGCGGGGCGCTGTCCAGTTCGAGGGCGTCGGCGATCTCCTCCAGCGCGCGGGAGCGGGTGGTGAGGTCGGAGGCGCGCTTGGTCTTGTGCAGCACGAGGGCCTGCTGGGCGTTGCGCTGGACGGTCTCCATCAGCGCCTTCTTGTCGCCGCGCTGCGGGATGCGCAGCGAGACGTTGGCCCCGCGCCGGACGGTCAGCCACTCCTGGACCGGCTCCACCGGGTCGGGCAGCGCCGGGACCAGCACCTCCTTGGGCACGGAGTCGCCGGTCTCCTCGCCGTAGAGCTGCTGGAGGGCGTGCTCGACGAGGGCGCCGGTGGTGATCTCCTCGACCTTGTCGGTGACCCAGCCGCGCTGGCCGCGCACCCGGCCGCCGCGCACGTGGAAGATCTGGACGGCGGCCTCCAGCTCGTCCTCGGCGACGGCGACGAGGTCGGCGTCGGTCGCGTCGGCGAGCACGACCGCGTTCTTCTCCATGGCCTTCTTCAGCGCGCCGACGTCGTCGCGCAGGCGGGCGGCACGCTCGTACTCCATCTCGTCGGACGCCTCGGCCATCTGGCGCTCCAGACGGCGGAGGTAGGTGCCGGTGCGGCCGGCCATGAAGTCGCAGAACTCCTCGGCCAGCTCGTAGTGGTCCTCCGGCGAGATCCGGCCCACGCAGGGCGCGGAGCACTTGCCGATGTACCCGAGCAGGCAGGGGCGGCCGGTGCGCTCGGCGTTCTTGAAGACACCGGCCGAGCAGGTGCGTACCGGGAAGACGCGCAGCAGCAGGTCGACGGTGTCCCGGATGGCCCACGCGTGGGCGTACGGGCCGAAGTACCTGACGCCCTTCTTCTTGTGACCGCGCATCACCTGGACGCGCGGGAACTCCTCGTTCATCGTGACGGCGAGGTACGGGTAGCTCTTGTCGTCGCGGTATTTGACGTTGAACCGGGGGTCGTACTCCTTGATCCAGGAGTACTCCAGCTGCAGCGCCTCGACCTCCGTGGACACCACGGTCCACTCCACGGACGCGGCGGTGGTGACCATGGAGCGGGTGCGGGGGTGCAGGTTCGTCAGATCCTGGAAGTAGTTCGCCAGGCGCTGGCGCAGGCTCTTCGCCTTTCCGACGTAGATCACCCGGCGGTGCTCGTCACGGAACCTGTACACCCCCGGAGAGTCGGGGATCTCGCCCGGCCTGGGGCGGTAGCTGGAGGGGTCGGCCATGACTCACACCCTACTGGCGAGCGCGGACACCGCGCCGGGCCTGTGGACAACGGTCACGGGGGCACCGGACCAGCCTGTGGACAACCCTTCCGGCGAGGGCTCCGGGGTGTCACGATCCAGGCCATGACGTGACCCAGGGTGTTGTCGGGGTCTGGTCAACACGCTTCAATGCGTGGGAACTCGGGGCCGCGCACTCGGCGCACGCGAACGGCGTGCCCGCCCGCGAGCGCGCCCCCGAGCGGCGCTCGTGGTCGGGCCGGCACCCGACCCCGCACCGCGGTCTGACCAGCCGCGGTGACACCTCACAGAAAGGCTTCTGTGCATGCCACATGTCACAGAGCACCCGGACCTCGCCTCCGCCGAGCTGGAGACAGCCCTGCGGAGCGGCCCCTTCCATGTGGCGCTGCGCGCCGCGATAACCGCCCGCGGGCTGCCGCTCCAGCGCGTGCAGCACCACCTGTCGCGCCACGGGGTGAAGGTCGGCGTGACCAGCCTCAGCTACTGGCAGCAGGGCGCCCGCCGCCCCCAGCGGCCGGAGTCGCTGCGGGCCGTGCGCGCGCTGGAGGAGATCCTCAGGCTGCCCGAGGAATCCCTGATCAGGCTGCTCGCCGAGGCGCCGGAGACGGCCGACGGCGACCGTCCGGCGCCCCGCTCCTACCGCTCGCTCGTCGAGGCGTCCGACACGCTGGACCGGCTCCGGGCCGAGCTGGACTGGATGCCGGACGGCGGCATGCACACCCTCGGCCACCACGAACGCGTCCGCGTCGGGGGACGGCGCGAACTGGCGAGCCGGGAGTCCGAGCACATCGTCCGCGCCCACCGCGACGGCGTGGACCGCTTCGTCGCCGTCCACCACGGCGACCCCGGCTGCCGCCCGGACGACATGGCCGTGCACGCGCTGGAGAACTGCCGCACCGGGCGCGTCCGGCTGGACCGGGAGACCGGTGTCCTGGTGGCCGAGCTGCTCTTCGGCACCCGGCTGCGCTCCGGCGACACCTTCCTGTTCCGGTACGGCATCACCGACGGCACCGCCGGGGCCTCGCACGAGTACGTCCACCGCTTCGGCTCGCCGGGCGGCCAGTACGCGCTCCAGGTGCGCTTCGACGCGTCCGCTCTCCCGGCCCGCTGCCACCGCTTCAGCCAGTTCTCTCCCGCCGCACCGCGCACGGGACGGCAGGAGCTGGCGGTCAGCGAGCCGCACCGCAGCGTCCATGTGGTGGAGCCACGGGTGCGGCCGGGGACGGTGGGGATCGCCTGGGAGTGGGAGTGATTCTCTTTCAGACGCCCTGAGCGGGATGACCAGCGGCGTCAGGCGGCCGGGCCCGCGACGATCCGGCCGTCCGCCACCTTCACCGGCAGCTCGCTCAGCGGCTCGGTCGCCGGCGCCTGGACCACCTTGCCGGTGACGGCATCGAACTCGCTGCCGTGGCAGGGGCAGACCAGGGTCGTGCCTTGCAGTTTGTTGATCACGCACCCGGCGTGCGTGCAGACCAGGCTGTACGCCTTCAGGGCACCCGCGCCGTCCCGGCTGACCACCACGTTGTGGTCGCGGTAGAGCTTCGCGGCGCCCTTGGCCACCTCGCCCTCGGCCCCGAGGTCGACGGAGGAGGTGACCGCCGAGGCGCCCTTGTCGTCCTGGGGAGCGGCGCAGGCGGCCAGCCCGAGCCCGGCGACCGGCGCCACGGCGGCTCCTCGGAGGACGGTACGGCGGCTCGCGGACGATCGGGCGGGCATCGGTCTCTCCACAGGTCAGGGGATGTGCAGAGCGACCTTATCGGGGCATGGGGGACGGCCCCGGGGCGGGGGCGGGCGCCCGAGGCTTCGGCGCCCCCGGACGGGGACGCCTTCGCAAACGCTTGCGCAAGCGTTTACGCACCGGTGGCCGATGGGATACGTTCCCGCCCGTGGGACCGACGGCGGTCGCCGGGGCCCGCAACCGCCCGCCACGCTCCGGCCGGCGGCCGGGACACGTTCCGGGATCTCGGGATCCCGTGGGATTCGTGGGAGGGGAAGCGCGATGTCCACCATGGCCGACGTGGCCCGGAGCGCCGGTGTCTCCGTGGCGACCGTCTCCCACGTGCTCAACGGCACGCGCCCGGTACTCCCCCACACCCGGCAGGCGGTGCTGGACGCCGTCGAGACCCTCGGCTACACGCCCAACTCCCTCGCCCGCTCCCTGGTGACCTCCCGGACCCGCTCCATCGGGCTCGCGGTGTCGGCGATCAGCAACCCCTACTTCACCGAGATCCTCCAGGGCGTGGAGGCGGCCGCACTGGAGGCGGGGTACAGCCTGCTCATCGCGGACCCGCACGACGACCCCGAGCACGAGCTGAAGGTGGTCCAGCTGCTGCACGGGCGCCGGGTGGACGGCATGATCGTCGCGCCCTCCGCCGAGCCGGGCGGACTCGTGGCGTACCTCCGGCGCCAGGCCGTGCCGACGGTGCTGCTGGACCGGGTGCTGGGCCCGGCCGGCCCGGGGCAGGAGCCGTTCGACCAGGTGTGCGCCGAGAACTCCGGGCCCATGGCCGAGCTGGTCACCCACCTCGCCTCCTTGGGACACCGGCGGATCGGCCTGGTCGCCGGGCTGCCGGGGCTCAGCACCACGGACGAGCGGATCGCGGGGTACCGGCAGGGCCTCGCGGCGGCGGGGCTCGACGCCGACGACGCCCTCGTGGTGTCCGGCAGCTCCGAGGCCACGGGTGCCGAGCGGGCCACGGCCGCGCTGCTCGCCCTGCCCGCCGCGCCCACGGCGCTGGTCACCGCCAACAACGCGATGACGATCGGTGCCCTGCGCGCCCTGCGGGAGCGTGGCCTGGGCGTGCCCGGCGACATCGCCCTCGCCTGCTTCGACGACTTCGCCTGGGCCGACCTGTTCGCACCCCGGCTCACCGCGATCGCCCAGCCCAGCCGGGAGATGGGCGCGCGGGCCGTCCGGGTGCTGCTGGACCGCCTGGCGGCGCCGGACCGGGAGGCCAGGACGGTACGGCTGCCCTGCGCCTTCGTCCACCGCGCCTCCTGCGGCTGCCCGGAGCCCCGGCCGGGAGACGCCGGGAGCAGCATGGAATCGACCTCGCAGTCCGAGAAGGGAACCACCCCGTGATCGTCGTCGCCGGTGAGGCACTGATCGACCTGGTACCGCAGGGCCGTGGCGCCCTGGCCGGCCTCCGGCCCGCGCTCGGCGGCGGCCCGTTCAACACCGCCGTGGCCCTCGGCCGGCTGGGCTCGCCGACCGCCTTCGCCTCCCGCACCTCGCACGACGCCTTCGGCGAGGCCCTGCTCGACGGGCTGCGGCAGGCCGGGGTGGACGTGTCCGCGGTCCAGCGCGGCCCGGAGCCGACCACGCTCGCGGTGGCCACCATCGACTCCGGCGGCTCGGCGGCCTACTCCTTCTACGTCGAGGGCACCGCCGACCGCCTCTTCACCACCCCGGCCGCCCTGCCCGAGGGCACCCGCGCGGTGTCCTTCGGCACCTGCTCGCTCGCCCTGGAACCGGGGGCGAGCGCCTACGAGGCACTGATGCGGTCGGCCGCCGGTCAGGGCCTGTTCACCGCGCTCGACCCCAACATCCGGGCGGGCCTGATCCCGGACGCGGACGCCTACCGCGAGCGGTTCCGGGGCTGGCTGCCCTCGGTGACGCTGCTGAAGCTGTCCGAGGAGGACGCCGAGTGGCTCGGCGGTACCCCGCGCGAGTGGCTGGCGGCGGGCCCCTCCGCCGTGGTCGTCACGCGGGGCGGTGACGGCCTCACCGTCTTCACCGCCGACGGCGCGGAGCACCGGGTGCCCGGCGAGAAGGTCGACGTCGTGGACACCATCGGCGCCGGGGACACCGTGAACGCGGCCCTGCTGCACGGCCTGTCCACCCTGGACGCGCTGTCCGCGCGGGCGCTCGCCGGGCTGCACCCGGACACCTGGCGACGGCTGCTCGGCTTCGCCGCGCGAGCGGCGGCGATCACCTGCTCCCGGGCGGGCGCGGAGCCGCCGTACGCCGCCGAGCTGGGCGAACTGTGACCCGCTGAAACGGCGAGCGGCGCCTCGCGGGAGGAGTCCCGCGAGGCGCCGCTCGTACGAAGGTCCGCCGTCAGGCCTTGGGGGCCCGCGTCGTCTTCTTGGCGGCCGTCTTCCTGGCCGTGCCGGCCTTGGCGGTCGCGGTGCTGTTGGCCTTGGCCGGCACCGCCTTCGCCGCCGTCTTCTTCGCGGTCTTCCGCGCCCTCGGGGCCTTCACCGGGCCCGCGTCGCTGACCCGGTCGGCACCGAGGACCTCGCGCAGGAACTTGCCGGTGTGGCTGGCCGGGACCGCCGCGACCTCCTCGGGCGTGCCCTCGGCGACCACGAGACCGCCGCCCGCGCCGCCCTCCGGGCCCATGTCGATGACCCAGTCGGCAGTCTTGATCACGTCGAGGTTGTGCTCGATGACGACGACCGTGTTGCCCTTGTCCACCAGACCGGTGAGGACCTTCAGCAGCTTGCTGATGTCCTCGAAGTGCAGACCGGTGGTCGGCTCGTCCAGCACGTAGACCGTGCGTCCGGTGGAGCGCTTCTGCAGCTCGCTGGCGAGCTTGACGCGCTGCGCCTCACCACCGGACAGGGTGGTCGCGGACTGGCCGAGCCGGACATAGCCGAGGCCGACGTCCTTCAGGGTGCGCAGGTGCCGGGAGATGGCGGGCACCGCCTCGAAGAAGTCGGTCGCCTCCTCGATCGGCATGTTCAGCACGTCGGCGATGGACTTGCCCTTGTAGTGGACCTCCAGGGTCTCCCGGTTGTACCGGGCGCCGTGGCAGACCTCGCACGGGACGTACACGTCCGGGAGGAAGTTCATCTCGATCTTGATCGTGCCGTCGCCCGAGCAGTTCTCGCAGCGGCCGCCCTTGACGTTGAAGGAGAAGCGGCCGGGCTGGTAGCCCCGCACCTTCGCCTCGGTGGTCTCGGCGAACAGCCTGCGGACGTGGTCGAAGACACCGGTGTAGGTCGCCGGGTTGGAGCGCGGGGTGCGTCCGATGGGCGACTGGTCGACGTGCACGACCTTGTCCACCAGGTCGTCGCCGTCCACGCGCGTGTGGCGGCCGGGGACGTTCCGCGCGCCGTTCAGCTCGCGGGCCAGGTGGGTGTAGAGGATGTCGTTGACCAGGGTCGACTTGCCCGAGCCGGACACACCGGTGACGGCCGTGAAGACGCCCAGCGGGAAGGACACGTCGATGTCCTGGAGGTTGTTCTCCCGCGCGCCGCGCACCACGAGCTGACGGGACGGGTCGAGCGGCCGGCGCATGCCCGGCAGCGGGATCGACTTGCGGCCGGAGAGGTACTGGCCGGTCTGCGACTCCGCGTTGGCCAGCAGCTCCTTGAGGTGACCGCTATGGACGACCTTGCCGCCGTGCTCGCCGGCGCCGGGGCCGATGTCCACGATCCAGTCGGCGACCTTGATGGTGTCCTCGTCGTGTTCGACCACGATGAGGGTGTTGCCCATGTCGCGCAGCCGGACCAGGGTCTCGATCAGCCGGTGGTTGTCCCGCTGGTGCAGGCCGATGGACGGCTCGTCCAGCACGTAGAGCACGCCGACCAGGCCGGAGCCGATCTGGGTCGCCAGGCGGATGCGCTGCGCCTCGCCGCCGGACAGGGTGCCGGCCGCGCGGTTGAGGGAGAGGTAGTCCAGGCCGACGTCGACCAGGAAGCGCAGCCGCTCGTTGACCTCCTTCAGCACGCGCTCGGCGATCTTCTTGTCACGGGCGTTCAGCTTCAGCTCGCCCAGGAAGTCCGCGCAGTCGCTGATCGACATCGCGGAGACCTCGGCGATCGACTTCCCCATGACGGAGACCGCGAGGACGATCGGCTTCAGACGGGTGCCCTCGCAGGAGGGGCAGGGCACCTCGCGCATGTAGCCCTCGAAGCGCTCCCGGCTGGCGTCGCTCTCGGCCTCGCTGTGCCGCCGCTTGACGAAGGGCACCGCGCCCTCGAAGGGGGTGGTGTACACCCGCTCCCGGCCGTACCGGTTGCGGTAGCGGACCTCGATCTGGGTCTTGTGGCCGTACAGCAGGGCCTTCTTGGCCCGCTGGGGCAGCCCGGCGAAGGGGATGTCGGTGCGGAAACCGAGGGCGTCCGCGAGAGCGTTGATCAGCCGGCCGAAGTAGTCCTTGGTGTGGCCGTGCGACCAGGGGTGGATGGCGCCCTCGTCGAGCGACTTGTCCTCGTCCGGGACGATCAGCTCGGCGTCGACCTCCATGCGCGTGCCGATGCCGGTGCACTCCGGGCAGGCGCCGAAGGGCGAGTTGAAGGAGAAGGAGCGCGGCTCCAGCTCCTCGAAGGACAGGTCGTCGTACGTGCAGTAGAGGTGCTCCGAGAACATCCGCTCGCGCTCGGGGTCGTCCTCGGGGAGGTCGACGAAGTCGAGCACGACCATGCCGCCGGAGAGACCGAGCGCGGTCTCCACGGAGTCGGTGAGGCGGCGCTTGGCGGAGTCCTTCACCGTGAGGCGGTCGACGACCACCTCGATGGTGTGCTTCTCCTGCTTCTTCAGGGTCGGCGGCTCGGACAGCTGGATGGTCTCGCCGTCGACCCGCGCGCGGGAGTAGCCCTTGGTCTGGAGGTCGGCGAAGAGGTCGACGAACTCGCCCTTGCGCTCGCGCACCAGCGGGGAGAGGACCTGGAAGCGGCTGCCCTCGGGCAGTTCCAGCACCTTGTCCACGATGGCCTGCGGCGACTGGCGCGAGATGGGCCGGCCGCACTCGGGGCAGTGCGGCTTGCCGATGCGCGCGAAGAGCAGCCGCAGGTAGTCGTAGACCTCGGTGATGGTGCCGACCGTGGAGCGCGGGTTGCGCGAGGTCGACTTCTGGTCGATGGAGACCGCGGGCGAGAGGCCCTCGATGAAGTCGACGTCGGGCTTGTCCATCTGCCCGAGGAACTGGCGGGCGTACGAGGAGAGCGACTCCACGTAGCGGCGCTGGCCCTCGGCGAAGATGGTGTCGAAGGCCAGGGAGGACTTGCCCGACCCGGACAGGCCCGTGAAGACGATGAGCGCGTCACGCGGCAGGTCGAGCGAGACATTCTTCAGGTTGTGCTCGCGCGCGCCACGGACGATGAGACGGTCGGCCACGCCGGTCCGCACCTTTCTTCAGAGAAGTGACAGGGGCCGAGGCCCCGTGCTTCTTCGAGCCTAGGGGGAGCCACTGACAACGCCGGTCGGATTCCCGGATGCATAACAATCCCCAGCTATCCAGCATGCCCGACGCCGCTCCCGACGATATAGCACGCGCTTTCGAATTACGGAGGATGTTCGCCACCTTCACCCGAAGGAGTGGTCCCGCTAGGGTCGGGCCTCATGACCGATCACGCTCATGACCTGGCCCGTGTACAGGAAGCGACGGAACGGCTGCTCAGCGCGGCCGCCGCACTGGACAACGCGGCACTGGCCGAGCCGTCACGGCTTCCGGGCTGGACGCGCGGACATGTCCTCGCTCACATCGCCCGCAACGCCGACGCCCTCGTGAACGTCCTCGAGGGCCGCCCGATGTACGTGAGCGCCGAGACCCGCGACGCCGACATCGAGCGGGACGCGCCGCGCCCCCTGGAGACCCACCTCACCGACGTGCGCGACAGCGCGGCCCGGTTCGACGCGGCCGGCGCGGCGCAGGGCGACTGGGACCGCGAGGTGGAGCTGCGCAACGGCATCACCGACATCGCGGCCCGGCTGCCCTTCCGGCGCTGGGCCGAGATCGAGCTGCACCACGTGGACCTCGGCGCCGGTCACGAGCTGGAGGACCTCCCGGCCGAGTTCACCGAGCGCGAGACGGAGTTCCTGGCCCGGCGCTTCCTGGGCCACGCGGACGTGCCCGCGACGCGGCTGAGCGACGGCACCCGGACCTGGGACACCGGACAGGAGGCCGATGATCCCGAGATCACCGTCACCGGGACGCCGGCCGACCTGCTGGGCTGGCTCGCCGGGCGCCGCGAGGGGACCGCGCTGGAGGTGAAGGGCGGCGAGCTGCCCGCACTGCCCCCGCTGTGACACGGCGCCGGGCCGCCAACCCCCGCCCCGCTATAGGCTGATCGTCATGACGTACAGCGGCGAGGTCAGGGTCGGCGGTCCGGCGGACGTGCACGAGCTGAAGGACCTGATGATCACGAAGGTCGCGGTCGGCCCGATGAACAACAACGCGTATCTGCTGCGTTGCCGGGCCACCGACGAGCAGCTCCTGATCGACGCGGCCGCCGAGCCGCACACCCTCCTCACCATGATCGGCGAGGACGGCATCGCCTCCGTCGTCACCACCCATCAGCACGGTGACCACTGGCAGGCCCTCGGCGAGGTCGTCGGCGCCACCGGCGCCCGTACGTACGCCGGCCGGGAGGACGCCCCGGGCATCCCGGTCGCCACCGATGTGCCGGTGGACGACGGGGACGTCATCCGGGTCGGACAGGTCGAGCTGACCGCGCGCCATCTCGTCGGGCACACGCCGGGCTCCATCGCGCTGGTCTACGACGACCCGCACGGCCACCCGCACGTCTTCACCGGCGACTGCCTCTTCCCCGGCGGCGTGGGCAACACCCACCAGGACCCCGAGGCGTTCGCCAGCCTGATCCGGGACGTCGAGACGAAGATCTTCGACGCGCTGCCGGACGAGACCTGGGTCTACCCGGGCCACGGCGACGACACCAGCCTCGGGGCCGAGCGCCCGCATCTGCCGGAGTGGCACGCGCGCGGCTGGTGAGCCGGGACGGCGCTCAGGCGTCGGCCCGCGCCGACCCCGCCAGCGTGGCGATCCGCTCCACCGCGAAGACGTACCCCTGCACCCCGCAGCCCGCGATCACCCCGTCGGCGCGCAGCGAGACGTAGGAGTGGTGCCGGAAGGACTCGCGCTGGTGGATGTTGGAGATGTGGACCTCCACCACAGGCAGGCCGTCGCAGGTGTTGAGCGCGTCCAGGATCGCCACCGAGGTGTGCGAGTAGGCGCCGGGGTTGATGACGATCCCGGCGTGGCCGAGCCGTGCCTCGTGGATCCAGTCGATCAGCTGTCCCTCGTGGTTGGACTGCCGGCAGTCCACCGTGCCGCCGTACGCGGCCGCCGTCTCGGCGCACATGGTCTCCACGTCGGCCAGCGTGTCCTTGCCGTAGATCTCGGGCTGTCGCTGGCCGAGGAGGTTCAGGTTGGGCCCGTTGAGGATCATGATCGGGGCGCTGGCCAGGCTGCGGGGCACGGTGGTTTCCTCCGGTGCGTCGGGGCGGCCGGCGGGGCGGCCACGGGTCGCACCCGGTCTATCACGGGCCGCCGGACGACCCGCGGGCCCGGTGGAGCGCTGTCGGCTACGGGTTGAGGGCCAGCTCCAGGTAGGCGGCGAAGATGACCAGGTGGACGCCTCCCTGGAGCGGGGTGGCGCGGCCGGGTACGACCGTGAGCGAGGCGACCACCACGGTGAGCGCGAGCAGCAGCATGTGCGTGGAGCCCAGGCCCAGCACGAGCGGTCCGGTCAGCCAGATCGACGCCAGGGCGACGGCCGGGATGGTCAGTCCGATGCTCGCCATGGCGGAGCCCAGCGCGAGGTTGAGGCTGGTCTGCACCCGGTCGCGGCGGGCTGCGCGCAGCGCGGCGATGGTCTCCGGGAGCAGCACGAGCAGGGCGATGATCACACCGACGACCGCAGGGGGCAGCCCCGCGCTCTCCACCCCGGACTCGATGGTGGGCGAGACGCCCTTGGCGAGTCCGACCACGCCGACCAGGGCGAGGCCGAGCAGACCGAGGCTGATCCAGGCCCGGCGGGCGGTCGGGGGTGCCGCGTGGTCGGCCCCGGTGATGGGGTCGCCCTCCTTGGTGACCGGCAGGAAGTAGTCGCGGTGCCGCACGGTCTGGGTGGTGACGAAGAGTCCGTAGAGGATCAGCGAGGAGAAGGCCGCGAACGTCAGTTGCACGGAGGAGAACTCGGGGCCGGGCTTGCTGGTCGTGAAGGTCGGCAGCACCAGGCTGAGGGTGGCCAGGGTGGCGACCGTCGCCAGGGCGGCTCCGGTGCCCTCGGGGTTGAAGACGGCGGTGCCGTGGCGCAGCGAGCCGACCAGCAGGCAGATGCCGACGATGCCGTTGCAGGTGATCATCACGGCGGCGAACACCGTGTCGCGGGCCAGCGTGGCGCTCTTGTCACCGCCGTCCACCATGAGGGTCACGATCAACGCCACCTCGATGATGGTGACGGCGACGGCGAGCACCAGGGAACCGAAGGGTTCGCCCACCCGGTGGGCGACGACCTCGGCGTGGTGCACGGCGGCCAGTACGGATCCGGCGAGCACGAGGGTGACCAGGGCGACGACCGCGCCGGGCAGGCCGCGGCCCCAGGTGAAGACCAGGAGGACGATTGCGAGCACCGGCACGAGGAGCGTCCACCGCGTGGCGAGCGACCTGAACCGAGTGATCATGCAGTGATGGTGGCAGAGGCGTACAGGGTTCGCATTCCGTTCGTTTCGTCCGGCGCACCGCCGAGGCGGGCGCGGTGGGTCCGCCGGGCGGCACCTTCCCTCGCGGGCCGGTGCCGCTCGGGCGGCGAAAGGGTCAGGCGTCGATGCTGTCCTTGTAGGCGTCGCCGCCTCCGGCCGCCTCGGCGGCGGCCTGCTTCCTGGAGGCGATGAGGCTGGTGATCGTGGTGATGACCAGCACGCCGCAGATCACGGCCAGGGAGACCGGGATGCTGATCTCCGGGACATGCACCCCCAGCTCGTGCAGAGCGTGCAGCACCAGCTTGACGCCGATGAAGCCGAGGATGACCGACAGGCCGTAGGACAGGTGGACCAGCTTCTTCAGCAGGCCACCGATGAGGAAGTAGAGCTGGCGCAGACCCATCAGGGCGAAGGCGTTCGCGGTGAAGACGATGTACGGGTCCTGCGTCAGGCCGAAGATCGCGGGGATGGAGTCCAGCGCGAACAGCACGTCGGTGGTGCCGATGGCGAGCATCACGACCAGCATCGGGGTCATGACCCGCTTGCCGTTCTCCTCGATCCACAGCTTGGTGCCGTGGTACCGGTCGGCGACACCGAACCTGCGCTCGGCGGCCTTCAGCAGCTTGTTCTCCTCGTACTCCTCGTCCTCGTGATCGGCGCGGGCCTCCTGGATGAGCTTCCAGGCGGTCCAGATCAGGAAGGCGCCGAAGATGAAGAACACCCAGGAGAAGCTGGCGATGATCGCCGCGCCGGCAGCGATGAAGACGGCCCGCAGGACCAGGGCTATGAGCACACCGAAGAGCAGGACCCGCTGCTGGTACTGCGCGGGCACCGCGAACTTCGACATGATCAGGACGAAGACGAAGAGGTTGTCGACACTCAGCGACTTCTCGGTGATGAAGCCGGCGAAGAACTCCCCGGCGGGCTGGGCGCCGCCGAAGTAGAACAGTCCGAGGCCGAAGAGTCCGGCCAGGGCGATCCAGACGGCTGTCCAGATGCCCGCTTCCTTGATGGACACCTCATGCGGCTTGCGGCCGATGAAGAAGTCCACCGCGATCAGGGCTGCCAGCCCCACGATGGTCAAGACCCACAGGGTCATCGAGACGTCCACTGCACCTCCGGCATCACGTCACGGCAAACATCAGCGTTGTCGCTGCCGGAGGTCTCTTCCACCCGGGGAACGGGCCGGCGTCCCGGGATCCATGGGGATCCGTACTGACGGGTGCGCCGCATCAGGGAGTACTCCCCTCCGCACGAACACGGTAGCGCAATCACCAAGGAAGAGTAAAGAGAAAGGCAAAGTAAAGACCAAGTGAGCAGCTCAGAGGTTCTTTACTTTCCCTTGATCCGAGCGTCGGAGACCGCGCCGAGCACCTGCTGGAGCACCTCGCCGCCGTGCGGCGGGAGAGACGGTTCGAAGGTCCAGGCGTGTCCGACCCAGGGATCGGCGAAATGGTCGTCAGGTGACGGCGTGAGTCGCGTCAGCGAACGCCACAGCGGGTCGAGCAACGGCCCGTACTCCCCCGCGTCCGCACGGTCCGCGACCAGCATCAGATGGACCCCGGCCGCCGGACCCTCGTCGGCGAGGAAGCGGAGCCGGGTCAGGGCGCGGTCGTCGAAGCCCTGCGGGAAGTCGTTGACGATCAGCAGCCGCCGGGCGGTGTCGAGGCCGTCCGGCAGCGCCTCGGTGGCGCCGCCGCCGATCGCCATCCGTACGAGGTCGACCCGCCGGGTGAGCGACTCCAGCGCCTGCGCGACGCCCGCCGTGCCCCTCGCGGGCGGCCCGGTCAGCGCGCCCGAACGGGTGAGGGCACCGAGCGGCCCGGCTCCGGTCCCGGCCGGGTCGACGACCTCCACCGAGAACTCGCCCACCGGGTGGACGGCGAGCAGCCGCGCGGCGAGGGCCACGGCGACGTCCAGGGCCAGTCGGCGCCGCTCGGCGGAGTCGATGAAGTCGGCCCGTGTGGCGCCGCTGTCGACCCACAGGCCCCGCTCCAGCGGCAGCCTGACCAGCATCGGGATACGCAGGGACGCGCTCTCGGGGAGGTGGAGGTCGCCCAGCCGTACCGCCTGGGGCGGCTCGGCCGGCAGCCGGTGGCCCTGCCAGACCGGGCTGTCCCAGCGGGCGTACGCGGGCGGCAGCGCGGGTTCGACGACCTCCGCCTCGGCGGTGAGCTGGGCGAGGTCGCGGTCGTGAACCGCCCGCGCCCGGCCCATCAGCTCGTCGCGCCTGGCCTGGGCCCCTCGCCGTGCCGCGTCCCCGGCGCCGCCGGTCCGGGCACGTGGGTCGGCCAGGGCCTCGTCGATCTCGCGGTCCAGGCGGGCGGCGGCGAAGCCGGCCGCGCTCCGGAGGGCCGCCGTGGAGCGGGCCAGGTCCTCGAACATGCCCCAGACCTGGTTGTACAGCCGCTCCTCCATGGACCAGCCCACCGCGTCGCCCGCGACGGGCCGCGGCTGCCGGGAAGCCGGGCGGCCGGGGTGGGCGTAGTCGACCGGTCCGCTCCGGGACGGGCGGGCCTTTGAGGGGGCGGCGGCCTGTGCCGCCCCGAGGCGCCCCTCTTCGTGCATCGCCTCGGCCACCTCGCGGGCCTCGGGCAACCCCAGGTCCGCCAGGAGTGCGGTGAGGCCCTCCGCGTACCCCTGGCCGACGGCGCGCACCTTCCAGCCGCCCTGCCTGCGGTACAGCTCCAGCGCGACGACGGCCGACTCGGAGTCCAGCCCGGCGAGGGTGAAGCGGACGATCTCCGTGCCGTCGGCATCGGTGACGGTCGCTCGCGGGGCGCCGGTCGCGCCGAACCGGCTTTCCGCACCTGGCCGTTCGGGCAGGGCCAGCAGCACGGTGACGCGGTGCACGGCCTCGGGCAGCTCGCCCAGGTCGGCGGAGAGGCGGTGCTCGGCGGCCGCCGTGCGGGGCACCTCGATGCCGGGGAGGGCGGGGGCGCCGGGACGGGCGATCCGCTGGCCGTCGTGCACGCGGCCGCCCTCGTCACCGAGAGCGGCCGACACGAGCACGGGGACCTCGGCCGAGATCAGGATCTCCAGCCGGGTCCGGGGCAGCGGGTGGTTCTGCCCCCGCACCAGTTCGGCCACCGTCGCCGTCCCCCTGTGTCGTGTGGTGCCGCGCGCCGGGCGGGTCCTACAGGTGCGGCAGGATCGCCGGCATCAGGTCCTGGAAGGTGCGCCCGTTGGCCGGCTCGCCCAGCGCGGTCATCGTCCAGCCGGCGCCCTGACGGTGCACCTTGGCCATGATCTGCGCGGTGTACTCGCCGCCGCCCGCCAGCGTGTAGCGCGCGAGTTCCTGGCCGTTGGTCTCGTCCACCAGGCGGCAGAACGCGTTCTGCACCTCCTGGAAGGTCTGCCCGGTGAAGGAGTTCACCGTGAAGACGATCTGGTCGACGTGCGGCGGGACCCGCTGAAGGTCCACCAGCACGGCCTCGTCGTCGCCGCCCTGCCCGACACCGCCGACGAGGTTGTCACCGGTGTGCCGCACGGAGCCGTCGTCGCTCACCAGATGACGGAAGAAGACCACGTCGACCGGCTGCTTCTCCGCGAAGAGGACCGCCGAGGCGTCCAGGTCGATCTCGCGGGTGCGCGAGCCGAACAGCCCGCGCCGCTTCGCCGCCTGCCAGCCGAGACCCATACGGACCGCGGTCAGGGTGGCACCGTCCTTCTTCTCCAGGCTGATGGCCTGGCCCTTGGTCATGTTGACGGTCACGGCTGAATCCCCTCTCGGTGTTCCCCTGTTGCCGCGCGTCGCGCGGTTGCCCAGAACCCTACGCAGCGTCGCCGACCGTGCCGAACCCCGGCCCGCGCTTTGTGTCGGTGTTGCAACACTGGGCGCGTACGCCGAGGTCCGTGGGGGTCGGGAGGGTCAGGCGAGGCCGGCCTCCCGCATCTGGCGCAGTTCCTTCTTCATCTCGGACACCTCGTCGCGCAGCCGGGCGGCGATCTCGAACTGGAGCTCCGCGGCGGCCGCGCGCATCCGGTCCGTCATCTCCTCGATCTGTCCGGCGAGTTCGGCGGCCGGCTGGTCGGTGGGCTGCGTCTTGTCCTTGGCCTTCGTCTTGGCCGCCTTCGCCTTGGCGTCCGCCGTCGCCTTGCCGCCGAGGCTGGGCACCGGCGTCTTGGGCGCCTTGCCGTCCTTGTGCTGGCGGTAGCCGGTGCCGAGGAGCTGCTCGGTGTCGACGTCCTCGCGGGCGATCTGCGCGACGATGTCGTTGATCTTCTTGCGCAGCGGCTGCGGGTCGATGCCGTGGGCCGTGTTGTAGGCGACCTGCTTCTCACGGCGCCGGTTGGTCTCGTCGATGGCCTTCTCCATCGCCGGGGTGATCTTGTCGGCGTACATGTGGACCTGGCCGGAGACGTTGCGCGCCGCGCGGCCGATGGTCTGGATCAGCGAGGTGCCGGAGCGCAGGAAGCCCTCCTTGTCGGCGTCCAGGATGGCCACCAGGGACACCTCGGGCAGGTCGAGGCCCTCGCGCAGCAGGTTGATGCCGACCAGGACGTCGTACTCACCGGCGCGCAGCTCGCGCAGCAGCTCCACCCGGCGCAGGGTGTCGACGTCGCTGTGCAGATAGCGGACCTGGATGCCGAGTTCGACGAAGTAGTCGGTGAGGTCCTCGGCCATCTTCTTGGTGAGCGTGGTGACCAGGACACGCTCGTCCTTGTCGGTGCGCTCGCGGATCTCGTGCACCAGGTCGTCGATCTGGCCCTCGGTGGGCTTGACCACGACCTCGGGGTCGACCAGGCCGGTCGGGCGGATGATCTGCTCCACCACGCCGTCGCCCCGCGACAGCTCATAGGCGCCCGGGGTCGCCGACAGGTAGACCGTCTGCCCGATGCGCCCCTGGAACTCCTCCCACTTCAGCGGGCGGTTGTCCAGCGCGGACGGCAGCCGGAAGCCGTGGTCGACCAGGGTGCGCTTGCGGGAGGCGTCGCCCTCGTACATGGCGCCGATCTGCGGGACGGTGACGTGCGACTCGTCGATGACCAGCAGGAAGTCGTCCGGGAAGTAGTCCAGCAGGGTGTTCGGCGGGGAGCCGGGGAGGCGGCCGTCGAAGTGCATCGAGTAGTTCTCCACGCCGGAGCAGGTGCCGATCTGGCGGAGCATCTCGATGTCGTAGGTGGTGCGCATCCGCAGGCGCTGGGCCTCCAGGAGCTTGCCCTGCTTCTCCAGCTCGGCCAGACGCTCCCCCAGCTCCTTCTCGATGCCGTTGACGGCGCGCTCCATGCGCTCCGGTCCGGCGACGTAGTGGGAGGCGGGGAAGACGTAGAGCTGCTGGTCCTCGCTGATGATCTCGCCGGTGATCGGATGCAGCGTGGAGAGCGCCTCGATCTCGTCGCCGAACATCTCGATGCGGACGGCCAGCTCCTCGTAGACCGGGAAGATCTCGATGGTGTCGCCGCGCACGCGGAAGGTGCCGCGCGAGAAGGCGGTGTCGTTGCGCGTGTACTGGATGTCGACGAAGCGGCGCAGCAGGTCGTCGCGGTCGATCTCCTCGCCGACCTTCAGCGGGACCATGCGGTCCACGTACTCCTGCGGGGTGCCCAGGCCGTAGATGCACGAGACGGAGGCGACCACGACCACGTCACGGCGGGTGAGCAGGGAGTTCGTCGCCGAGTGGCGCAGGCGCTCGACCTCCTCGTTGATCGAGGAGTCCTTCTCGATGTAGGTGTCCGACTGCGGGACGTACGCCTCGGGCTGGTAGTAGTCGTAGTACGAGACGAAGTACTCGACCGCGTTGTTGGGGAGCAGCTCGCGGAACTCGTTGGCCAGCTGGGCGGCCAGGGTCTTGTTCGGCGCCATGACCAGGGTGGGGCGCTGGAGCTTCTCGATCATCCACGCGGTGGTGGCGGACTTGCCGGTGCCGGTCGCGCCGAGCAGTACGACGTCCTTCTCGCCGCCCCGCACGCGCTTGGCCAGGTCGGCGATGGCCGCCGGCTGGTCGCCGCTGGGCTGGTAGGGGCTGACGACCTCGAAGGGCGCCACCGTGCGTTCGATCTTTGAAACGGGCCGCATGGCATCAACCGTACGACCCCCCACTGACAACGGGTCGGGAGTCAGTGGCGCTGCGGGGTGCGGGAGCCGTGGGCGTCGGCGTGGACCGGCTCCCGGAGCGGCCGCCGCGGAGGACGAACGCGCTGGTGGGAGGGTACGTCGGCGGCCGGGACGCCCGGCTTGGACTCCTCGGGGACGCGGAGCGGCGCGCCCTTGACCATCAGGGGGTCGAACATCACGACGACGGCCGCGAGGAGCAGGAGGGCGAGCGGTCCGATGAGGATCGGCGCGAGCACGGCGGCGGGCGAGCCGCTGGTCGCGGTGCCGGGGGTGCCGTGCAGGTGGACGGTGAGGCCGGCCATGCCGGTGTAGTGCATGCCGCTGACGGCGAGGCCCATGACGAGGCTGGCGCCGATGCTGCCCCGCCATCCCCTGACGTGTCCGGCGGCCCAGAGGGCGACGGTGGCGGCCACGACGGCGATGACGACGGACGCGACGACACCGGTGATGTCGTAGGTGAACCGTCCGTCGAAGCGCATGCCGGCCATGCCGAGGTAGTGCATCGAGGCGACGCCCAGGCCGGTGATCGTGCCGCCGGTGACGAGCGAGGTGCCGGTGGCGCCCCGGTAGCCGATGATGAAGATCCCGACGCCCACCATGACGACGGCCAGGCCGAGGCTGGCGAAGGTCATCGGTTTGTCGAACCGGATCGGTGTCTCGTCGATGGAGAAGCCCATCATGGCGATGAAGTGCATGGTCCAGATGCCGGAGCCGATCGCGGTCGAGCCCAGGGCCAGCCACGCGGGCCGCCAGGAGTGGGTGACCAGCAGGGACCGGGTGGTGCAGCGCAGGCCGAGAGCACCGCCCAGGCAGGCCATCACATAGCCCAGGAGGGGGGTGACCACCCCGTAGCTGAATCCATCGATCGTGCCTCGCATGCGCGGCTGTTCCTCGCCTTCTCGCGTCCCTCTACCGACGCGATGTTCCCCCTGCCCCGCATCGCTGTGGCGGCCGGGGCTGTCGGAGAGAGTATGGCTGCCACCGGAATGGTCGAATGATTTTCCGGCAAAGAAACACGGCCTTACCTCACTTGTGCGCCACCGGTGTGCGGAGTTGGCCCCCGGCGTTCATCGTGTGGCCGTTCTGCGCTCCTGTGCCGTTGACGCTCTGCTGTCACTCTGGAGCTGTTGGTATTCGCCGGACGTGAGGAGTACGCATGCACGCGCACGCAGTCGCCGTTGCGGCCACCGCGGCCCTGGGGGCGACGGTCCTGCTGAGTCCCGGCTCCGACGGCCGGCCGGCCAAGGCGGCGCAGCCCACGGTGGTCGCCCACCGCGGGGCCTCCGCGTACGCGCCCGAGAACACGCTGTCCTCCATCGACAAGGCGGCGAAGCTGGGCTTCTCCTGGGTGGAGAACGAC
This sequence comes from Streptomyces seoulensis, assembly GCF_004328625.1. NCBI lineage: Bacteria > Bacillati > Actinomycetota > Actinomycetes > Kitasatosporales > Streptomycetaceae > Streptomyces > Streptomyces seoulensis. The sequence goes on from NZ_CP032229.1 coordinate 1,410,918, forward strand.
GTGCAGCGCACCAAGGACGGCAAGCTGGTCGTCATCCACGACGACAGCCTGGCGCGCACCACGAACGTCGAGGACGTCTTCCCGGGCCGGGCGCCCTGGAAGGTCAAGGACTTCACGGCGGCGGAGATCGCCCGGCTGGACGCGGGGAGCTGGTTCTCCCCGGCCTACGCGGGCGCGCGCGTGCCGACGCTGGAGCGCTACGTGCGCCGGGTCGAGCACAACCACGAGAAGCTGCTGCTGGAGGTCAAGAACCCCGAGCTGTATCCGGGCATCGAGGCGCAGATCCTGAAGACCCTGAGCAACGAGGGCTGGCTGGACCACGCGCACCGGAACCGGCTGATCGTGCAGAGCTTCAGCGCGGACAGCATCCGTACCGTGCACCAGCTCAAGCCCGCGCTGACCACCGGCTACCTGGGCCGCCCGAAGGTCACCGAGCTGAGCGGGTACGCCCGGTTCGCCGACCTGGTCAACCCGGCGTACGCGGACATCTCCGCGAGCTACGTCTCGACCGCGCACGCCCTGAAGGGGCCGCACGGCAAGCCCCTCCGGGTCTTCACCTGGACGGTGAACGACGCGGCCACGGCGCGCAAGGTCCGGGGCTACGGCGTCGACGGCATCATCACCAACAAGCCGGACGTGGTGCGCACGGCCCTCAGCGCCGACTGATCCCGGCACCGGGGCCCGTTGTCGGTGGCGGGTCGTAACGTGGTCGGCATGGACAGCCAGGGGCAGGACGGACAGCGGGTCGTGTGGGCGGTCGTGGACAGCCGCATCGGTCCGCTGATGCTGGCCGCGAGCGGCCAGGGACTGGTCAACGTGGTCTTTCACGCCACCGGCCCGGTGTGCGAGCGCGCGCTGAGCCGGCTGGCGGCGCGGTACGGCACCGAGCCGGTCGAGGAGCCGGGCGCGCCCCTGCTGGCCGAGGCGATACGGCAGGTCGAGGCGTATCTGGCGGGCGAGCGCCGGGCCTTCGACCTGCCGCTGGACTGGTCGCTGATCTCCGGCTTCAACCGGGCGGTGCTGCGCGAGCTGGCCGACGGCGTGCCGTACGGCACGGTGGTCGGCTACGGCGATCTGGCCCGGCGGGTCGGTCAGCCGGGCGGGGCGCAGGCGGTGGGCACGGCGATGGGGGCCAACCCGCTGCCGGTCGTGGTGCCGTGTCACCGGGTGGTGGAGAGCGACGGCGGGATCGGGGGGTTCGGGGGCGGTCTGGAGACGAAGCGGCAGTTGCTCGCGCTGGAGGGTGTGCTGCCCGAGCCGCTGTTCTGACGGTGCCTCCGGCCGATTCCGGGGCCCGGCGTTTGGCCGGGGGCCGCGCCCGCCAGGAATGAGGGGAGGCGACTGACGGGAGGCGGGCGCGTGGTGCTGGTGTTGTCGGAGGAGGTCCGGGAGGCGACAGGCGCCGGACGGCCGGTGGTGGCCCTGGAGTCCACGATCATCGCGCACGGGCTGCCGCGCCCGCGCAATCTCCAGGTGGCGCTGGAGCTGGAGGACGTGGTCCGGCGCGAGGGGGCCGTTCCGGCCACGATCGCCGTGCTCGACGGGCAGCCGCATGTCGGTCTGGACAAGGGCCAGTTGGAGCGGGTCGCCAACGAGGACGGCATCCGCAAGCTGGGCCACCGGGACCTGCCGCTCGCCGTGGCGTCCGGGGCGAGCGGGGCCACCACCGTGTCGGCGACGGCACAGTTGGCGGCGCTGGCCGGCCTCCGGGTGTTCGCCACCGGCGGCCTGGGCGGGGTGCACCGGGAGTGGACGGCGACCCAGGACGAGTCGGCCGACCTGGGGCTGCTGGCCCGGACCCGGATCACCGTGGTGTGCGCGGGCGTGAAGTCGATCCTTGACGTGCCGGCCACCTTGCAGCGGCTGGAGACGCTGGGCGTGGCCGTCGCCGGTTACCGCACCGAGCGGTTCCCCGGTTTCTATCTGTCCGACTCGGGCCATCCGGTGGACTGGACGCTGCGGGACCCGGAGCAGGTCGCGGAGGTCATGCGCGCTCAGGACGCCCTCGGCGAACCGGAGTCGGCGCTGATCGTGGCCAACCCGGTCCCGCCGGAGCAACAGCTCGACCCCGGGCTGCACGCTCGCGTGCTGGACGAGGCGCTGCGGGCCTGCGAGGCGGAGGGGATCACCGGCCAGGCCGTCACCCCGTTCCTGCTGGCTCACCTCGTCCGGCACACGGACGGGGCGTCGCTGCGCGCCAACCTGGCCGCGGTGCGCGGCAATGTGGAGCTGGCGGCGCGGATCGCAACGGCGTGGGCGATGAGGTGACCGGCGGCCCGGCGGGAGGGCTGCTGGTCGTCGGGGACGTGATCACCGACGTGGTGGCCCGGCACCGGGGTCCGCTCGCCGCGCGCACCGACACGGCCGCGGTGATCCGGACCCTGCCGGGCGGCGCGGGCGCCAACGTGGCGTGCTGGGCCGCCGACGCGGGCTGCGCGGACGTGACGCTGCTGGCGCGGGTGGGCGCGGACGCCGCGCGATGGCACGAGCGGGAGCTGCTGGCGGCCGGGGTGCGGCCACGGCTGGTGGTGGACCCGGTGGCACCGACCGGCACGGTGATCTGCCTGGTCGACGGCGAGGCGGCGGCCGAGCGCACGTTCCTCACCTCCAGCGGGGCTTCGCTGCGGCTCAAACCGGCCGACTGGTCGGAGCGGTTGCTCGACGGGGTGGCCCGGCTGCATCTGTCGGGGTACCTGCTGTTCGCCGAGTCCAGCCGGGCGCTGGCCGGGACCGCGCTGGCGGCGGCGCGGGCGCGCGGGGTGCCGGTCAGTCTGGACCCGGCTTCGGCGGGGTTCCTCGCGCGGTTCGGGACGGACCGGTTCCTTCGGTTCGCCAAGCAGCTCGATGTGCTGCTGCCCAGCCGCGACGAGGTGTGCCTGCTCACGGGCGTGTCCGACTGGGCCGACGCGGCGGCGGAGCTGAGCGGGCTCGGGCCGGTGGTGGTGGCCAAGTCAGGGGCGGAGGGAGCGCTGGTGGCGCGGTCGGGGGAGGTGAGCGCCCGGGTCCCGGCGGTGCCGGCACGGCCGGCGGACAGTACGGGTGCCGGGGACGCGTTCACCGGCGCGTTCCTCGCGGCTCTGGTGGCGGGCGCCCCCGCCGAGGCCGCCGCGGAGTGGGGGTGCCGGGCCGGGGCGCGGGCGGTGGAGCACGTGGGCGGACGGCCGCCGCGCCCGGACGACGACGGCCGGGCGCCGCCCGCCCCCTGAGCCCGGCGGCAGCTCAGACCTTGCGCCCCCACGCCGAGATCATCGGCGCGGTGGCCAGATCCATGCCGCCTGCCGCGACGTTGGCGAGGTGGCGGTCGACCTCCTCGTCGGTGGCGAACCCCGCTTCGAGCAGGCGGCCCCGGATCTGACGGACCGTGGCCAGTTCGAGCGCGGTGCACGCCGGTGAGGTGAGCGGGAAGTACGCGTCGGCCTCGACCTGCCGCAGCCCCGCCTCGCGGAGCAGCCGTGGCAGCCGGCGCCCGTAGGAGAGGTCGGCGCCGCGCTCGGCGAGGAGCCGGCGGAAGCCCTGGCGGAGCCGGTTGGCGAGCCGCTCCTCCGGGCCGTGCTCGTCGGGGCAGGTCAGCGGTTGCAGAGCCGGGTCCGCGTCCTCGATCAGCAGCCGGCCGCCGGGCCGCAGGGCGTCGATCATGGACCGCAACGCCCGCTCCCGGTGCGGGACATGGACGAGCACCAGCCGTGCGTGCACCAGGTCGAAGCCCCGGCCGGGCGGCTCCTCGCCGCCCACGTCGTGGGTGCGGACCTGCACCGGCGGCCGGGCCACGGTGTCCAGGCGCGAGGTGTCGATGTCGGTGGCGAGGACGGTGCCGGTGGGACCGACCTTCCGGGCGAGCCAGGAGACGACGGAGGTGCCCCCGGCACCGACTTCCCAGCAGCGCCAGCCGGGACCGATGCCGAGGCGTTCGAGGTGGCGGAAGGTGGTGGGGTCGAAGAGGGAGGCGAAGGCGTCGAAGCGCTCGCCGGCCTCGGTCTGCCGGTTGTCCAGGAGGTATCCGTCCGATGGCGTCATGTCCGTATCGTCCCAGCCGGTCGCCGGGCCGGGGGCGGCCGACCCTCCGTCCACAGGCGGGAACCAAGCGGAATCTGCTGTTCCCACAGGCTTTCCCGGCCTTCTCGACGGACTGGCAGACTGATCGCGCAGGGCACGAAAGCAGGGCACGAAAGGTGTCGGGTGCGGAGATCCAGGCAAGGAGATCCAGATGTCGATGGCGGGGAATCTGCGGAAAGTCACCAAGCTGAGCAGGGTCGGCGGCCTGCGCAAAGTGGCCGGTCTGGCCCGGCGCCGGCCGCGTGTGGACCTGAGCCACCCGGCCAGGTCGCCCCTGGGTTCCTCGGTCGTGAACTGCGTGATGTATCAGGACGGCATACGCGTGCCGGGCTCCGCCGATGTGGTGGACGCCGTGAAGACGGTCCGCAACACCGGCGACGGCTTCGTCTGGCTGGGGCTGCACGAGCCGACCGCCGAGGAGTTCACCGATGTCGCCGAGCTGTTCGACCTGCACCCGCTGGCGGTGGAGGACGCGGTGGAGGCCCATCAGCGCCCGAAGCTGGAGCGGTACGGCGACACGCTCTTCGCGGTGCTGAAGACGGTCTGTTACGTGGAGCACGAGAAGCTGACGGCGACGAGCGAGGTGGTGAACACCGGCGAGATCATGGTGTTCGTCGGCGAGGACTTCGTCATCACCGTGCGGCACGGCCACCATGGCTCACTGGGACCGCTGCGCGAGGAGTTGGAGGCGCGGCCACGTCAGCTCGCCAAGGGCCCGTCGGCGGTGCTGCACGCCGTGGCGGACCATGTGGTGGACGAGTATCTGAACGTCACGGACGCGGTGCAGGGCGATGTCGAGCAGGTCGAGACGGACGTCTTCTCGGAGGAGGGCGCGCGCGCCGATCCGGGGCGGATCTACCAGCTCAAGCGTGAACTGCTCGAACTGAAACGGGCCGCGGTGCCGCTGGTGCGCCCGGTGGAGGACCTGGCCACCCGGCCGATGCGGGTGGTCGACCCGGAGATACAGGCGTACTTCCGCGATGTGATGGACCATCTGATACGCGCCAAGGACCAGATCGCCGCGTTCGACGAGCTGCTGAACTCCATCCTCCAGGCGCATCTGGCGCAGGTGACGGTCGCGCAGAACGAGGACATGCGGAAGATCACGGCCTGGGCCGCGATCGTCGCGGTGCCGACGATGGTCTGCGGTGTGTACGGCATGAACTTCAAGTACATGCCCGAGGCCCGCTGGCACTACGGCTATCCGCTGATCATGGGCATCACCGCGCTGGCCTGTGTCGCGCTCTGGCGCGGCTTCCGGCGCAACGGCTGGTTCTGACCAGCCGGGCCGCCGGGCCTCGCAGGCGGGGTCAGCCGTTCCAGGCGGGGTGCCGAGGGTCGTCGGCGCGTACCACCACGTCGGCGGTGGCGGCGGGGTCGGTCTCCGTCTCGTAGCGGGCGAAGGCGGGGAGCGTCCAGTGGTCGGTGTCGGGGGTGCGGCGGCTCAGGGCGCCGGAGGACAGCAGGACGTGGACGGTCAGGTCGAGGGGGAACCAGTGCTGGAGGAGAAGGGGGCCGTGCAGCAGCAGTACCCCGCCGGGCGGTAGCCGGACGTAGGAGCTGCGGGTGGCGCGGTCGGTGACCGGGTCCCACAGGTCGGGCAGCACCCGCCCGTCGCCCCCGGCGTCCAGGGGGCCGAGAACCTCGCGCCAGAGTGCCCCGGTGTCGAACCAGCCGCTGTAGTACGACTCCTCGTCACGCCGTCCGTGCTCCAGGCGGAGGGAGGCGGGGCGCAGGAAGCCCTCGGTGCCGACGACCAGGGAGGGCCGGCCGCGTACCCGGAGGGCTTCGGCGATCCGGGTGGCGAGGTCACCCGGTCCGGCGGCGGGCGCTCCGTCGAGGCCCACGCGCGGCCAGGGGCTGCCGCCGGCGGGCTCCAGCGCCAGAATCCGGTCGGCGAGCCGGTCGGCCAGCCGCTCCCAGGTGATCGCTTCGAGTCGCACACGCCCATGATGCCGGGAAGCCGGAGGAGGGCGGAGAGGAGGGAGAGGAAGAAAAGGAGGAGCGGCCCTCCCGCGCGGGAGGGCGGGCCGGTGGCGGGGAAGGAACCGCGTATGGCACGTCCCGCAGGTGCACGCCGTCCCATGGAGCCCCGCTCCCCCGAACCGCCCGGTGCCGGGGGCGGCCCGGTCGTGGTGCAGCCGCAGCGGCGGAAGCACTGCGCGGCCTGCCGGCAGGGTCCGCTGGCGCTGCTGGTGCTGGAGGACGGGGTGCCGCGCTGCCTCGACTGCGCGGATCTGGGGCACCTGGTGTTCCTGGCGCGCGGGGACGCCGCGCTGACCCGCAGGGCCCGGGAGGAGAGCGCGCTGTCGGCGGTGGTGGTGCGGTTCGCGCGGCGGCGCGGCCGGTACGAGCGCCAGGGCCTGCTGGTGGAGGAGGCCGCGCTGGCGCGGGCGGAGGAGCGGTGCCTGGCGGATGCGGAGGTCCGGGAGCGGCGCCGGGTGCGGGACGCGCGGCGGCGGGTGGCGGAGGACGAGCGCTTCGTCGCCGAGCTCGCGGCGGAGATCGGGCGGCTGTTCCCCGGCTGTCCGGCCGGCCGGGCGCGGGCGGTCGCCGGGCACGCGGCCCTGCGGGGCAGCGGGCGGGTCGGGCGCAGTGCGGCCGGGCGAGCGCTGTCGGAGGCGGCGGTGACCTCGGCGGTGGTGGCCTCGGTACGGCATCTGGACACGCCGTACGACGGGCTGCTGATGAGCGGGGTGCCCCGGCGTGAGGCACGCGAGCGGATCGCCGGTGCCGTGGAGGGAGTGCTGCGGGAGTGGCGGGAGCCGGCCGCGCGGGAGGTGGTGGAACCGGGACGGGAGCAGGGAGTGGGGTGACAGGAGTGGAGCGAGGGAGCAGCGGTTCGCGGGCGCGTGCCGACGGTGTGTGGAGTGCGGAAAGGTGGCGTCCGCCGCCCTGCGCGGGGGTGGGTGGCGACGTATCGTGGCCAGAAGAGCACCGGGACGGGGTCGCGTCCGGCCCGGGTGGCCGCCGACTGACCCCCGCCCGATGCCGCACGGCCCGTGGTACCCCCAGTGCCCTCCGTACCCCGGTACACGTCCGCGAGGAAGACGCCCATGGCCGATCCCAAGGGGTTCATGAGCACACCGCGCCAGGAGTGGCCGCGGCGACCCGTGGTGGAGCGGGTCCGGGACTGGGACGAGGTCTATGTGCCGGGGGCGTTGCTGCCGATCGTCAGCGCGCAGGCGAACCGGTGCATGGACTGCGGGGTCCCCTTCTGCCACGACGCCTGTCCGCTGGGGAATTTGATCCCCGAGTGGAACGAGCTGGTGGCCCGGTCGGACTGGCGGGCGGCGAGCGAGCGGCTGCACGCGACGAACAACTTCCCCGAGTTCACCGGCAGATTGTGCCCGGCGCCCTGCGAGGCGGGGTGTGTGCTGGCCATCAACCAGCCCGCCGTCACGATCAAGAACGTGGAGTGGGCGATCGCCGAGCGGGCCTGGGAGGAAGGGTTCGTGCCGCCCCGGCCGCCGGACCGGCTCTCCGGGAAGACGGTCGCGGTGATCGGGTCCGGGCCGACCGGGCTGGCCGCCGCGCAGCAGCTCACGCGGGCGGGGCACACCGTGGCGGTGTACGAGAAGGACGACCGGATCGGGGGGCTGCTGCGGTACGGCATCCCCGAGTTCAAGATGGAGAAGCGCTTCCTGGACCGGCGCCTGGAGCAGATGCGGGCGGAGGGGACGCGGTTCCGTACCTCGACGGCAGTCGGGCGGGACGTCCCGGCGCCGGAGCTGCGGTCGCGGTACGACGCGGTGGTGGTCGCCACCGGAGCCACGGCCTGGCGGGAACTGCCGGTGCCGGGGCGGGAGTTGGCCGGGGTGCATCAGGCCATGGAGTATCTGCCGCCGGCCAACCGGGTGTGCGCCGGCGACCTGGAGGCCAACCCTCTGTCGGCGGCCGGGCGGCATGTGGTGATCGTGGGCGGCGGGGACACCGGGGCCGACTGTCTGGGGACGGCGGTGCGCGAGGGGGCGGCGTCCGTGACCCAGTTGGACATCTACGCCCGGCCGGGCGGGGAGCGGGACGCGGAGGCGGAGCCGTGGCCGACGTACCCGAAGCTCTACCGTCTCTCCGGCGCGCACGAGGAGGCGGGTGAGCTGCGGACCGCTCCGGCGGCGGACGCGGACGCCCGGCTGTTCGCGGCGTCCACGCTCCGGTTCACCGGGGACGGCCGGGGCCGGGTGAAGGAGCTGCACGTGGTGGAGGTGGACGAGGGCAGGCAGCCGGTGCCGGGCACCGAGCGGGTGCTGCCCGCCGATCTGGTGCTGCTGGCGCTCGGGTTCTCCGGCCCGGACCGCGCGGACGGGCTCATCGGGCAGCTGGGACTGGAGACGGAGCCGCGCGGCACGCTCGCGCGGGACGGGGAGTTCGGCACGAACGTGCCGGGCGTGTTCGCCGCCGGGGACGCGGCGCGCGGTCAGTCGCTCGTGGTGTGGGCGATCGCGGAGGGCCGGGCGGTGGCGGCGGCCGTGGACCGGTATCTGATGGGCGAGTCGTGGCTGGAGGCGCCGATCTCGCCGCACGACCGGCCGATGGCGGTGTAGCCATCGGCCGGACCGGACCGGACCGGAGGGGAAGGGGAGGGGGGGTGGGGCGGGGGCGGGGGGCCAGGAGTGGCGGGCAGAGTCAGAAACGCAGAGTCAAAAACAACGGCAGCCGTTCAGGAGAGCAGGAAGTCCGCCTCTCCCGCCTTGGCGCCCTCGATGAAGGCGGTCATCTCGGCGGTGGTGTATATCAGCGCGGGGCCGTCGGGGTCGGTGGACTGGCGTACGGCGATGCGGCCGTCGGCCAGCTTCATGGCCTCCAGGCAGTTGCCGCCGTTGCCGCCGCTCCAGGGCTTGTGCCAGCCCACGGCGCCCAGTTCCCGCGCGGGCATGCCGTTGTAGACGCGGTGGCGCGGATTGATGCGATCCATTCACAGCTCCTTGCGGAGATCCCGCAGGATCTCCTTCGTGCGTTGTGCCGTGGCGGCCTGCGCCGCCATGCGGTCCATGACCTCCAGGTGAGTGGCCACCTCGGAGCGCGCGTCGAGGTAGACCGCGCCGGTCAGGTACTCGCTGTAGACCATGTCCGGCAGTTCGGGCATGGCGAACCGGAACAGTACGAAGGGGCCGTACGTGCCCGGATGCGGCCCGTTGGCGAACGGGGCCACCTGGAGGGTGACGCCGGGCAGCGTCGTGGCCTCCAGGAGTTTGTCGAGCTGGGCGCGCATCACCTCGGGGCCGCCGACCGGGCGGCGCAGGGCGGTCTCGTCCATCACGGCCCAGAAGCGGGGCGCGTCGGGGCGGGTGAGGAGTTCCTGACGGCGCATCCGGAGGTCGACGTGGCGCTCGATGTCGTCGGGGCTGGTCTGCCCGATGGCGCCGGAGCGGAGCACCCCGCGCGCGTAGTCCTCGGTCTGGAGCAGGCCGGGGACGAAGTGCGGCTCGTAGGAGCGGATGAGCGCGGCGGCGCCCTCCAGGCTGACGTACATGGAGAACCAGCCGGGCAGGATGTCGTGGAACCGCTGCCACCAGCCGGGCCGGTTGGCCTCCTCGGCGAGCTGTACGAAGAGTTCGGCCTCGTCGTCCGGAACGCCGTAGGACTTCAGAAGGAGTTGGAGGTAGGGGATCTTGAGGGAGACCTCGGCCATCTCCATGCGGCGCACGGTGGCGGGGGCGACGCGGAGGACGCGGGCGGCCTCCTCGCGCTTGAGCCCGGCGCGTTCCCGCAGGTCCAGCAGGCGGCGGCCGAGGACCACCTGACCCACGGTAGGCGCGGACCGCGGTTCGCTCACGTTGCCACCTCCGACGGAAGGGATACCGGTTGACTGGGCGGGGACACCCGGTGAAGGAACCCCGACAGCCCTGCGGCGCCGTTCGAAGACCCATTCGACGATCCGGGCGGATCGACGAGGGTCCCAATTGGCGCCGCGCGAGGTGCTGTTGCGAGCAGTGTGCCACGGCCGTTCACCGCGTCATACCGCACTCTGCATTTTTCAGAGTGACACTTGCCAAGTGTGCACGGCGGGGAGATAGTGGCAAGCGTGATTCCGTCCGCGCCCTTAGGAACAGATCCCGCCGCAGACCGTTCCCGTCCCGGCGTCGCACCGGCATCGGCGACGGCTCGGGCCGGCCGCCGGTTCCGCTTCGAGCTGGCCGCGCACCCGGGCTCCCCGGCTCGGGCCAGACGCCTGGCGCGGACCCGGCTGGCCGACTGGTCGGTGTGCGCGGACACCTGTGAGAGCGCGGTCCTGGTCGTGTCCGAGCTGGTCACCAACGCCGTCGTGCACACCGCGAGCAGTCGTGTGGTGTGCGAACTGGCCGACCACGACGGCCTGGTGCGCATAGCCGTACGGGACGAGGGCTGCGCGCCCGGCGAGCCCCACCCGGCACAGCAGCGGCCCGACGAGGAGCACGGGAGGGGGTTGCTTCTCGTCGCCGCGCTGTGCCGGGCCTGGGGTGCCCAGGAGCACGGGCCGGGCCTGCTGGTCTGGGCCGAGCTGGACCGGGGCCCCGCCACGGACGGCCGGCCGGGGACCCCGGCGAGCACCGGAGCCCGCACCGGTACCGGCACCCGTGCCGTCGAACCCCGTCACGACCTCGGCTGGGGCACCCGCGGCAAGCCCGACCCCGCCCGCGCCCCGGGCGAGGACGTACGCTCCGCCCCCGCCCGCCACATCCGGGTGCCGGAGCAGTACGCCCACGCCGCCGAACGGGCCGAAGCCTGGAGCCGGTCCTGACCGGCACCGCCGGGCAGCCGCTCGGCCTGAACACCCTGGTCCGGCTCGGACGCGGCCGCCCCGCTCCGGACCGGGTCCCGGGACCGCCCGTACCCGAGGGCATGACCGCCCCGCTCGGCTGCGACGCCGTCGCCATGCCCGACCGCCTGGCCGCCCTGATCGTCCCCCGTCTCCCCCGGGTGGGCTGTGTGTACGCCGAGGGCGGCCGCTGGTGGTGGCTCGTCCCGGCGGACTCCGACTACGCGCTCCCCTGGCCCGCCCCCGCCCAGTACGCCCCCGGCGCCCCCGTCCCCCGCACCGCCCATCTGCTGCGCCGCCCGGCCGGCACGATCCCCTACACCCCGCCGATCCCGCTCTACCTGGCCCTGTGCCGGGTCACCGGCACCACCCCGGACTGGTCCCGCCCCATATCGGCCTGACGGCACGCACACGGCACCCGCTCCGGCCGCCCGCCGTCCCTCCCCGCGCACCTCCGTACGCCCCCGTTGCCCCCGCTCGCGCTCTGCCCGTGCCGGGCGCCCGCGGGGATAGTGGCCGTTCGGTCACGGCGAGGGGGAGGTCCGGTGCGGCGGCGACGGAACAGACCAGGCGCGGCAGAGGTGCCGGACGGTCCCGAGCTCTCGGAGTCGGAGCGGCTGCTCTTCGGCGGCCCCCTCCGGTACGACATGGGGTGGAACGAGCACGCCGACGCCTTCCTGGAGCTGAGCCTGCGCTCGATGGTGCGGCGGCTGCCCGGCATGCTGGCGTCCAGCCTGGAGCTGGCCCGGCAGGCGGACCCGGGGGCCGCCCGCACGGTGCTCGCCGCCGAGGTGGGCCGGGGCCTGGCCCAGGCGGTGAGCCTGCTGGCCGTCAACAGCGCGCTCGGCAGCCTGCTCACCGGCCCGGACATCGAGCAGCGGCTGCGTGCCGCCGTACCCGCCCTCGCGGTGATGGCGGCGACGATGCTGGTCGCGGCGCTGCTGCGGGCCGCCTCCACCTATGCCACCGGGCGGCTTGAGCCCAAGGTGGAGCGGGTGGCGACCGAGCTGTATCTGGAGCGGGCGGCCAATGTGGAGCTGGCCGCGATCGAGGACCACGCCTTCCACAAGCTGCTGGACACCGCGCAGTACGGCGCCCGCTCGGCGCGCCACATGATCTCCTACGGCGCGCGGGTGATCAACGCGCTGATCTCGCTGCTCGCGGCGGCCGGTGTGCTGACCGTGCTGCATCCCGCGCTGCTGCCGCTGCTGGTCACCATGACGCTGCCGAGCGCCTGGAGCGCCCTGACCAACGCGCGGCGGCGCTACGAGTCGTTCCACACCTGGGTGCAGCATGTGCGGGCCGGGCAGCTGATCGGCAGTCTGCTCACCGAGCCGGGGGCGGCGCCGGAGATCCGGGTGCACGGGGTCGGCCCGTTCCTGCTGCGGCACTACCGGGCGATGTCGGAGACGGCGGAGGCCGAGCAGGCCCGGCTCTCCCGGCTGGCGGCCCGCACCGGCCTGGCGGCGGCCGCCTGGACGGGGCTGGCGACCCTCGCCACCTACGCCACCCTGGGCGCGCTGCTGCTGGCCGGGGCGATGGCGCTGTCGGTGGCGGGTACGGCGGTCATCGCCATCCGTACCGGGTCGGCGAGCCTGGAGACGCTGGTGCTGGAGATCAACCAGTTGCACGAGGAGGCGCTGTTCGTCGGGGACCTGAAACGGCTGTACGTGGAGGCGGCCGAGCGGGCGATCCCGGTGGGCGGGGAGGAACTGCCGAAGGAGCCGAAGGAGATCAGGTTCGAGGACGTCACCTTCAGCTATCCCGGTGAGGCGGCCCGGCCCGCGCTGGACGGGGTGAGCCTCAGCCTGCCCATGGGCCACATCATCGCGCTGGTCGGCGAGAACGGTTCGGGCAAGACGACCCTGGTCAAGCTGCTCGCGGGCCTGTACGCGCCGGACCGGGGACGGGTGCTGTGGGACGGGGTGGACGCGGCGCGGGCGGACCGGCGGCTGCTGGCCGAACGGGTGGCGATGGTGGCGCAGGACTTCAAGCGGTGGCCGTTCACCGCGCGGGTCAACGTGGCGGTGGGCCGTTCCTCCGTGCCGCTGACCGAGGAGCGGCTGGCGTCGGCGGTCGCGGAGGCCGGTGCCGAGGAGGTGGTCGCGGGCCTGCCGCGCGGTCTGGACACCCTGCTGGCCCGCAACTTCACCGGCGGCCACGAGCTGTCCGGGGGCCAGTGGCAGCGGCTGGGGATCGCGCGGGCCGCCTACCGGCGCGGCGGCATCCTGATCGTGGACGAGCCGACGGCGGCGCTGGACGCGCGGGCCGAGCTGGCGGTGTTCGAGAAGATCCGGGCGCTGGCGGGCAGCGGGCAGACCGTCGTACTGATCACGCACCGGCTCGCCTCGGTCCGGCACGCGGATCTGGTGCATGTGCTGGAGCGGGGCCGGCTGGTGGAGTCCGGCAGCCCGGACGAACTGCTCGCGCGGGGCGGGGTGTACGCGGAGCTCTACGCGCTCCAGGCGGGGCAGTTCACCGCCCCCGTCCCCGCGCCGAAGCCCGGCTGAGCCGGCCCCGTTCGGAAGGCCGGTCCACGCCGTCGGCGCCGCGCAGGATCACCAGGAAGGTGTCGGTCGCCAGGTCCATCACGACCTCGACCGGCATCCCCTCCTGCCGTCGTGCGTGCGCGAACTCCTCCGCGGGCCATGAGCCGCGCGGGCCGCCTGCGGGAAAGCGTTCGAGCACCGTCCGCCCCGTCACCATCTCGCACCTCCAGTCGTGCGTCGTGCAGTCATCCGTCGTGCTTACCGAGGACAACGCGCTGGAGGGGGTGATCGCCTCGCCCGGTGACGGGACTGAGACACAGCCGACACCGGTTCACAGCCGAACGTGCACGTCCGCTCACCGGAAGACACCGGCGGGCGCGTTCGGTGCCCGGACGGACACGGAACGGCACGGGACGGTCAGTGGTCGTACTCGTCGTACTCGTCGTACTCGTCATGCAGGCGGAGCCGGTCGCCGCCGGACGGGAGGGGGCCGAGGGCGGTGAGGTCGAGCAGCCCGGAGAGGGCGCCGATACCGTCCAGGGCGTCGTCGTACACCGAGTAGGTGTGGAAGATCCGGTCGCCGTCACGCAGGAAGCAGCTCAGGCCGGGGCGTTCGACGGGGGCGCCGTCGCGGTCCACGGTCGCCTCGAAGTCGCGGTTGAAGTCGCTCTCGCCGGAGGAGTACCAGGGCACGGTCCAGCCCATCCGCGCCTTGAACGGCAGCAGCCGGATGAAGGGCGCGAGCGAGACGGCCGCGAAGGCGGTGTCCCGGGCCCGGAGATGGGCGAGGGGGCCGATCTGGTCGAGGAAGACGGCGCAGCAGGGGCAGCCGGCCTCCTGGTCCGGCGCGAACATGAAGTGGTGGACGACGAGTTGGGCGCGGTCCCCGAAGAGGTCGAGCAGGGTGGCCTTGCCGTCGCCGCCCTCGAAGACGTACGCGTCGGCGACCTCGGCCATGGGCAGCCGTCGCCGTTCGGCGGCGAGCGCGGCCCGAGCCCGCTCGACAGCACGCTCCTTGCGCCGTAACTCCTCGCGCGCCGCCCGCCACCGCTCGCGGCCGACGATCTCCGGAAGCGACATGAGCCCTCCTGTTACTACGGTCCGTTCGGGGTGCTGACCGTGGGCGGGGGCACAACTCATCGGCGTGCGGCGGACTTTTTTGGTGCGGGCGGCTACGCGGCCGTGCGCAGCCCGGTCCAGTCCCGGCCCCCGGCCTCCAGTTCCCGCAGCGCGGAACGGAGTTGGTCGGTGTGCCGGGGGGTGAGGCGGCCGGTGTCGTCCAGGTGGACGGCGCAGGCGGTGGTGGTGTCGACGAGCCGTTCCAGCACGGCGGCCACCTGGTCGGTGCCCCGGGTGTGCCGGGCGACGGCGGGCAGTTCGGCGGCGGAGACGGCGATGGCGGTGCGGGCCTCGGCGAGGGCGCGGTACGCCTCGCGGCGCAGCGCCCAGCGCTCGGCGTGGTCGTCGGTCTCGGCGAGGACGTGCACGAGGTAGGCGTGCGCGGCGCCCCCGGCGGCGGTGAGCCGGGCCCGGACCCGGGCGCCCCGGCGGCCCGGCATCGGCAGGTGGCCGACGATCAGGACGAGCGCGCAGGCCACCAGGGTCTCGGCGATCCGCCCGAGGCACGCCTGCGGCTCCCCGCCGGCCATGATCAGGGCGAGCACCAGCACGGTGACGACGGCGGTCAGCGCGGCGAAGTGCCGGGTGGAGACGGGCAGCAGCGCCCCGCACACCGTGACCAGCGTGATCAGCCCCGCCGGGCTGGGCAGCAGCGCGGCCAGGGCGGCGAACACCAGCGCGCCGAGCACGGTCCCGGCGGCCCGGCACAGCACCCTGGAGACCAGCGGGCCGAGGTCGGGCTTGACGAGGAAGACGGCGGTGAGCGGCAGCCAGTACCAGTGCGGGTGGCTGCCGTACCAGCCGGTGTGGTGCAGGGCCTGGGCGATGCCGGCTCCGGCGCCGAAGCAGAGGGCGACGCGCAGCCCGTACTCGCGGCCCGCCGTGCCGGTCATGGCCCGCAGCGCGCCGCGCATCCCGCCGCGCCGGCCGGGGGTGAGATGACGGCCGCTCCCGGCGCGGTCGAACGCCTCGGCGGCGCGCAGCAGGGCGTCGTCGAGGGCGCGCAGGGCGGGCGCGGCGCGGGTGGGGGCGGGCAGCGGGCCCGCGGCGGTGTTGTCGCGGACGGCCGCGGCGAGCCTGCGCGGGCCCGCCGAGGCCCGCGCGGAGAGCGGGTCGCCGGCCCAGGCGAGGGCGGTGGCGGCCTCGGCCAGGGGCAGCGCGGCCCGGTACCGGGCGTGCAGGCGCCGTTCGGCGGCGGAGGTGGCGTGGCGGCGCAGGCGGGGTCCGGCGAGGGCGTCCTGCGCGTGGTCGAGCGCGGCGGTGAGCGCGGCCCGGCGGGCGGGCGCGGTGTCGGTGCCGGCCGCGTCGAGCAGGGCGGCGACGGCGTCGTACACGTCGGCCACCGCCTGGCGTTCGCCGTCGAAGCGGAAGTCGCCCGCGAGCGAGCCGGGGGTGGGCAGGGCGAGGCGGAGCAGGAGGAGCCAGAGCGCTCCGGCGAGGAAGGCGAGGGCGCCCTGCCAGGCGGGCGGACCGGCCGGGGTGCCCGCGCCGACGGCGGCGGTGACGAGGAGCTGGGTGCCGGCCGCCGAGGCGACCGGGCCGACGGCGCTGATGGAGCCCGCCAGCAGGCCGAGCACGGTCAGGGCGAGGGTGAGCGGTACGGCGGACAGGTGCTGTCCGCCGTAGGTGCCGGCGAGCAGGCCGAAGGCACCGGCCAGGGCCGGGGTGCCCAGCCGGTCGACTGAGGCGCGTCGGCTGCCCGGGCGGTCGTTGATCCCGGCGAGCATCGCGCCGATCGCGGCGAGGACGCCCTCGGCGGTCCGTCCGGCGAGCATCCCGGCGACCAGCAGCGGCCCGGCGGCGAGGGCGCCCCGGACCACCGCGCTCCAGGGCACGGGGCCGCGCTGGGCGCGGAAGGCGTGGGCGAGCCAGGGCGGAAGTGACCGGACGGCGGGGCGCGACACGGGGCTCCTGTTCGTACGAGGGTGGGGGCCTTCGGACGACGGTGGCCGAGTGGGGGTCACTCCAGGGTAGAGCGTGGCGCGGTGGTGGGTGCGACACCCGGGTTTCGGGGAGGTGAAAGGTGCCCCGGCGGCGTGAGCAGGATCTCCTCCGCCTCGGTCACCGCGCCGGCCAGGGTCCCGGGGGTGAGGGCGCCGGTCACCTCGTCGATCCGGCGCAGTCCGGCGCGCTCCAGCAGCCGCTTCTCGTTGGTGATCCACTCCCCGCGCTCGGCCAGCACCGCGTGCGCGGCCTGGGCGGCGGCGGTGGCCAGCGCCCCGGCGACCTCGGTGAGGCGGCCGCGGGGGGCGTGGTGGGCCTTGGCGTAGCCGAGGGTGGCACGGGCGGTGCCCCGCCAGTGTTCGGGCGCGGTACGGCGCAACGCGTCCGGGTAGCCGGCGGGGCGGGGCAGCGTGCCGCGCAGCACCCGGTTGACGGCCAGCTCGGCGACGATCAGATACGTGGGAATCCCGGCGAGGTGGAACAGCAGGGGCTCGACCCGGAAGCGGCCCTGCTCCGCCTCGGCCAGCTCGTGCTCGACGCTGTCGAGATCCCGGTAGTGGACGTCGACCCGGCGGCCGTCGACGGTGAGCCAGGCTCCGCCGTTGAACACCCCGCCGCCCCAGCCGCCGACCTCGGAGACCTCGCCCTCCCAGCCGAGGGCGCGCAGGTCGTCGGGGTCGAAGGCGCCCCGGTAGTACACGGCGAGGTCCCAGTCGCTGTCCTCGGTGTGGGTGCCCTGGGCCCGGGACCCGCCGAGCGCGACGGCCCGCACGGTGGGCAGTCCGGCGAGGCGGCCGGCGGTGGCGGAGAGGAAGTCGGTGTCGGAGAGGGTGGGCACGGTGCTCGCTTTCTGGCGTCGTTATTCGGATGCGCGGGCGGCTTCGGGCGTCCCATGATGGGCGATCGTCCGCCGCGCTTCGAGGGAGCCGCCATGATCCGCCGCGTCACCGTCCCCGGTCTCTTCCCGCCGCCCGCCTATTCGCACGCCTCCGTGGTGGAGGCGGGCACCCGGCTCGCCTTCCTCGCGGGCGCGGTCCCGCTGGACGAGCGGGGCGAGCTGGTCGGGCCGGGCGATCCGGTGGCCCAGGCCGGGCAGGTGATCGGCAACCTGCGCGAGCAGTTGCGGGCCGTGGGCAGCGGCCTGGAGCACGTGCTGGTGACCGAGGTGTACGTGGTGAGCGACCAGCCCTCGGTGCTGTCGTCGGTGTGGGAGGTGGTGGAGGCGTCCGGTCTGAGCAAGGGCCCGCACTCCTCCACCCTGCTCGGCGTCGCCTGCCTCGGCTACACCGGCCAGCTGGTGGAGATCACCGCCACGGCCGCGATCCCGGAGGCGTAGCGGTGACGGTCCTGCTGCGCCGGGCCGTCCCGGCGGACGCCTCCGCCACGGCCGGCGTCTGGCTGCGCTCCTTCGCCGCCGCGCTGCCCACGGTCGTCCGCCCGCGCTCGGACGACGAGGTCCACGCCCATGTCCGGGACGTGGTGATCCCGCTGCGCGAGACCTGGGTGGCCGAGGCGGAGGACGGTGCGATCGTCGGCATGATGGTGCTCGACGGGCGCCTGCTGTCCCAGCTCTACCTGGACCCCGCCCATCGCGGGCGGGGCCTCGGCGACCGGTTCGTGGCGCTGGCCAAGGAGCGCGTCCCGGGCGGGCTGACGCTGTGGACGTTCCA
Organism: Streptomyces seoulensis; assembly: GCF_004328625.1. NCBI lineage: Bacteria > Bacillati > Actinomycetota > Actinomycetes > Kitasatosporales > Streptomycetaceae > Streptomyces > Streptomyces seoulensis. The sequence goes on from NZ_CP032229.1 coordinate 1,428,932, forward strand.
GGTGAACAAGCCCGCGCACCGCTTCTACGAGCGCCATGGCTTCGTGGCCGTCGAGCGCACCGACGGCCACGACAACGAGGAGCGGGAGCCGGACGTGCGGTACGTCTGGCAGCCCCGTTAGCGCAGGCCGGCCATCTGCGCCGCCGTCCCCAGGGTCTCGCGGAGCATCTCCGGGGTGAGGCGGCCGGTGAAGGTGTTGCGCTGGCTGACGTGGAAGCAGCCGTAGAGGTCCAGGCCGCCTTCGAGCGGGACGTGGGCGCCGTGGCCGAAGGCGGGGCGGGGGCGGGGTACGGTCCAGCCCGCCTCGGTGAGCGCGGGCAGCGCCGCCTGCCAGCCGAAGGCGCCGAGCACGACGACGGCCCGGAGCGTCGGCCGGAGCAGCTTCAGCTCCTGCACCAGCCAGGGCCGGCAGGTGTCGCGCTCGCCGTGCGTCGGCTTGTTCGCCGGCGGGGCGCAGTGCACGGGGGCGGTGACACGGACGCCGTACAGTTCCAGCCCGTCGTCGAGGGCGGCCGAGGTGGGCTGGGAGGCGAGGCCCAGGTCGTGGAGGGCCTGGTAGAGCACGTCTCCGGAGCGGTCGCCGGTGAACATGCGGCCGGTGCGGTTGCCGCCGTGCGCGGCGGGGGCCAGCCCGATGATCGCCAGCCGGGCGTCGGCAGGGCCGAAGCCGGGCACCGGGCGCCCCCAGTACGTCCAGTCCGCGAACGCGGCCCGCTTGGTACGGGCCACCTCCTCGCGCCACTCCACCAGGCGCGGGCAGGCACGGCACTCGCTCACGCGCCGGTCCAGCCGGGCGAGGCCACCGCTGTCGTCCATGCCCCTCACGGTAGACCCGGCCGGTCAGGTGAAGGCCGCGCCCAGCGCGACGAACCCGCAGATCAGCGCGAACAGCACGGCCAGCAGCGGCCAGGCGAACCGCAGGTACTTGTCGTAGCCCACCTTGGCCAGCGCGACCCCGCCCATCACGACGGCGGTGGTCGGCACCCACAGGTTCATCCAGCCGCTGGACGCCTGCCAGGCGGTGACGACGACCGCGCGGGACACCCCGGCGAAGTCCGCCAGCGGGGCGAGGATCGGCATGGCGAGCGTGGCATGGCCGGAGGTGGAGGGGATCAGGAAGGCCAGCGGCAGGTTCACCCCGAACACGATGACCCCGAAGACACCGGACGAGGTCCCCCGCACCACCCCCTCGATGGAGTGCAGCACGGTGTCGGTGATCTTCGAGTTGTTCATGATCACGGTGACCCCGCGGGCCAGCACGATCACCAGCGCGGGCGAGATGAAGTCGGCCGCGCCCTGCACGATCGTGGCGCTGAGCCGCTGCTCCCCCATCCGCGCCACCAGCCCGACCAGCACGGCCGCGCAGATGAACAGCGCGGCGAGCTGCGGGAACGACCAGTCCAGCTCGAACCCGTACGGGGTGGCGTCGGCGTCGCCGGTGAGGGCGCTGGACCACGGCACCACGGAGAAGATCATGAACGCGAAGACCAGGACCATCGTGGTCAGCACCGCCCGGTGCAGCCCGGTCAGCTCCGGTTCCGCGTCCGGCGCCTCGGTGGCGTGCTCGCGGTCGCCTGGCAGGAAGCCGGTGAGGGAGCGGGCCGGGTCCCGCCGTACCCGCCGGGCGTACCGGATGACGTAGGCGACCGTCACCGCCGTCAGCACCGCCCACATCACGAAGCGCAGCGCGATGCCGTCGCCGAGGGAGATGTCGGCGGCCGAGGAGGCCACCCCGGTGGCGAAGGGGTTCACCGTCGAGCAGAGCACGCCGATGCCCGCGCCCAGGATGATCGTGCCGACGGCCACCATGCGGTCGTAGCCGAGGGCCAGCATCAGCGGCACGATCAGGCCGTAGAAGCCGAGGGTCTCCTCGGCGAAGCCCTCCACGGTGCCGAGCACCGAGAACACCACCATGATCCCGGCGATCAGCAGCGCCCCCCGCTCCCGCAGCCGGTGGGCGAGCCGCGCGATGCCCCGGTCCAGCGCGCCGGTGGCGAACACCACGGTGATGAAGGCGCCGATGGCCAGCACGAACAGGAACACCCCCGCCGCGCCGTACAGCTCCCCCGTCAGGTCCGGCCCCACCAGCCCGGTCTTCGCGTCCCTCAGGCCGTACAGCCCGTTGACCGGGGAGAGGAACAGGTCGTCGAGCCGGTCGACGAAGGACTCCCCGGCGGAGACCCGGTGGTAGGTCCCCTGCACGGGGGCGCCGGCCGCGTTGCGGGCGTACTGGCCCGGCGGGATGAGGAAGGCGAGCAGCCAGACGGCGATCGTGACCACGACGAGCACGGTGAGCGCGCTGGGGAAGGTGAACGCCCGCCGGCGCGGTGGCGGTTCCCCGGCCTCCGTCTCCATGTCCCCTCCTCGCTCCCGGCGCGACCTCGGCAACAGCCTCCGGGGTGCGCGGGCGGGCCGCATCCGGGGTGGGGCGTGGGAGTGGTGGGAAACGCCGTACCGGCCCGGCGCGGCGGAGCGTTAGGGTCGGCAGCATGGCACTCGCTTCACAGGACCCGGCCGCCGACGGCACCCAGGAGGCCGCCGCCCCCGAGGCACCGGCGGCGGACCCCGGTACCGCCGCCGCGGTGGCCGCCGCCGAGGCCGCGGGGCTCGCCGCCGGGGAGACGGTCCGGATCGACAGCTGGGTCTGGGCGGTGCGCCTGGTCAAGACGCGGTCGCTGGGCGCCACCGCGTGCCGGGGCGGCCATGTCCATGTGAACGGGGAGCGGGTGAAGCCCGCGTACTCCGTGCGGGTGGGCGACGAGGTGCGGCTGCGGCACGAGGGCCGGGAGCGCGTGGTGATCGTGAAGCGGCTGATCCGCAAGCGGGTCGGCGCCCCGGTGGCCGCGCAGTGCTACATCGACAACTCCCCTCCTCCGCCGCCCCGCGAGGCGGTCGCCCCCGTCGGCATCCGGGACCGGGGCGCCGGCCGCCCCACCAAGCGGGACCGCCGCGAGCTGGAACGGCTGCGCGGCCTGGGCACGCCGGACGCCCCCGGTGCCCCCGTCGTCGCCCCGGACCCCCACGGCAGGCGCCGGCCGGGCCACTGAGCCACGGGCGACCGCCTCAGCCCTCAGCCCCTCGGCCCGCCGGCACCGCCCGCACCCATATCCCGTCGTCGGTCAGCTCGGCGTCCACTCTCAGCCCGGCCTCCCCGAGCGCGGCCTCGAACTGCTCCTTCGTCAGGGCCCTGCTGCGGAAGGTCTGGGTCCAGGCGGCGTCCGGGAAGGTGTACTCGGCCCGCACCGAGTCGACCCCGTCCCCGACCGGTTCCACCGAGGCGATCCGGACGGTGAAGCCCCGGGGGTCGACGCGCTCCCTCGGCACGTTCTCGTGGTAGTCGGCGCCCTCCCGCTGGATGAGCACGCAGCCGTCCGGCGCCACATGGCGGGCGCAGGTGTCCAGCAGGGCGTGGCGCAGCGCCGGGTCGGCGGTGTGCACCAGGAACGAGCCGAGCAGGACCACGTCGAACCGCTCGCCCAGGTCCAGGTCCTCGATCGGCGTGCGTATGGTGCGCTCCGCCCCGCGCACCCGCTCCAGCATCTCGGCGGACTCGTCCACCGCCGTCACCCGGAACCCGCGCTCCAGCAGCGGATGGGTGACCCGGCCCGCGCCGCTGCCCAGCTCCAGGATGTGCGCCCCGGCGGGCACGGCGGCGGCGATGACGTCCGGTTCGTCGCCCGGTGGGAAGCGGGCGTACAGCTCCACCGCGCAGCCGTCCGGGGTGATCGCTCCGGGGCCGGTGCCCTGATGTCCTTCACGCATCTCGACTGTCATGCCGGAAGAACGGACGATCTTCGTTCACCCGTTCCCGTCCCGCCCCGAACCACTCGTTCGAGTCAATTCACACCGCTCCGGGAACCGGAGTACGTTGCCAGAGAGGTGGTGATCGGATGCGTACCGGCAGTGAACCGGCGACCGCGCGCAGTGCGCTGCGGGCGCGGCTGTGGCTGAGCGTGTGGGGGTTCGCCTGGACCGTCTTCGGCTCCGTGGCCTTCGCCCTGACCGGACGCACCGGCTGGGCGGTCGCGTGCGCCGTGCTGTGGCTGGTGGTCACGGTCGACCTGGCCGTGGTCGTCCGCCATCTGCGCCAGGGCCCGCACTACCAGCCGGGCCGCGACGTACCCCCGTACGAGCCGGTGCACGACGAGACGGCGGTACGGCCGAGGCGGCGGCGGGGGTTCCCCCGCCTGCCCGCGCCCCGGCACCACCACCCCTGAGCGACCGGGCTCAGGAGTCGAAGCGGGCCGCTCGCAGATAGTCCGGGTTGGGGTCCAGCGCGGCGGCCAGCCGGAAGTGGCGGCGGGCCTGACCGGCCCTGCCCTGGCGCTCGTAGGTGCGGCCCAGCGCGAAGTGGGCGAAGGCGTTGTCCGGCTCGCGCTCCAGCACCACCGTGAACTCCAGCTCGGCGGGCCGCAGTTGCGCGGCGGCGAAGAAGGCGCGCGCCCGCAGCAGCCGGGCGGCGGTGTTCTCGGGATGCGCGGCGATCACTTCGTCGAGCAGTTTCACCGCGCCCCTGGGGTCCCGCGCGTCGAGCAGATGCTCGGCGGCGCGGAAGTCGATGACATCCGTCTCCGGCGTACGTCCGGCGGAACCATTGATCTCGGGCACGGCGAAGTCCTTCCCTCACTCCGCCGTTCCAACGCCTCAAGGCGGAGGGGCTATTCCGCGCCACCGCTCCGCTCGGCCGCGCGCCGGGTCAGTTCGGCCCAGACCTCGTCGACCCGCTTCTCCAGCGCGTCCAGCGGCACGTCGTTGTCGATCACGATGTCGGCGATCTCCCGGCGCTGCTCACGGCTCGCCTGGGCGGCCATGCGGGCGCGGGCGTCCTCCTCGGTCGTCCCGCGCAGCCGGACCAGCCGGTCGAGCTGGGTCCCGGGGCTCACGTCCACGACGACGACGAGGTCGTACAGCGGCGCCAGCCCGTTCTCGGTGAGCAGCGGTACGTCGTGCAGGACGACGGCGTCGGCGCTCGCGGCGCTCTCCAGCTCGCGGGACCGCTCGCCCACCAGGGGGTGCACGATCGCGTTGAGGACGGCCAGCTTCTCCGGGTCGGCGAAGACGATGGACCCGAGCCGGGGCCGGTCCAGCGAGCCGTCCTCGGCGAGGATCTCCGGCCCGAACGCCTCCACCACGGCCGCGAGACCCGGTGTCCCCGGCGCCACGACCTCCCGCGCGATCCGGTCCGCGTCGATCAGCACGGCCCCGTGCTCCACGAGCAGCCGCGACACCTCGCTCTTGCCGGCCCCGATGCCGCCGGTCAGCCCCACTTTCAACATGCCGGGCAGCCTAGACCCTCGCGCCGGAGGGCTTACGCCTCGCCCTCCCGCTCCGCGAGGAACCGCTCGAACTCGAGGCCGATCTCGTCGGCGGACGGGATGTCGACGGGCTCGGCGAGCATGTTGCCGCGGGTCTCGGCGCCGGCGGCCGCGTCGTACTGGTGCTCAAGGCCCTGGATGAGCGAGGTCAGTTCCTCGTCGCCCTCGCGGATCTGGCGGTCGATCTCGGTCTGGGTGCGGTGCGCCTCGGTGCGCAGACCGTGGGCGACACCGGGCAGCACGAGACCGGTGGCGGCGGTGATCGCCTCCAGCACGGTCAGCGCGGCGTCCGGGTAGGCGGAGCGGGCGAGGTAGTGCGGGACGTGCGCGGCGACCCCGAGAACGTCGTGGCCGGCCTCGCTGAGCCGGTACTCCAGCAGCGCGGCCGCGCTGCCCGGCACCTGGGCCTCCTCGAAGGGGCTGCGGTGTCCGGGGACGAGGTCGGTGCGGTTGCCGTGCGGGGTGAGGCCCACGGGACGGGTGTGCGGTACGCCCATCGGGATGCCGTGGAAGTTGACGGACAGCCGGACGCCGAGGCGCTCCACGATCTGCTGGACGGCGAGTGCGAACCGCTCCCACTCCACGTCGGGTTCGGGCCCGGACAGCACCAGGAACGGCGCCCCGGTGGCATCCTGCACGAGGCGGACCTCGATGGCCGGCACCTCGTAGCCGGTCCAGCTGTCGCGCTGGAAGGTCAGCAGCGGACGGCGGGCCCGGTAGTCCACCAGCCGGTCGTGGTCGAACCGGGCCACGACCTGGTGCGGCAGCGTGTCGAGGACCCGCTCCACGATCTGGTCGCCCGTCTCCCCCGCGTCGATGTACCCGTCGAAGTGGTAGAGCATGACCAGCCCGGCCGACTCCTGAGCCAACGCCACGTCCACCACGGCGAGCCCCTTCGGCTCCCAAGCGAACAAACCCTGCGGATCAACCACGATGACCGCCCCTCCTAGTGTCCAAATGAGCCAACACCAGGAACCACCGGACCATTCCCAAGATCATCAAACAGGGTTCAGCTGCAACTCCCCCAAGGGGCGCGGGGAACTGCGCGAACACCCCCCCACAACCCGCACCTGACAACGCACCAGAAAACGCCTGAGGGACCCGCACCCCGAAAGGTACGAGTCCCTCAAGCTTGACTACCGGCTAAACCTCAGCGGTGAGCGTTCAGCTCTGGCCGCCCGCCAGCTTCTCACGCAGCGCGGCAAGCGCCTCGTCCGAAGCAAGGGCACCGGAGGTGTCCGCACCCTCGGAGGAGTACGAGCCGCCGCCACCGGAAGCGGCCGGAGCCGCACCCGCGACGTCGACACCCTCGGCAGCGGCCTTCTCGTCCGCCTCGCGGGACTTGATGACCTGGGCCTGGTGCTGCTCGAAGCGCTGCTGCGCCTCGGCGTACTGGCCCTCCCACGCCTCGCGCTGGGTCTCGTAGCCCTCGAGCCAGTCGTTGGTCTCGGGGTCGAAGCCCTCGGGGTAGATGTAGTTGCCCTGGTCGTCGTAGGACGCGGCCATGCCGTACAGGGTCGGGTCGAACTCGACCGAGGCCGGGTCGGCACCGAAGGCCTCGTTGGCCTGCTTCAGCGAGAGGCTGATGCGGCGACGCTCGAGGTCGATGTCGATGACCTTGACGAAGATCTCGTCGTTGACCTGGACGACCTGCTCCGGGATCTCCACGTGGCGCTCGGCCAGCTCGGAGATGTGGACCAGACCCTCGATGCCCTCGTCCACGCGGACGAACGCACCGAACGGAACCAGCTTCGTGACCTTGCCGGGCACGACCTGGCCGATCTGGTGGGTGCGGGCGAACTGCTGCCACGGGTCTTCCTGGGTCGCCTTCAGCGACAGGGAGACGCGCTCGCGGTCCATGTCCACGTCGAGAACCTCGACGGTGACTTCCTGGCCGACCTCGACAACCTCGGACGGGTGGTCGATGTGCTTCCAGGACAGCTCGGAGACGTGCACCAGGCCGTCGACGCCACCCAGGTCCACGAAGGCACCGAAGTTGACGATGGAGGACACGACGCCGGAGCGGACCTGACCCTTCTGGAGGGTCGTGAGGAACGTCTGGCGGACCTCGGACTGGGTCTGCTCGAGCCAGGCACGGCGGGACAGGACCACGTTGTTGCGGTTCTTGTCCAGCTCGATGATCTTCGCCTCGAGCTCCTTGCCCACGTAGGGCTGGAGGTCGCGGACGCGGCGCATCTCGACCAGGGAGGCCGGGAGGAAGCCGCGGAGGCCGATGTCGAGGATGAGACCACCCTTGACGACCTCGATGACGGTACCGGTGACGATGCCGTCCTCTTCCTTGATCTTCTCGATGGTGCCCCAGGCGCGCTCGTACTGGGCGCGCTTCTTCGAGAGGATCAGGCGGCCTTCCTTGTCCTCCTTCTGGAGAACCAGGGCCTCGATCTCGTCGCCGACCTTGACGACCTCGTTCGGGTCGACGTCGTGCTTGATCGAGAGCTCGCGGCTCGGGATGACACCTTCGGTCTTGTAACCGATGTCGAGCAGGACCTCGTCCCGGTCGACCTTCACGATGACGCCGTCGACGATGTCGCCGTCGTTGAAGTACTTGATCGTCTCGTCGATCGCGGCGAGGAAGGCTTCCTCGTTACCGATGTCGTTGACCGCAACCTGCGGGGTGGTGGCGGTGGTCTCGGTGCTGCTCGTCATGTGGGAAAGGGCTCCGGTACGGACATTGAAGTCGTAGGTACTGCTTACGCCGGGAGCCCGTTTCGCTCTGCAGAAGCCGGACAGCCAAGGAAGCGCCACTTGAGCACCGGGTGCCCGGTGGCGCCTCGAGAACCGAGGGATACATACAGATGCGAGCGCGACCTGCTACGTCTGAGGTGCGCAGGCCCGCAGCGCAACTTGTAGCATACGGGGGCAGCCGGGCAGGGTCAATGCGCGAAGGCGCACACCGCGGACCGAACGCCGCATACCCGGCGGAAGAATCGCCCAACTGGGCGCGCGTGACCGCGTGATCCCTTCCGTGACACGCGTCCGGCGGGCCGGTTGGACGGAAGAGTACGACGAGGGAGCCGATCATCCAAGAGCCTGTGGGGCACGACCCGGAGGGGTCGGAGGAATCAGAGCCGGAGGCCACCCGCCGTGACGCGGGGGTCGCGGAGAGCAGTCGGGCCAACCGGGGCTGGTGGGACCGGAACGCCGACGAGTACCAGGTCGAGCACGGCACCTTCCTCGGTGACGACCGCTTCGTCTGGTGCCCGGAGGGGCTGGACGAGGTGGAGGCCGAGCTGCTCGGCCCGGCGGAGGAGCTGAAGGGCCGGGACGTGCTGGAGATCGGCGCGGGCGCGGCGCAGTGCGCGCGCTGGCTGGCCGCCCAGGGCGCCCGTCCGGTCGCGCTCGACCTCTCCCACCGGCAGCTCCAGCACGCGCTGCGCATCGGCTCGGCGTTCCCGCTGGTGTGTGCGGACGCGGGCGCGCTGCCCTTCGCGGACGCCTCCTTCGACGTGGTGTGCTCGGCGTACGGGGCGCTGCCCTTCGTGGCCGATCCCCGGCTGGTGCTGCGCGAGGTGCGGCGGGTGCTGCGGCCGGGCGGCCGGCTGGTGTTCTCGGTGACGCACCCGATCCGCTGGGCCTTCCCGGACGAACCCGGTCCGGAGGGGCTGTCCGTGGCGGCCTCCTACTTCGACCGCACTCCCTATGTGGAGCAGGGCGACGACGGGAGCGCCGTCTATGTGGAGCACCACCGCACGATCGGGGACCGGGTGCGGGACATCGTGTCCTCCGGGTTCCGGCTGGTGGACCTGGTGGAGCCGGAGTGGCCGGCCTGGAACACCTCCGAGTGGGGCGGCTGGTCCCCGCTGCGCGGCAACCTGATCCCCGGTACCGCGATCTTCGTCTGCGAACGGGACTGACGGCCCCGGCCTCCCGGCGTACGACACTGGGGGCGTGATCCGTGACGACGCCCTCGCCGCGCTGCCCGTGCGCTCCGCCCTGCCCGACCTGACCGCCGCGCTGGACTCCCGGGGCACCGCCGTGCTGGTGGCGCCGCCCGGTACCGGCAAGACGACGCTCGTGCCGCTGGTGCTGGCCGGGCTGGCCGACGGGGGTCCGGCGCGGCGGGTCGTGGTGGCCGAGCCCCGCCGGATCGCGGCGCGGGCGGCCGCGCGGCGGATGGCGTGGCTGCTGGGCGAGAAGCCCGGTGTCAGCGTCGGCCACACCGTTCGCGGCGAACGTGTGGTGGGCCCCCACACCCGCGTGGAGGTCGTGACCACCGGTGTCCTCCTCCAGCGGCTCCAGCGGGACCAGGAGCTGGCCGGCGTCGACGTGGTGATGCTCGACGAGTGCCACGAACGGCACCTCGACGCGGACACGGCCGCCGCCTTCCTCTGGGACGTACGGGGGACCCTGCGGCCCGACCTCCGACTGGTGGCAGCCTCCGCGACCACCGACGCGCAGGGCTGGTCCCGGCTGCTCGGTGATGCGCCGGTGGTGGAGGCGGCCGGTGCGTCGTACCCCGTGGACGTGGTCTGGGCGCCGCCCGCGCGTCCGGTGCGGCCGCCGCACGGGATGCGGGTGGACCCGGCGCTCCTGGCGCATGTCGCCTCGGTCGTCCGGCGGGCTCTGGCCGAGCACTCCGGTGACGTGCTGTGTTTCCTGCCCGGTGTGGGGGAGATCGCGCGCGTGGCCGGGCAGTTGGGCGGACTGGCCGATGTCGACGTGCTCCAGGTGCACGGCCGTGCCCCCGCCGCCGTGCAGGACGCGGTGCTCTCCCCCGGCGCACGGCGCCGGGTGGTCCTGGCGACCTCGGTGGCCGAGTCCTCCCTCACGGTGCCGGGCGTCCGGGTCGTCGTCGACTCGGGGCTCGCGCGGGAGCCCCGCGTGGACCACGCGCGCGGCCTGAGCGGCCTGGCGACGGTACGGGCGTCCCGCGCGGCCGGTGCCCAGCGTGCGGGCCGGGCCGGGCGCGAGGCACCCGGTGTGGTCTTCCGCTGCTGGGACCGCGCCGAGGACACCCGCCTGCCCGCCTTCCCGGCCCCGGAGATCAAGGTCGCCGACCTGACCGCCTTCGCCCTCCAGGCGTCCTGCTGGGGCGACCCGGACGCCACGGGCCTCGCCCTGCTGGACGCGCCGCCCGCCGGGGCGATGGCGGCGGCCCGCGACGTACTGACGGCCGTCGGCGCCGTCGATCCCACCGGCCGGGCCACCCCCCGGGGCACCCGCCTCTCCCGCCTGGGCCTCCACCCCCGCCTCGGCCGGGCCCTGCTCGACTCCCCCGCCTCCGCCGCCGAGACGGTCGCCCTCCTCTCGGAGGAGGTACCGCGCGAGTACGGCGACGACCTGGCGGGTGCCCTGCGCCGGGCCCGCCGGGGCGGCGACGCGTACGCGGCGCGCTGGGCGGCGGAGGTACGGCGACTGCGGGGCGTGGCGCAACCGGACGCGCCCGGTGCCGCCCCTGAGCCCCTCGGCGACGAGGCCGCCGTCGGCCGGGTCGCCGCGCTCGCCTTCCCTGAGCGGATCGCCCGGCTGGACGGCGGGTCGTACCTGATGGTGTCCGGGAGCCGGGTCGAGGTGACTGAGGGGTCGGCCTTGCGGGGGGCGCCATGGATCGTCGTGGCCGTCGCGGACCGGCCGGTGGGGAAGGGGCACGGGCGGATGCGTCTCGGGGCCGCCGTGCCGGAGGAGGTCGCCCGGGCGGCTGCCGCCTCGCTGCTGGATGAGCGGGAGGAGGTGCGCTGGGCCGAGGGGGAGGTCGTGGCGCGGCGGGTCGAGCGGCTGGGGGCCGTGGAGCTGGCCGTGCGGCCTCTCGCGAAGCCCGAGCCCGGGTTGGTGCGGGCCGCCCTGGTCGACGGGCTGCGGCGGGAGGGGCTGGGGCTGCTGCGGTGGACCGAGCACGCTCAACTCCTGCGGCAGCGGCTGGCGTTCCTGCGGGCGCGGCTCGGGGAGCCGTGGCCGGACGTGTCGGAGGAGGCGCTGCTGGCCCGCGTGGACGACTGGCTGGAGCCGGAGTTGGGGCGGGCCCGGCGCCGGGCGGACCTGGGGCGGATCGACGCGGGGCAGGCGCTCACGCGGCTGTTGCCGTGGGCGGGCGGGGAGGCGGCCCGGCTGGACGAGCTGGCGCCGGAGCGGGTCGCCGTACCGAGCGGGTCACGGGTGCGGGTCGACTACACGGACCCCGAACGGCCGGTGCTGGCCGTGAAGTTGCAGGAGCTGTTCGGGCTGCGGGAGACCCCGGAGGTGGCCGGGGTGCCGCTGCTGGTGCATCTGCTGTCGCCCGCCGGGCGGCCCGCCGCCGTGACGGCGGACCTCGCCTCGTTCTGGCGGGACGGCTACCGGGCGGTCCGGGCCGAGCTGCGCGGGCGGTACCCGAAGCATCCCTGGCCCGAGGACCCGGCCACCGCCGAGCCGACCCGTCATACGACGGCCCGGCTCAGGCGGTGAAGGACCTCAGGAGCCGGCCGAGGCGCTCGGCGACGGGTCGGCGGAGGCGCTCGGCGAGGGGCCGGCCGAGGCGGTCGCCAGGACCGAGACCTTCAGCTCGACGGTGACGCTGCCCCCGCCCGGCGTGGTGACGCGGAGCAGGTAGGTGCCGCTGAAGAGGTCCGCGTACAGCTTGGGCAGCGTGACGACGCCGTCGGCGTCGGTGGTGAGCCCGGTGAGGGTGCGGACGGGCTGTCCGTTCGCGTCCTTGAAGTAGGGCCCGACGATGTTCGCGCTGGGGTTGGCCGCGGACTTGATCAGGGTGGCGGTGGCGCCGACCTTGGCCGCCGGAGCGCCCTTGTACGTCGCCTTGACCTGGACCTGCCCGGCGAACTCGCCGCCCGGGGTGCAGGTCAGCGCGGTGTCGGAGGTGCGGACCAGCTTGTCGGCGGGGCGCGGGGTGACGGTGGCCGTGTAGCCGACGCCCTTGGCCGCGTGCCCGACGACCGTGCCGGTGACCTTGAAGGTGCCGGCCTGCTCGCCCGCGAGGAGCTGCGGGGCGAGTGCGGTGCCCTTGGCGTCGGTGGCGATGGTGGCCACCCGCTCGCCGCCGGTGAAGGTGGCGCCGGTGTCTCCGGTGATGGTGAACCGCACCCGGACCTTGGCGACGGACTTGCCGTCCTTGGTCACCGCGCGGGCACTGATCCGCCGCTCGAAGGCGTCCCCGGCCGTGGCGGACAGCTCGGTGCCGTCCAGGTCGGGCGAGACGAGGTGGTCCACCGTGTCGGACGGGGTGGGCGTCCCGGCCGGCGGGGTCGGCTCGGGCGAGGGGCTGCCGGGCTTGCCGGGGTCCGGGCTCGGCTGGGCCGGCTTGGATGGCTTGCCCGGCTTCGAGGGCTTCGGCGAGACGGTGCCCGGAGTGGCGGGCATGCTGGTGCGCGGGAGGCCGTCGTCGCTGCGGTGGCCGGGGATGCCGCCGGTGCCGTCCGCGACGGAGTGGGTGCCCTTGCGGTAGTAGTCCACCCAGCTCAGCACGAGGTCGAGGTAGTCGGTGGAGTTGTTGTAGCTCAGGATCGCGCTGCGCAGGTCGCGTTCGGTGGAGAGGTCCCAGCCGTTGCGGCACAGGTAGTGGCCCGCGGCGAGGGCGGCGTCGTAGACGTTGTTCGGGTCGGCCTTGCCGTCGCCGTTGCCGTCGCGGCCCGCCCACGCCCAGGTGGACGGGATGAACTGCATGGGGCCGATGGCCTGGTCGTAGGAGCTGTTGCCGTCGTAGACGCCGTGGTCGGTGTCCTTGATGAGGGCGAAGCCGTTGCCGTCGAGCTGGGGGCCGATGATCGGGCTGATCGTGGTGCCGTCGGCCCGCACACGGCCGCCCCTGGCCTGGCCGGACTCCACCTTGCCGATGGCGGCGAGGAGTTGCCAGGGCAGGTTGCAGCCGGGCTTGGACGTGCGGAGTTCGGCCTCGGCCTTCTGGTAGGCGTCCAGCACGGTCGCGGGGATGCCCGCCTCGCCCTCGCCCCGCGAGACGGGCGTGCCGTTCGTCGAGGACGGGCTCGGCAGCGGGCTGTTGAGCGGCGGAAGGTCCGTGTAGTACGGCGAGTTGCCGGTGGCGTTGGCATCCGCCGGCACGTCCGGCACGGGGCTGCTCTGGCCCGCGCTGGTCTGGAGGGTGTCCGGAGCGCCGGTCGCCCCCGGCGCCTGGGACGCGGAGAGTGCCGCGACCGCCAAGGCGGCCGCCGCGGTCGTCGCCGCTCCCTTGCGCAGCCGCCTGCCCTTGTGCGCCGCCATAGAGTGAACCCCTCCCGTGGACGCCCTCGGCGTCCGTCTGCGCCTGTCCCGACTGAAGGTGTGACGGCCGGGCCGGTGCCACGGTTGCCCGGTGTGCCGCACTGAGGTCTGTGTGGTGGGTCACCTGACCGTGTGCACGACAGATGCGCCCCGGCCGACCCTACGTCAACTCCCCTGTCGCGAGGGACCCGTGGCACCCGCGTTTTCCGGACTTGGCCGACTCCTGTCGCCCGCCCGGCCGATGAGGGCGCGTCACGCATACTGGGCCCGCGATCACCGGCGCGGCTCGCGCCGGCCGTTCCGGGAGGACCCGTTGCCGTTCACGCTCAGCCATGCCGCCGCCGTACTGCCCGCCGTCCGCCGGGACGGGACCGGGCGGGGGCCGTTGGTGCCGTCGGTGCTCGTGGCGGGCTCCTTCGCGCCGGACCTGACCTATTACGCGGCCGGGGTGCACCCGGAGGCGATGGAGTACGGGACGTTCACGCACTCCTTCACCGGGGTGCTCACCGTGGACGTGCTGCTCTCCTGGGCGCTGGTGGCGCTCTGGCTGCTGGTGCGCGAGCCACTGGTGGCGCTGCTCCCCCGGCCCTGGCAGCCCAGGCCCGCCGCCCTGCTGCGCTGCGGGGCACCCCGCGCGCGGGTCCGGGCGTCGCTGGCGCCGTGGTGGTACGTCTCGGCGGTGCTGGGCGGGGTCACGCACGTGGTGTGGGACGCCTTCACCCACCACGACCGCTGGGGCACCGGGCTGGTGCCGGTACTCGCCCGCATGATGGCCGGAATTCCCCTCTTCCAGTGGCTCCAGTACGGCACCTCGGCGCTGGCCGCCGCCGGGATCGCCGTCTTCCTGGTACGGGCGCTCCGGGCCGCCCCGGCCGGTGATCCGGTGGGCGTACCCCTGCTCTCCGTACGGGACCGGTGCTGGGCGCTGCCCCTGCTGGTGGGCTGCGCGCTGGGCGCGGCGGTGGTGCGGGCGGTGCGCTGGTGGGCGTACTGGGGCGCGGTCGCCCGGCCCTGGGAACTGGTGCCCACGGTGTGCTTCGGCGCGGGCTCGGGCCTGCTGCTCGGGGTGGTGCTGTACGCGGGCGCGGTACGGGTGTGGCGGCCCGTCGGCGCTACGCCCGCTTCCGCGCCGAGCGCCGGGCCGGTGGCACGGGGTGCGACGGTCGGCGCGGGGCGGCGGGAGCGGGGCGGTCGGTGAGGGAGGCCACGAACACGGTGAGCGTGTGCCGGGGGCGCGCCTTCGGCAGGTGGGTCAGCAGCAGCGCGAGGTAGCCGCACAGGAGGTCGGCACAGGCGGGCCGGTCGGGGAGGCGGCGGGTTCCGGCGGCCAGGACCCGGCGGGCGGCGGCGCCGGCCCGGCGGACGCGGGTCAGGGGACGCGCGGGGCGACGGGCGGCGCTGGCACCGGCCGCGACGACGGGCACGGCCGTCCCGGACGCCTCTGGCGCCGGGCCGGTGTCCGTACGCTCCGTACTGCCGTGCCGCGGGGCGGGCCTCAGGCGGTGAAGCATGCGTATACCCATGCCCGCAGTCTCGCGGGTGGCGGGCGGGGGCTGCGTTCTGGCGGGGGCCACGTGAGTGAAACCCCGCGGGGAGGGCGGCTCCGCGCGGGGTTCCGGGTGGCTCAGTGCGCGGCCGACTCCCAGTCGGAAACCCCGCGGGGAGGGCGGCTCCGCGCGGGGTTCCGGGTGGCTCAGTGCGCGGCCGACTCCCAGTCCGGGCCGACGCCCACGGAGACGTCCAGCGGGGCGCGCAGGCTGACGGCGTCCGCCATCTCGCGGCGGACGATCTCCTCGACCCTCTCGCGCTCGCCGGGGGCGATCTCCAGCACGATTTCGTCGTGCACCTGGAGCAGCATCCGGGACTTCAGCTCCGCCTCGCGCAGCGCCCGGTCGACGTGGAGCATGGCGATCTTGACGATGTCGGCTGCGGTGCCCTGGATCGGGGCGTTCAGCGCCATCCGCTCGGCGGCCTCGCGGCGCTGGCGGTTGTCGCTGTTGAGGTCGGGCAGGTAGCGGCGGCGGCCGAAGAGGGTCGCCGTGTAGCCCGTCGCCCGTGCCTCGTCGACCGCGCGGCGCAGATAGTCCCGTACCCCGCCGAACCGCTCGAAGTAGGTGTCCATCAGCGCGCGGGCCTCGCCGGCGTCGATGTTGAGCTGCTGGGAGAGGCCGAAGGCGGACAGGCCGTAGGCGAGGCCGTACGACATGGCCTTGATCTTGCGGCGCATCTCGGCGTCGACCGCGTCCCGGCCGACCGAGAACACCTGGGAGGCGACCGTGGTGTGCAGGTCCTCGCCGGAGGTGAACGCCTCGATCAGGCCGGCGTCCTCGGAGAGGTGGGCCATGACGCGCAGCTCGATCTGGCTGTAGTCGGCCGTCATCAGGGACTCGAAGCCCTCGCCGACCACGAAGCCCCGGCGGATCGCGCGGCCCTCGTCGGTGCGGACCGGGATGTTCTGCAGGTTGGGGTCCGTGGAGGACAGCCGGCCGGTCGCCGCCACCGTCTGGTTGAAGGTGGTGTGGATACGGCCGTCGGCGGCGATGGTCTTGATCAGGCCCTCGACGGTGACGCGCAGCTTGGCCTGCTCCCGGTGGCGGAGCATGATCACCGGCAGTTCGTTGTCGGTCTGCGCGGCGAGCCAGGCCAGGGCGTCGGCGTCGGTGGTGTAGCCGGTCTTGGTCTTCTTCGTCTTCGGCAGCGCCAGCTCGCCGAAGAGGACCTCCTGGAGCTGCTTGGGCGAGCCGAGGTTGAACTCGTGCCCGGCGGCGGTGTGCGCCTCCTTCACGGCCTGCTGCACGGCGCCCGCGAAGGTCTGCTCCATGGTCTCCAGGTGGGGGCGGTCTGCCGCGATGCCGTGCCGCTCCATGCGGGCGAGCAGGGCGGAGGTGGGCAGCTCCATGTCCCGCAGCAGGTCGGCGGCGCCGACCTCGGTGAGCCGGGTCTCCAGCGCGTCGCCCAGGTCGAGGATGGCGCGGGCCTTGATCATCAGGGCCTCGGCCTCGGCGCCGTCGTCCCCGCCGAAGGCGAGCTGGCCGTCGGCCGCGGCGGCCGGGGCCAGCTCGCGGTGCAGGTACTCCAGCGAGAGCGCGTCCAGGTCGAAGGAGCGGCGGCCGGGCTTGACCAGGTAGGCGGCGAGCGCGGTGTCCATGGACACGCCCTCCACGCTCCAGCCGTGCTCGGCCAGCACCCGCATGGCGCCCTTGGCGTTGTGCAGCACCTTGGGACGCGCGGGGTCGGCCAGCCAGCCGGCGAACGCCCGCTCGTCGGCCTCGTCCAGCTCGGCGGGGTCGAAGAAGGCGGCCGCTCCGCCCGCGGCGGCGAGGGCGACCTCGGCGACCGAGCCGGAGCCCAGCGCCCAGGTGTCCACCGTGGCCATGCCCAGCGCCTCACCGGCGTGCTCGGCCAGCCAGCCGGCCAGCTCGCCGGTGCCCAGGACCGTGCCGTCCACTTCGACGCCGTCCGCGACGACCGGGGTGGCCTCGGCCTCCTCGGCGCCGGGGTCGACGGCGAAGAGGCGCTCGCGCAGCGAGGGGTTGCGGATCTCCAGGGTGTCCAGGAAGGCCGCCACGCCCTTGCGGTCGTACGGCTCACGGCCGAGGTCCGCGACCGTCTTCGGCAGCTCGACCGCGCGCTCCAGCTCGGTCAGGACGCGGTTGAGTTTCACCGACTCCAGGTGATCGCGGAGGTTCTGCCCGGCCTTGCCCTTGACCTCGTCGACGCGCTCGACCAGTTCCGCGAACGAGCCGAACTGGTTGATCCACTTCGCGGCGGTCTTCTCACCGACGCCGGGGATGCCGGGCAGGTTGTCGGACGGGTCGCCGCGCAGCGCGGCGAAGTCGGGGTACTGCGCGGGCGTCAACCCGTACTTCTCGAGAACCTTCTCCGGGGTGAAGCGGGTCAGCTCCGAGACGCCCTTGGTCGGGTAGAGCACCGTGGTGTGCTCGCTGACCAGCTGGAAGGAGTCCCGGTCGCCGGTGACGATCAGCACGTCGAAGCCCGCGGCCTCGGCCTGGGTGGCGAGGGTGGCGATCACGTCGTCCGCCTCGAAGCCGTCCACGGCGAAGCGGGGCGCGTGCATCGCGTCCAGCAGCTCGCCGATCAGCTCGACCTGGCCCTTGAACTCGTCCGGTGTCTTGGAGCGGTTGGCCTTGTACTCCGTGAACGTCTCGGAGCGCCAGGTCTTGCGGGACACGTCGAAGGCGACCGCGAAGTGCGTGGGCGCCTCGTCACGCAGGGTGTTGGCCAGCATCGAGGCGAAGCCGTAGATCGCGTTCGTCGGCTGGCCCGTCGCGGTGGTGAAGTTCTCCGCGGGCAGCGCGAAGAACGCGCGGTACGCCAGTGAGTGCCCGTCCATGAGCATCAGGCGGGGTCGGCCGCCGGGAGGGGTGTCGGTCTTCTTCGATGCTGTCTCTGCCACGCCCCCGATCCTGCCACGCCGCACCGACAGCCGAGTCCGCGAACGGGGTCGGCGACGGACCGCCGGTTGTCCACAGGGCTCCCCCGGCCCGTTGTCCACAGGGTTCCCGCTGCGGACGCCCGGGGGGCATGCTTGTTCGGCGGGGCCGCGGGGGACCCGGATGTGAGAAAGACGATCGAAGGGGAGCGGGCGATGGCGACGAAGCCGCCCAAGGGTGATCCGGTGCAGGACGCGCCGCGGACAGGGGAGCCGAAGCACGCGGCGGCGGGACTGCCCGCGGTGGGGCATTCCCTGCGGATCGCGCAGCAGCAGATGGGGGCGCGGCGCACCGCGCTGACCCTGCTGCGGGTGAATCAGAAGGACGGCTTCGACTGCCCCGGCTGTGCCTGGCCCGAGCCGGAGCACCGGCACATGGCCGAGTTCTGCGAGAACGGCGCCAAGGCGGTGGCCGAGGAGGCCACGCTGCGCCGGGTCACCCCGGAGTTCTTCGCCGCGCACCCGGTGGCCGACCTCGCCGGGCGCAGCGGCTACTGGCTGGGCCAGCAGGGCCGCCTCACCCACCCCATGTACCTCCCCGAGGGCGCCGACCGCTACGAGCCGGTGACCTGGGAGCGGGCGTTCGACATCATCGCGGAGGAGATCGGCTCCCTCGGCTCGCCGGACGAGGCCGTCTTCTACACCTCGGGCCGCACCAGCAACGAGGCGGCGTTCCTCTACCAGCTCTTCGCCCGCGAGCTGGGCACCAACAACCTGCCCGACTGCTCCAACATGTGCCACGAGTCGTCCGGTTCGGCGCTCTCGGAGACGATCGGCATCGGCAAGGGCAGCGTCCTGCTGGAGGACCTGTACCGGGCCGACCTGATCATCGTGGCCGGGCAGAACCCGGGCACCAACCATCCCCGCATGCTCTCGGCGCTGGAGAAGGCCAAGGCGGAGGGCGCGCGGATCATCAGCGTCAACCCGCTGCCCGAGGCGGGCCTGGAGCGGTTCAAGAACCCGCAGACCCCGCAGGGCATGCTCAAGGGCGCCGCGCTGACCGACCTGTTCCTCCAGATCCGCCTCGGCGGCGACCAGGCCCTCTTCCGGCTGCTGAACAAGCTGATCCTGGAGACGGACGGCGCGGTCGACGAGGAGTTCGTCCGCGAACACACCCATGGCTACGAGGAGTTCGCGGACGCGGCAGCCAAGGCCGACTGGGACGAGACGCTGGCCGCGACCGGGCTCGGCCGCGCGGAGATCGAGCGGGCCCTGGAGATGGTGCTGGCCTCCAAGCGGACCATCGTCTGCTGGGCCATGGGCCTCACCCAGCACAAGCACTCGGTGCCGACCATCCGCGAGGTGGTCAACTTCCTGCTGCTGCGCGGAAACATCGGGCGTCCGGGCGCGGGGGTGTGCCCGGTGCGCGGCCACTCCAACGTGCAGGGCGACCGCACGATGGGCATCTTCGAGCGCCCCGCGCCCGCCTTCCTGGACGCGCTGGAGCGGGAGTTCGGCTTCGCCCCGCCGCGCGAGCACGGCTTCGACGTCGTCCGGGCCATCCGCGCGCTGCGGGACGGCGAGGCGAAGGTGTTCTTCGCCATGGGCGGCAACTTCGTCTCCGCCTCCCCCGACACCGAGGTGACCGAGGCGGCCATGCGGCGGGCCGGGCTGACCGTGCACGTCTCGACCAAGCTCAACCGCTCGCACGTGGTCACCGGCGCCCGCGCGCTGATCCTGCCGACGCTCGGGCGCACCGAGCGCGATGTGCAGGGCGGGGGCGAGCAGTTCGTCACCGTCGAGGACTCCATGGGCATGGTGCACGCCTCGCGCGGCCGGCTGGCGCCCGCGAGCCCGCAGCTGCTGTCCGAGCCCGCCATCGTGGCCCGGCTGGCCCGGCGGGTGCTGCCGGACAGCACGGTGCCCTGGGAGGAGTTCGAGCGGGACTACGCGGCGATCCGCGACCGCATCGCGCGGGTGGTGCCCGGCTTCGAGGACTTCAACGCCCGCGTGGCCCGCCCCGGCGGCTTCACCCTGCCGCACGCCCCGCGCGACGAGCGCCGCTTCCCCACCGCCACCGGCAAGGCCAACTTCACCGCCGCCCCGGTGGAGCACCCCGAGCTGCCCGAGGGCCGGCTGCTGCTCCAGACGCTGCGCTCGCACGACCAGTACAACACCACGATCTACGGTCTGGACGACCGCTACCGGGGCATCACCGACGGCCGCCGCGTGGTGCTGGTCCACCCCGAGGACGCCCGCGAACTCGGCGTGGCCGACGGGAGTTACGTGGACCTGGTGGGCGAGTGGAGCGACGGGGTGGAGCGGCGGGCGCCCGGCTTCCGGGTGGTGCACTACCCGACCGCGCGGGGCTGCGCCGCCTCGTACTACCCGGAGACCAATGTGCTGGTGCCGCTGGACGCCACCGCCGACACCAGCAACACCCCGGCGAGCAAGTCGGTGGTGGTCCGGCTGGAGGCGCGCCCGGAAGGGCGTCTGGAACAATCGGCGACCGACTGAGCGTTCGCTCAGTGATATCGGGTCGCCGCCGGACAGGCGCACGAGAACGGAGCCGGGCATGGGTGAGCAGCAGCAGGTGAGATTCCCGCAGGAGATCATCGACGAGTACGCGGCGCTCGGGGTGGACCTGCCCGCGATGTTCTCCGCCGGTCACCTGGGGACGCGGATGGGCGTGCAGATCATCGAGGCGGCGCCGGACCGGGTGGTCGGCACCATGCCGGTGGAGGGCAACACCCAGCCGTACGGCCTGCTGCACGGCGGTGCCTCGGCGGTGCTGGCCGAGACCCTCGGCTCGGTCGGCTCGATGCTGCACGGCGGCAACTCCAAGGTCGCCGTCGGCGTCGACCTGAACTGCACCCACCACCGGGGCGTGCGCTCCGGCCTGGTCACCGGCGTCGCCACCCCGGTCCACCGGGGCCGCTCCACGGCGACGTACGAGATCGTCATCACCGACGAGCAGGACCGCCGCGTCTGCACGGCCCGTCTGACCTGCCTCCTGCGCGACCTCCCGGCGGGCGAGGCCCCGGCGAAGGACTGACGCATCCCATTGCCCCGCCCCGTCCCGCGCCGTAGCTTTCGGCGCATGGGACGGGGCGGGGCACTTCTCGTACGGCCCGGTGTCCGGCGATGACCGGCATCGGTCCGCTGGAACCCGGCGAGGACACCTGGGCGCGCGAGCCCGCCGAGGCACGCCCGGCACCCCGCTCAGGGCGCCGCCGCACCCTACTGATTCCGGCCATCGCCTGCGCCGCACTGGCCGCCGGCACCACCCTCTGGGTCACCCGGCCGCGCCCCGCGCCCCCTCCCGAACTCCCCTTTCCCGCACAGACGGTGACCGTGACCTTCCTGGCCGGCCGGCCCACCGCACCCCGGCGCCTCGCCTTCGACGTGCGGCTCGCCGTGGAGTCCGGACCCCCGGTCACCGTGACCAGGGTGAGCCAGCCGTACGCCGGGATGTCGGCCGAATCCGCGCCCCGCGCCCCCTTCCGGACCCCGCCCGGTTCCACCCGCGTGATCACCGTGACCATGCGTGTCACGGAATGCGGGAGGGTGCCCAAAAACGCCGCACTACCTTTCCTGGAAGTAACACTGCGTAATGCGCGCGCAATACAAACCCAGAGTTTCATCCTCGGTCCGCGCTACACCCGATACCTCTCCCACGCACTCGGGGAAGCCTGCGAGGAAAGTGCGCCGTCATCACCAAAACCCCCGAGACGCCTGAACAGTTGAGGGCGCGTGCTGCGCGTTCTCAGCATGTGGACAGGGCGAATCGGCCGGAATTCCGGCGTTCCCCCCAGGGCGTACCGCTCTGCATTACCTCGTGTCATAACAAGAGCGTCACAGCCTTGGTCAAGCTCTCCTCCACGTTCCCATCACACGCTTAGAGTCACGGCCAGTCACCGCGCCCCGGATTCGCTTTTCGGCCAGGCGCGCGGCTCGACCGTTTCCATGGGGATGCGGTCGTCCAGGGAAAGGACTGATCGTGCGTCAACGTTCGCTCATCGCCATCACCGCCGCGCTGTCCGCGGGAGCGCTCACCCTCACCGCCTGCGGCTCGCGCGACAGCGGCGACAACGGCTCCGACGCCAAGGGCGGCACCACCGTCACCATCGGCATCGACGCCCCGCTGACCGGCGACCTGTCCGCGCTGGGCCTCGGCATCAAGAACTCGGTGGACCTCGCGGTCAAGACCGCGAACAAGAAGGAGTACGTCAAGGGCGTCACCTTCAAGATCGACGCCAAGGACGACCAGGCGCAGCCCTCGTCCGGCCAGCAGAACTCCACGGCGTTCGTCACCGACAAGAGCGTCCTCGGTGTCGTCGGCCCGCTGAACTCCTCCGTCGCCGAGTCGATGCAGAAGGTCCTCGACGACGCCAAGCTGGCCCAGGTCTCCCCCGCCAACACCAACCCGGCGCTGACCCAGGGCGTCAACTGGCAGAAGACCAAGACCCGCACGTACAAGTCGTACTTCCGCACCGCGACCACGGACGCCATCCAGGGCCCGTTCGCCGCCCAGTACGTCTACAACAAGGCCAAGAAGACCAAGGTCTTCGTCATCGACGACAAGAAGACCTACGGCGCCGGTCTCGCCGCCACCTTCTCCGCCGAGTTCAAGAAGCTGGGCGGCAAGGTCGTCGGCACCGAGCACATCAACCCCGACACCAAGGACTTCTCCGCGGTCGCCACCAAGGTGAAGAACTCCGGTGCCCAGGTGGTCTACTACGGCGGCGAGTACCCGCAGGCCGGCCCGCTCAGCAAGCAGATCAAGGCGGCCGGCGCCAAGGTCCCGCTGGTCGGCGGCGACGGCATCTACGCCGACGACTTCATCAAGCTCGGCGGCGCCTCCGCCACCGGCGACCTCGCCACCTCCGTCGGCGCCCCGGTGGAGACCCTCCCCTCCGCCAAGCAGTTCGTCGCGGACTACAAGGCCGAGGGCTACAAGGAGGCGTACGCGGCCTACGGCGGCTACTCCTACGACTCCGCCTGGTCGATCATCGAGGCCGTCAAGAAGGTCGTCGACGACAACGACGGCAAGCTGCCCTCCGACGCCCGCGCGAAGGTCACCGCCGCCCTGCAGAACGTCTCCTTCGACGGCGTGACCGGCAAGGTCTCCTTCGACGAGTACGGCGACGCCACCAACAAGCAGCTCACGGTCTACTCCGTCAAGGACGGGGCCTGGAAGGCCGTGGAGTCCGGCACCTACAACGGTTCCTGACCCGAAGCCGCACCAGCCGAGCCGCGCGGGGCGCTCAAGAGGCGCCCCGCGCGGACTCGCATCCGGCCACTTCCGGCCACATCCGTCGCTTATCCCACGCTCGGAGGACATGCGGTGAACGAACTGCCGCAGCAGCTCGTCAACGGCCTGCTACTTGGTTCCATGTACGGGCTGGTCGCCATCGGCTACACCATGGTCTATGGCATCGTCCAGCTCATCAACTTCGCCCACGGCGAGATATTCATGACCGGCGCCTTCGGCGCCCTCACTGTCTACGTGTACATCCTTCCCGACGGCACCTCCATGTGGATCGCCCTGCCGCTGATGCTGGTGGGCGCCATCGTGGTCGCCGTGACCGTCGCCGTCGGAGCGGAACGATTCGCCTACCGGCCGCTGCGCAGCGCGCCCCGGCTCGCCCCGCTGATCACCGCCATCGGCCTCTCCCTCGCCCTCCAGCAGGCCGTGTGGGCCTGGTACCCCGAGGCCAAGTCGGCGCGCACCTTCCCGAGCATCCCCGGCGGACCCTTCGAGATCGGCAACGTCACCATCCAGACCGGTGACGTCTTCCTGGTCGCCGCCGCCCCGCTCAGCATGGCCGTCCTCGCCTACTTCGTGATGCGCACCCGCACCGGGCGCGGCATGCAGGCCACCGCCCAGGACCCGGACACCGCCAAGCTGATGGGCGTCAACACCGACCGCATCATCGTGATCGCGTTCGCCCTGGGCGCCGCCTTCGCCGCGGTCGGCTCCGTCGCCTACGGCTTCAAGTACGGCCAGATCGACTTCCGCATGGGCTTCATCCTCGGCCTCAAGGCGTTCACCGCCGCCGTCCTCGGCGGCATCGGCAACATCTACGGCGCCATGCTCGGCGGTCTCGTCCTCGGCGTCGCCGAAGCCCTGTCCACCGCCTACATCGCGGACATCCCCGGCATGGACAAGTTCGGCAGCCAGTCCTGGGCAGACGTCTGGGCGTTCGTACTCCTCATCCTCGTGCTCCTGCTGAGGCCACAGGGCCTGCTCGGCGAGCGCGTCGCGGACAGGGCGTGACACCGATGACCACACAGACCACCGCACCCGGCGCCCCGGAGACCCCGGAGACCACCGCCCCCGCCGCCACCGGCCTCATCGGTCTGCCGGCCACCGTCGGCCGGGCCCTGGCCACCGGCGGCGGCGCCCTCGCCGTCGTCTCCACCTTCCTGGCCTGGACCTGGACCTCCGAGTTCCCCGGCGACCTCACCGTCTACGGCTACCCCGGCGGCCTCCAGGTCCTCGTCCTCATCGGCGGCCTCCTCACCACCCTGTTCGGCCTCGCCTCCTACGGCGTCAAGGGCCTGAAGCTCCTCACCCCCGGCAACGCCGACAGCGCCCTCAAGCTCGCCGCGTTCGGCACCTTCGCCACCGCCTGGTACACCGTCATCGCCATCAGCACCAAGCTCGGCGGCGTCGTCAACCTCGAACCCGGCGGCTACCTCGTCGCGCTCGCCACCCTCGTCGCCCTGCTCGGCGCCCTCGCGCTGCCCTTCCAGCGGCCCGAGCCCGACCCGGTCGACCCCGACGACACCGGCTGGGAAGCCTTCCGGCACCGCGCCCGGCAGAAGCGCGCCGACTTCAAGGCCGCCTTCGCCGCCGAGGCCCCCGCCCCCGGCCGCACCCTGCCCGCCTGGGCGGAGATCCTCGTCATCACCGGCGTCATGGCCCTCGGCCTGCTCGTCTTCACCTACGGCATCGGCACCGAGTACGACGAACTGTTCATCGGCTTCCTCATCACCGCGGGCTTCGGCTTCGCCGCGGTCGCCAAGGCCGGACTCGTGGCCCGGATCTCGGCGATCACCACCCGGCACCGCACCGTCACCATGACCGGCGCCTTCGTCGCCGCCGCGGCCTTCCCCTTCACCCAGTCCGACGACCAGTACGCCACCATCGGCGTCTACATCCTCATCTTCGCCACCGTCGCCCTCGGCCTGAACATCGTCGTCGGCCTCGCCGGCCTGCTCGACCTCGGCTACGTCGCGTTCCTCGGCGTCGGCGCCTACACCGCCGCCCTCGTCTCCGGCTCGCCCTCCTCGCCGCTGCACGTGCACTGGCCCTTCTGGGCCTCCGCCCTGCTCGGCGCCTTCGTCGCCATGATCTTCGGCGTCCTCATCGGCGCCCCGACCCTGCGACTGCGCGGCGACTACCTCGCCATCGTCACCCTCGGCTTCGGCGAGATCTTCCGCATCACCGTCCTCAACATGGACGGCACCTCCGGACCCGACGTCACCAACGGCTCCAACGGCATCTCCTCGATCCCGAACCTCGACATCCTCGGGTTCGACTTCGGCCAGGAACACCAGCTGTTCGGCGCCACCATCGGGCGGTTCGCCAACTACTTCCTGCTGATGCTGCTCATCACCCTCGTCGTGGTCATCGTCTTCCGGCGCAGCAGCGACTCCCGCATCGGCCGCGCCTGGATCGCCATCCGCGAGGACGAGACCGCCGCGCTCGCCATGGGCATCAACGGCTTCAGGGTCAAGCTCATCGCCTTCGCCCTCGGCGCCTGCCTCGCCGGACTCGCCGGCTCCGTCCAGGCCCACGTCACCTACACCGTGACGCCGGAGCAGTACCAGTTCGCCCACGTCGTCCCGCCCAACTCCGCCTTCCTGCTGGCCGCGGTCGTCCTCGGCGGCATGGGCACCATCTCCGGGCCCCTCGTCGGCGCCTCGCTGCTGTACCTGATCCCGGCCAAGCTCCAGTTCCTGGGCGACTACCAGCTCTTCGCCTTCGGCGTCGCGCTCGTCCTGCTGATGCGCTTCCGCCCCGAGGGCCTCATCCCCAACCGGCGCCGCCAACTCGAGTTCCACGAGGACACCGCCGCGCCCGCCGTCCTCAGCAAGGCAGGGGCCTGACCACCATGACCACCGACACCACCACCAAGGACACCGCACCCGGCACCACCCCCGGCGAGACGGTCCTCGACGCCCGCGGCGTCACCATGCGGTTCGGCGGCCTCACCGCCGTCCGCGACGTCGACCTGACCGTCAACAGCGGCGAGATCGTCGGTCTCATCGGCCCCAACGGCGCCGGCAAGACCACCTTCTTCAACTGCCTCACCGGTCTCTACGTCCCCACCGAGGGCGAGGTCCGCTACAAGGGCACCGTCCTGCCGCCCAAGTCCTTCAAGGTCACCGCGGCCGGCATCGCCCGTACCTTCCAGAACATCCGGCTGTTCGCCAACATGACCGTCCTGGAGAACGTGCTCGTCGGCCGGCACACCCGGACCAAGGAAGGACTCTGGTCCGCCCTGCTGCGCGGCCCCGGCTTCCACAAGGCCGAAGCCGCCTCCCGCACCCGCGCCATGGAACTCCTCGCCTTCGTCGGCCTGGACGCCAAGGCCGAGCACCTCGCCCGCAACCTCCCCTACGGCGAGCAGCGCAAGCTGGAGATCGCCCGCGCGCTGGCCAGCGAGCCCGGACTGCTGCTGCTGGACGAGCCCACCGCGGGCATGAACCCGCAGGAGACCCGCGCCACCGAGGAACTGGTCTTCGCCATCCGCGACCAGGGCATCGCCGTCCTCGTCATCGAGCACGACATGCGCTTCATCTTCAACCTCTGCGACCGCGTCGCCGTCCTCGTCCAGGGCCAGAAGCTCATCGAGGGCGACAGCGCCACCGTCCAGGGCGACGAACGCGTCGTCGCCGCCTACCTCGGTGAACCCTTCGAGGACGCCCCCGGCGACGAGGAGGCCGCCGAGGTCGAGGCGGCCGAGGCACAGGCCGGGACCACGAAGGACACCGCGCCCGGCAAGGAGAACGAGCGATGACCGCACTGCTCGAAGTCGAGGACCTGCGGGTCGCCTACGGCAAGATCGAGGCCGTCAAGGGCATCTCGTTCAAGGTCGAGGCCGGCCAGGTCGTCACCCTCATCGGCACCAACGGGGCGGGCAAGACCACCACGCTGCGCACCCTGTCCGGGCTGCTCAAGCCGGTCGGCGGGCAGATCCGCTTCAGCGGCAGGTCGCTGAAGAAGGTCCCCGCCCACCAGGTGGTCTCCCTCGGGCTCGCCCACTCCCCCGAGGGCCGGCACATCTTCCCGCGCATGACCATCGAGGACAACCTGCGCCTCGGGGCCTTCCTGCGCAACGACAAGCCGGGCATCGAGCAGGACATCCAGCGCGCCTACGACCTCTTCCCCATCCTCGGGGAGCGCCGGAAGCAGGCCGCGGGCACCCTCTCCGGCGGTGAGCAGCAGATGCTCGCCATGGGGCGGGCGCTGATGTCCCGGCCGCAGCTCCTCATGCTGGACGAGCCGTCCATGGGCCTCTCGCCGATCATGATGCAGAAGATCATGGCGACGATCGCCGAGCTGAAGTCCAGCGGTACGACGATCCTGCTGGTCGAGCAGAACGCCCAGGCGGCGCTGTCGCTCGCGGACCAGGGGCATGTCATGGAGGTCGGCAGCATCGTGCTCTCCGGCACCGGGCGCGACCTGCTGCACGACGAGTCGGTGCGCAAGGCGTACCTCGGCGAGGACTGAGCGGGGTACGAGAAGGCCCGCGCCCCTCCGAGCTCAGGGGGCGCGGGCCTTCTCGTCGTGCTGCCGCTAGTTCTTCTTGGCGGACTTCTTCTCCTGGTCGTCGGAGATGACCGCCTCCGCGACCTGCTGCATCGACAGGCGGCGGTCCATCGAGGTCTTCTGGATCCAGCGGAACGCGGCGGGCTCGCTCAGGCCGTACTCGGTCTGCAGGATCGACTTCGCGCGGTCGACCAGCTTGCGGGTCTCCAGGCGCTGGCTGAGGTCGGCGACCTCCTGCTCCAGCTGCTTCAGCTCGGTGAAGCGGGAGACGGCCACCTCGATGGCCGGGACCACGTCGGTCTTGCTGAACGGCTTCACGAGGTACGCCATCGCGCCGGCGTCGCGGGCGCGTTCCACGAGGTCGCGCTGCGAGAAGGCGGTGAGCATCAGGACCGGGGCGATGGACTCCTCGGCGATCTTCTCCGCCGCCGAGATGCCGTCCATCTTCGGCATCTTCACGTCCAGGATGACCAGGTCCGGCTTGTGCTCGCGGGCCAGTTCCACGGCCTGCTCGCCGTCCCCGGCCTCACCGACCACCGTGTAGCCTTCCTCCTCCAGCATCTCCTTGAGGTCGAGCCGGATCAGCGCCTCGTCCTCGGCGATGACGACCCGGGTCGTCAGCGGGGGCACATGCGACTTGTCATCATCGGACACGTCTGCGGGCTGGGGCGACTCGGGGGTCACGGGGCTCTCCGTTCAGGCAGGGGCACTGCTGACAAGAGCCTACCTAGCTGCGCTTCTCAACGCGGACCCGGTACACTCCTGCAAGGTTGTCGAGCCGGGTTGGCGCAACTGGTTGACGCGGAGGTCTCAAACACCTCTGTCCGAAAGGACGTGTGGGTTCGAATCCCATACCCGGCACAGACAAGCGGAGGATCACGTTCTCGTGGTCTTCCGCTTTTTGCTGTTCGGAGGCCCTGTCGAGTGACGCAGGGTAGTTCCATGGCGTCGCACGCACCTTCGAAACGTACGGAGGCACTCACCCTCCTCAGAGCCGGTGTTCCTAACCGTGAGGTCGCCGAGCAGCTCGGGGTGCCGCGTGGAACCGTCGGCTGGTGGCGCAGCGAAGACCGCAGGGCGCGCGGCGAGGAGTACCGGCGGCCGACCGACTGCCCCCGGTGCACGGAGCACGCCGTGGACCGGACCGCGTACTCGTACCTGCTGGGCCTCTACCTCGGCGACGGGCACATCGTCTCCAAGCCCGGTCAGCACCATCTCTCGGTGTACTGCGACGCCCGGTACACCGGCCTGGTCGCAGCCGCCGAGGACGCCATGCGGGCCGTACTGCCGTCCACCGCCACCGGGCGGCGCAGCCGGAACGGCTGCGTGGAGGTGAAGTCGTACACCCGGCACTGGACGTGTCTCTTCCCCCAGCACGGGCCCGGCCCCAAGCACGAGCGCCGGATCGCGCTGGAGCTCTGGCAGCGGGAGATCGTCGACGCCCGCCCGTGGGAGTTCGTCCGGGGCCTGATCCACTCCGACGGCTGCCGGATCACCAACTGGACGACCCGCAGCGTGGGCGGGGAGCGCAGACGGTACGAGTATCCGCGCTACCTCTTCACCAACAAGTCCGACGACGTCAGGGCCCTCTTCACCGGTGCGCTGGACGCCCTGGGCATCACCTGGACGGTGCTGAACCGCGACGGGAAGCCGTACAACATCTCCGTCGCCCGCAAAGCCTCCGTAGCCCTCATGGACCTCCACGTCGGTGCGAAGTACTGACCCCTACTTCGGGCTGTCGTCCTCGGCGATGTGGTGGACGCGGACCAGGTTGGTGGTGCCGGGTTCGCCGGGTGGGGAGCCGGCGGTGATGACGACGGTGTCGCCCTTTTTGCAGCGGGCGTGGCGAAGGAGCAGCTCGTCGACCTGGTCGACCATCGCGTCGGTGGAGTCGACGTGGGGGCCGAGGAAGGTCTCCACGCCCCAGGTGAGGCTGAGCTGGGAGCGGGTGGCGGGGTCGGGGGTGAAGGCGAGGACGGGGATGGGTGAGCGGTAGCGGGAGAGGCGGCGGGCGGTGTCGCCGGACTGGGTGAAGGCGACGAGGAAGCGGGCCCCGAGGAAGTCCCCCATCTCGGCGGCGGCCCGCGCGACGGCACCCCCCTGGGTGCGCGGCTTGTTCCGCTCGGTCAGCGGCGGCAGCCCCTTCGCCAGCATCTCCTCCTCCGCGGCGGCGACGATCTTCGCCATGGTGCACACGGTCTCGACGGCGTAGTGCCCCACGCTGGTCTCGGCGGACAGCATCACCGCGTCCGCCCCGTCGAGGACCGCGTTGGCCACGTCGGAGGCTTCGGCGCGGGTCGGCCGGGCGCTGTCGATCATCGACTCCAGCATCTGGGTGGCGACGATGACCGGCTTGGCGTTGCGTTTGGCGAGCTTGACCGCGCGCTTCTGCACGATCGGCACCTGCTCCAGCGGCATCTCCACGCCGAGGTCGCCCCGGGCGACCATGAGCCCGTCGAAGGCGGCGACGACGTCCTCGATGTTCTCCACGGCCTGCGGCTTCTCCAGCTTGGCGATGACGGGCAGCCGGCGTCCCTCCTCCGCCATGATCCGGTGCACCTCGGCGGCGTCGCGCCCGCTGCGCACGAAGGAGAGGGCGACGACGTCGAAGCCGGTGCGCAGCGCCCAGCGCAGGTCGTCCTGGTCCTTTTTGGAGAGGGCCGGGACGGAGACGGCGACCCCGGGGAGGTTGATCCCCTTGTGGTCGGAGATCACGCCGCCCTCCACCACCCGGGTGCGCACCCGGGGCCCGTCGACGCCGGTGACCTCCAGGCAGACCCGCCCGTCGTCGACGAGGACGCGCTCACCGGG
The DNA here is from genome assembly GCF_004328625.1 of Streptomyces seoulensis. Classification (NCBI taxonomy): domain Bacteria; kingdom Bacillati; phylum Actinomycetota; class Actinomycetes; order Kitasatosporales; family Streptomycetaceae; genus Streptomyces; species Streptomyces seoulensis. Next base: position 1,459,404 of record NZ_CP032229.1, read on the forward strand.
CCGGACGTCCTCCGCGAGGCCGGCGTAGGTGGTGCCGCACCGGTGCCGGTCGCCGTGGACGCCCTCCTCGACGGTGATGGTGAAGGTGTCGTCGCGTTCGAGGAGTACGGGCCCTTCGGCGAAGGTACCGAGCCGGATCTTCGGACCTTGAAGATCGGCGAGGATTCCGACGCTGCGGCCGGTCTCGTCGGCAGCCTGGCGAACGCGCTGGTAACGCGCCTCGTGTTCGGCATGGGTGCCGTGGCTGAGGTTGAACCGGGCTACGTCCATTCCGGCCTCGACCAGTGCCTTGATCTGGTCGTACGAGTCGGTGGCGGGCCCCAGGGTGCAGACGATCTTTGCTCGGCGCATGGGTCGAGCCTATGGCTTACCGACGGGTAGAGAATTCGGGCTCCATGGCCGCTCAACGACCTTTGGGGAAAGGCTTATTGACAAGTGTTGAATTGTGCGATGAGCCGCTCCTATGAGCGATGTTCTTCGCGCGCTATCTCTTTGCGGCGAAGGTTTGGCTAAAGCCGCGGCGGCACCAGTGTGAAACGCGCGGTGACCTGCGCGGAGACCCACAACTGTGCGGGCTGGAGATCGAACGGCTCGGCGGATTCCGCCGCGTCGGCCCGGCGGGCGGAGCGGCCGAAGGCGGAGACGTTGCGCGGCCGGTCGGCACCGGTGTCGGCGAGTTCGGTCAGCGCGGCGAGGGAGGTGCCGAGCGCGTCGGCGTATTCGCGGGCCCGCTGGAGGGCGTCGGCGACGGCACGCCGGCGGGCCTCGGCGTGGGCCGGCGAGTCGGGGCGCAGCGACCACGAGGGCCCGTCCAGCTCGGTCAGCTCCAACTCGGCCAGCTGTGCGGTGAGTTCGCCGAGGGCGGCGAAGTCGGTGATCTCGGCGTCGATGCGGACGATCCCCTGGTGGCTGCGCACCCGCTCGCCCCGCCCGCGTTCGCTGAGTTCGGGGGTGACGCCGAGGGTGCCGGTGGTGAGGCCGGGCACGGCGTCGCCGTAGGACTTGAGGACGTCGAGGGCGGCGGTGTTGCGGCGGGCCAGGTCGTCGAGGGTGGCGCGGCGGTCGCGGCCGCGTGCGGTGACGGTGACGCCGATGCGGGCGATCTCGGCCTCGGTCTGGAACTCGGCCTCGCCCCGGACGGCGAGGAGCGGGGCGTCGGCGGTGCCGTACGCGGGGTTCGCCTCAGGGGTCATACGTCCCACTGTGTCATGTGTCCGGCGTGCGGGCGGGGGGAGTTGACGGAAATCGGTCACCGGATCGCAACCTGGGGGGTCTGTTGCGACCTGTCATGGTCGGGCCACAATCTACGCGCGTTGTCGACCCCTTGCCGAGGAGACCGAGAGATGCCGTTCGACCGCCGGAAGTTCCTGAAGCAGTCCGCCGTCACCGGGGCGGGCGTGGCGATCGCGGGCGGGGCGGGAGCCCCGGCGGCCCAGGCTGCCGGTGCCGTCACGGCGCGCCACGGGCACCACGAGAAGCGGTACTCGCTGACCGTGATGGGCACCACCGACCTGCACGGTCACGTCTTCAACTGGGACTACTTCAAGAACGCGGACTACACCGACGCGGCGGGCAACGCCCAGGGCCTGGCCCGGATCTCGACGCTGGTGAACCAGGTCCGCAAGGAGAAGGGCCGCCGCAACACCCTGCTGCTGGACGCGGGCGACACCATCCAGGGCACCCCGCTGACCTACTACTACGCCAAGGTGGACCCGATCACCGCCAAGGGCGGCCCGGTGCACCCGATGGCGAAGGCGATGAACGCGATCGGGTACGACGCGGCGGCGCTGGGCAACCACGAGTTCAACTACGGCATCGAGACGCTGCGCCGCTTCGAGCACCAGCTCGACTTCCCGCTGCTGGGCGCCAACGCGGTGGACGCCAAGACGCTGAAGCCGGCGTTCGCGCCGTACTACATGAAGCGGTTCCATGTGCCGGGCGCGCCGCCGGTGAAGGTCGCGGTGCTGGGTCTGACCAACCCCGGCATCGCCATCTGGGACAAGGCGCTGGTGCAGGGCAAGCTGGCCTTCGAGGGTCTTGAGGAGCAGGCCGCGAAGTGGGTGCCGAAGCTCAGGTCGATGGGCGCGGACATCGTGGTGGTCTCGGCGCACTCGGGCACCTCGGGCACGTCGTCCTACGGTGACCAGGTGCCGTACGTGGAGAACGCGGCGGCGAACGTGGCGCGGCTGGTGCCGGGGATCGACGCGATCCTGGTCGGGCACGCGCACCTGGAGATCCCGGAGCTGCGGGTCGTCAACGAGAAGTCGGGGAAGACGGTCGTGCTGTCGGAGCCGCTGTGCTTCGCGGAGCGGCTGACCCTGTTCGACTTCGAGCTGGTCTTCAGCCGGGGCCGCTGGCAGGTGGAGTCGGTGAAGGCGTCCCTGAAGGACTCCCGGACCGTGGCGGACGACCCGACGATCACCAAGCTGCTCTCCAAGGAGCACGCGAAGGTGGTGGCGTACGTCAACCAGGTGGTGGGCCGGGCGACCGAGACGCTGACCACGGTGGAGGCGCGATACAAGGACGCCCCGATCATCGACCTGATCACCAAGGTGCAGGAGGACGTGGTCAAGGCGGCGCTCGTGGGCACCGAGTACGCCTCGCTGCCGGTGCTGGCCCAGGCGTCGCCGTTCTCCCGGACGAGCGAGATCCCGGCGGGCGACGTCACCATCCGGGACCTGTCGGGGCTGTACGTGTACGACAACACGCTGGTGGCGAAGCTGCTGACGGGCGCGCAGGTGCGGGCGTACCTGGAGTACTCCGCGCAGTACTACGTGCAGACGGCGCCGGGCGCGCCGGTGGACGTGGACAAGCTGACGAACGCGGCCGACCGCCCCGACTACAACTACGACTACGTGTCGGGGCTGACGTACGACATCGACATCGCGCAGCCCGCCGGGTCGCGGATCAAGAACCTCTCCTTCGGCGGGGCTCCGCTGGACGACGCGGCCCAGTTCGTGCTGGCGGTGAACAACTACCGGGCCAACGGCGGCGGCGCGTTCCCGTATGTCGCGGCGGCGAAGGAGCTGTGGTCGGAGTCGACGGAGATCCGGACCCGGATCGCGGAGTGGGTGACCGCGAAGGGTGTGCTGGACCCGAAGGACTTCGCTTCGGTGGACTGGAAGCTGACGCGGAACGGCACGCCGGTGTTCTAGTACGCCGGTCCGGGTGAGGCCCCGGTGACGGTGCGGGCCGGTCCGGTCGCGCCGTCACCGGGGCTTCGGCGTTGCGGGTGCAGGCCGAAGGTGGTGAAGGCGGTGCGGGCGGGGAGCGGGTACTGCTCCTTGCCGGTCAGGGAGTTGAGGATGGTGGCGCTGCGCCAGGCGGCGAGGCCGAGGTCGGGGGCGCCGACGCCGTGGGTGTGGAGTTCGGCGTTCTGGACGTGGACGCGGCCGCTGACGGCGGGGTCGAGGACGAGCCGGAACTCGTCGTCGATCAGGGGGCGTCCGGCGCTGTCGCGGCGCAGGTGGGGGCCGAGTCCGGCGAGGAGGCCGTCCAGGGGGCGCATGCGGTAGCCGGTGGCGAGGACGACGGCGTCGGTGGCGAGGCGGACGCGGCTGCCCTGGTCGAGGTGTTCGAGGTGGAGTTCGACCTGTCCGGTGCCGAGGCGTCCCGCGGTGCGGACCTGGACGCCGGGGGTGAGGACGGCGTCGGGCCAGCCGCCGTGGAGGGTGCGCCGGTACAGCTCGTCGTGGATGGCGGCGAGGGTGCCGGCGTCGACGCCCTTGTGGAGCTGCCACTGCGCGGCGACGAGCCGGTCGCGGACGGGTTCGGCGAGGGCGTGGAAGTAGCGGGTGTGGTCGGGGGTGAAGTGCTCCAGGCCGAGCTTGGAGTACTCCATGGGCGCGAAGGCGGCGGTACGGCCGATCCAGTGCAGCTGTTCGCGTCCGGCGGGGCGGTGGCGGAGCAGGTCGAGGAAGACCTCGGCGCCGGACTGGCCGGAGCCGATGACGGTGACGTGTCCGGCGGTGAGCAGCGTCTCGCGGTGGGCGAGGTAGTCGGCGGCGTGCAGGACGGGGACACCGGGGGCGGCGGCGAGGGGGCGCAGCGGTTCGGGGACGTGGGGTGCGCTGCCGATGCCGATGACGATGTTCCGGGTGCGGGTGCGGCCGAGGGCCTCGGCGTGGCCGTCGGCGTCGAGCCGGGTGAAGTCGACCTCGAACACGTCGCGTTCGGGGTTCCAGCGGACGGCGTCGGCGTGGTGGCGGAAGCGGAGTCCGGGGAGCTGGCCGGCGACCCAGCGGCAGTAGGCGTCGTACTCGGCGCGCTGGATGTGGAAGTGCTCGGCGAAGTAGAAGGGGAAGAGCCTCTCGCGGGTGCGGAGCCAGTTGAGGAAGCTCCAGGGGCTGGTGGGGTCGGCGAGGGTCACCAGGTCGGCGAGGAAGGGGACTTGGAGGGTGGCGCCGTCGATGAGGAGGCCGGGGTGCCAGTCGAAGCCGGGGCGCTGTTCGTAGAAGACGGCGTCGAGTTCGGCGAGGGGGGCGGCGAGGGCGGCCAGGGAGAGGTTGCAGGGGCCGATGCCGATGCCGACGAGGTCGCGGGGGGACTCGGGCTCCTGGCCTGCGGGGTGGGGCGGGTGGCTCATGCGGGGGTGTGTCCTTCGGCGAGTTTCAGCAGGTGGGCCAGGTCGTCGGGCCCGGTGTGGGGGTTGAGGAGGGTGGCCTTGAGCCAGAGGCGGCCGTCGGCGCGGGCCCGGCCGAGGACGGCGCGGCCCTCGTGCAGCAGGGTGCGGCGGACGGCGGCCACGGCGTCGTCGCTCGCGTGGGCGGGCCGGAACAGCACGGTGGCGAGGGTGGGCCGGTCGTACAGTTCGAGGCCGGGGTGTGCCTCGACGCGGTCGGCGAAGTCCCGCGCAAGGGTGAGGACTTGGTCGATGAGGTCGGCGAGGCCGGTGCGGCCGAGGGTGCGCAGGGTGACCGCGGCCTTGAGGACGTCGGGTCTGCGGGTGGTGCGGGTGGAGCGGCCGAGGAGGTCGGGGAGGCCGGCCTCGGTGTCGTCGCCCGCGTTGAGGTAGTCGGCGCGCTGGTGGAGGGCGTCGAGTCCGGCGGCGTCGGCGACGGCGAGGAAGCCGGTGGCGACGGGCTGCCAGCCGAGTTTGTGCAGGTCGAGGGCGACGGTGTCGGCGGCGTCGAGTCCGGTGAGCAGGGCGCGGTGGCGGTCGCTGAGGGCGAGGGCGCCGCCGTAGGCCGCGTCGATGTGCAGCCGGACGCGGTGGGCGGCGCAGCGGGCGGCGATCTCGGGGAGCGGGTCGATCAGCCCGGCGTCGGTGGTGCCCGCGGTGGCGGCGACGAGGAGGGGGCCGGTCAGCTCGGTGAGCGCGGCGTCCAGCGCGGCGGGGTCCAGGGTGCCGTTGGGGGCGGGGAGGACGACGGGGTCGGGCAGGCCGAGCAGCCAGGCGGCGCGGGGCAGGGAGTGGTGGGCGGCGGCCGAGCAGACCAGGCGGAGGTTCGCGCCGTGGGCCTCGCGGGCGAGCAGCAGGGCGAGCTGGTTGGCCTCGGTGCCGCCGGTGGTGACGACGGCGTCGGCGAGGCCGATGCGGGCGGCCAGCGCGGCGGTGACGCGGGCTTCCAGGGCGGAGGCGGCGGGTGCCTGGTCCCAGGAGTCCAGCGAGGGGTTGAGCGCGCTGACGGCCAGGTCGGCGGCGGTGGCGACGGCGAGCGGCGGGCAGTGCAGGTGAGCGGCGCAGAGCGGGTCGGCGGGGTCGGCGGCGCCCGCGGCGAGGGCGTGCGTGAGGTCGCGCAGGGCGTCGGGGTCGCCGTGTTCGGGGAGCACGTCGCCGAGGACGTCGGTGACGCGGGCGGCGACGGCGTCGGGGCCCCCTGCCGGCAGCGGGCCGCCGCGGGCGGCGGCACCGGTGGTGAGGGCGCCGAGGACGGTGTCCAGGAGCGGGCGCAGGGCGTCCGGGCCGTGGGGTCCTGAGGCGAGGGGCGGGGTGCTCATGGGCTCTCCTGCGGGGCGGGGACACACGCCGGCCCTCAGGTTCGGGAGCCGGGTGTCCGCGCTGCACAACGAGCGGGAGCGGGAAATGGGTACTGCCGTACGGGGAAAACGCGTTGGAACGGCGTGCCCGGACGGCACTACGGTCGCCGGATGAGCGAGACGTGGACGGTGGACCTGCCCGGTGAGCGGGTGCTGCTGCGCGAGCCGGGTCCGGCCGACGAGGCGGCGCTGCTGAAGATGTTCGAGGAGTGCGAGGACTGGTTCACGGCGCGGACCGGGCTGCCGTCGGCGCCGGGCGATGTGCAGAGCCTGTACTACGCGCTGCCCGAGGGCGCGGACCCCGGCGACAAGGTGCTGCTCCTGGTGGAGCGCGGCGGCGAGGTCGCGGGCCTGGTGGACGCGGTACGGGACTGGCCGGAGCCGGGCGCGGTGGCGGTGGGCCTGTTCCTGCTGGCGCCGTGGGCGCGGGGCCGGGGTCTGGGGCGGGCGGTGGCGGAGTCGCTGCTGGCGCGGGGCGCGGCCCGGGTCACGGCGACGGTGCCGGCCGGGTGGAGGGCGGGCGAGCGCTTTCTGGGGGGGTTGGGCTTCGCGCTGGGGGCGCCGGAGGGTGTGCTGCGCCGGGCGGAGTGGCGGCGGGGGGCCTGAGCCACGCCGCCCGGCGCGACGGAGCTACTCTCCGCGCACCCGCAACGCCCGCGCCAGGTCGTCGAGTTCGTCGGCGAGTCGGCGGCGCAGCGCGGGGACCGGGTCGGTGTCGCGCAGGCACGCCTCGCCCAGGGCCAGGTTCTCGGCGTCGACGGCGTGGTGCGGGAAGGCCCAGGCGCCGGCGGCTGCGGCGATGGCGGGCCCGCGCCGGGCGGAGACCGCGACCGCCTGCTCGTAGTAGCGGGGGACGTACTCGCGGACGAGGTCGGCCTGTTCGGGCTGCCAGAAGCCCTGGGCGGTGGCCTTGAACAGGTAGTTGGAGAGGTCGTCGGTGGCGAACATCGCCTCCCAGGCCCGCCGCTTGGCCTCCGGGTCGGGCAGCGCGGCACGGCAACGGGCGGCGCCCTCCTGGCCGTTGGCGGAGGGGTCGCGCTCCAGCTCGGCGGCGATGGCGGCCTCGTCGGTGGCGCCGAGCACGGCGAGCCGGCCGAGGACGCGCCAGCGCAGCTCGGGGTCGAGTTCGGGCCCGCCGGGCACCGTGCCGTCGGCGAGCCAGGCGGCTATGGCGTCGGGCTGCGCGGCGACGTCGATGAAGTGCCGTACGGCGACCAGGCGCAGGCCGGGGTTGTCGCCGTCCTCGGTGCGGCGCAGCAGGTCGCGGCAGAGGGAGCGCAGGGTGGCGAGCGCGGCGGGCCGCTCCTCCAGGGTGAGATAGCGGTTGGCGACGTGGGTGGCGGCGAAGGCCAGGACACCCTCGACGAGGGCGAGGTCGGTCTCCAGCGGCAGGTGCGCGCGGGCGGTGTCCAGGTAGGCACCGGGCGGGAGTTCGCCGTCCCGTACCGCGTCGCGCAGGGCGTTCCAGACGACGGCGCGGGTGAGCGGGTCGGGCAGGCCGGAGAGGCTGGTGCGCAGGGTCGCGAAGGACTCGGGGTCGAAGCGGACCTTGGCGTAGGTGAGGTCGCCGTCGTTGAGCAGGAGCAGCGCGGGCCGCTTGCCGAGCGGCTGGGGCGCGGTCTGCGGGATGTCGAGGCCGACGCGCTCGCGCAGGGTCAGGCGGCCCTCCTCGGTGAGGTCGTGGTCGTACAGGCCGGCGGTGACGCGGTGCGGGCGGCTGCCCTCGTGCTCGACGGTCAGGGTGCGGTTGCCGTCGGTGGTGGTGAGGCGGGGGGTGAGCTTGTCGACGCCGATGGTGCGCAGCCAGGCGTCGGCCCAGGCGGGGACGTCGCGTTCGGTGGCGGAGGCGAGGGAGTCGATGAAGTCGGCGAGGGTGGCGTTGCCGAACCGGTGCCGTTCGAAGTGGACGTTGATGCCGGCCAGGAAGTCCTTCTCGCCGAGCCAGGCGACCAGTTGGCGCAGCGCGGAGGCGCCCTTGGCGTAGGAGATGCCGTCGAAGTTGAGCAGGGCGGCGGCGGTGTCGTCGACGGACCCGGGGGCGACGGGGTGGGTGGAGGGGCGCTGGTCGGCGTCGTAGCCCCAGGACTTGCGGGTGACGCCGAACTCGACCCAGGGCTGGGTGAAGCGGGTGGCCTCCAGGGTGGTCTGGTAGCCCATGTACTCGGCGAAGGACTCGTTCAGCCAGATGTCGTCCCACCACTTGAGGGTGACGAGGTCGCCGAACCACATGTGCGCCATCTCGTGCGCGATGACCATGGCGCGGGTCTGCCGCTCGGTGTCGGTGACGGCGGAGCGGAAGACGAACTCGTCGCGGAAGGTGACGAGGCCCGGGTTCTCCATGGCGCCGGCGTTGAACTCGGGGACGAACGCCTGGTCGTAGGAGTCGAAGGGGTAGGGCTCCTCGAACTTCTCGTGGTAGCGGTCGTACAGGGCGCGGGTGAGGTCCAGGATCTCGTCGGCGTCCGCGTCGAGGTGGGGCGCGAGCGAGCGGCGGCAGTGGATGCCGAAGGGCAGCCCCCGGTGCTCGGTGCGTACGGAGTGCCAGGGGCCGGCGGCGACGGCGACGAGGTAGGTGGAGATCAGCCGGGTGGTGGCGGCGCGCCAGCGGCCCCCGCCGAGGTCCTCGGTGACGCCGTTGGCGAGCACCTGCCAGCCCTCGGGGGCGGTGACGGTCAGGTCGAAGACGGCCTTGAGGTCGGGCTGGTCGAAGGCGGCGAAGACGCGCTGGACGTCGTCCAGGAACAGCTGCGTGTAGACGTAGGTCTCGCCGTCGGTGGGGTCGGTGAAGCGGTGCATGCCCTCGCCGGTGCGGGAGTAGCGCATGACCGCGTCGACGGTGAGCTCGTGCTCGCCCGCGGTGAGGTTCTTCAGCGGCAGCCGGTTGCCGTCCAGGGTGTCGGTGTCCAGGGGCTGTCCGTCGAGGGTGACGGCGCGCAGCTCGGCGGGCTTCAGCTCGACGAAGGTGTCCCCGTCCGTGCGCGCGGTGAACCGGACCGCGGTACGGGAGCCGAAGGTCTCGTCACCGGTGGTGAGGTCGAGACCGACGGTGTAGTGGTGGACGTCGAGGAACTCTGCTCGGGCTTGCGCTTCGTCGCGCGTCAGTACGGACATGGGGGCCATGCTGCCCGATCGCCCCCGGCAGCGGACAGGGGCGGTTCGGTACACGGCATATGTCCGGCCCCGCGCCGGTCCCGCGCCGGGCGTACGCGGGTCAGGGGCGGGTGTGGGCGGAGTCCTCGGCGATGCGCTCGTGGTGCCGGATCACCTCGGCGACGATGAAGTTCAGGAACTTCTCGGCGAAGGCGGGGTCGAGGCGGGCGTCCTCGGCGAGGCTGCGCAGCCGCTCGATCTGGCGGGCCTCCCGGCCGGGGTCGGCGGGCGGCAGGTGATGGCGGGCCTTGAGGCGGCCGACCTGCTGGGTGGCCTTGAAGCGTTCGGCCAGCATGTGGACGACGGCCGCGTCGATGTTGTCGATGCTGGCCCGCAGCCGCTCCAGTTCCTCGCGGGCCTCGGGGTCGACGTCACCGGTGCCGGTGTTGCTGATGGTCATGGGCGTCAACCCTACGGGGCGCGGGGCGGTGGCGTGGCTGGTGGGCGGTTCTACAGTGGGAGGGGGTGTTCCGGGCGACCTTCGGGGGTGCGGGCGTGGTGGCAGGCGGACCGGTGGAACACGGCTTCCCGCACCTCGACACGGTGCGGTCGGCGGTCACGGCGCTGTACCGGCGGCTGTCGGAGGACGGGCTGCGGACCTTCGCGGCGAGCGTGGCCCCGGCCGACGTGGCCTTCGGCGACGGGGACGACCTGCATCTGGGCGCACAGCGGGTGGCGCGGGAGCTGGTGCGGCACTTCCGGCTGCCGGACGCCCGGCTGATCGTCTGCTTCCGGGAGATGACGCACGCGGCCGAGGTGGAACTGGCGGCGGGCCCGGAGTACTTCGTGGAGCTGAACGACCGTTTCCGCGCCCACCGGCGGGACATCGGCGCGGCCCTGGCGCACGAGGTGGCCCATGTGTATCTGCACCGGCTGGGCCTGGAGTTCCCGACGACCGCCGGGAACGAGATCCTCACCGACACGGTGACCACCTACCTCGGCGCGGGCTGGCTGCTGCTGGACGCCTACCGGGAGCACGGCGAGGCGTCGCAGAAGCTGGGCTATCTCACCCCGGAGGAGTTCGGGTACGTCCTGGCGAAGCGGGCGGCGGTGTTCGGGGAGGACCCGGCGGTGTGGTTCACCAGCCCGCAGGCGTACACGGCGTACGTCGCGGGCCGGGACCGGGCGCGGGCGGACGAGCGGCGGGCGCCGCTGGCCGCGGCGGGCTGGGCGGCCCGGCGCCGGTACGCCCACGACCGCCGTGACACCGCCCGGCACGACTCCGGCCGGCCCCGTCCGGACTCCCCCTACGTGTTCACCCCGGACGGCGCGGGGCTGAAGGTGTCCTTCCCGTGCCCGGTGTGCCACCAGCGCATCCGGGTGCCGGTGAAGGGCCGGGTCAAGGTCCGCTGCGGGCTGTGCCGGACGGTGCTGGAGTGCGATACATAGGCGCGGGCCGGATCTCAGCCGAAGAGGCGGTCCAGCAGCCAGGTGGCGAGTTCCTCGGTGACGGCCGTGTGCGGGGTCGTGCTGGAGGACCAGATGAAGTCGTCGGTCTCGCTCTCGTCCGGGGCGAGGTCCCCGACGTTGGCGTAGAGGTCCTTCTGCTGGTCCAGGTCGCGGATGGCGACCGCGCTGACCGTGGGCACGAAGCAGATCTCCTCGTGCCGCAGGTCGACCTGGGCGCCCGCCTTCTTGAGCGCGTCGGCGAGGATGCCGTAGGAGCGCAGGGTGCCGCCGGGGGCGCCGTCCAGCTCGGGGAGGTCGCCGGTGGTGATCGTCTTCTCCGACTCGGGGAAGCGGCGCCTCAGCTCGGCGACGGTGACCTCGCGGCCCTGCGCCTGGGCGTAGAAGGCGGTGCCGGGATAGACCCGCTCGGACTTGAGCACGCTCTCGCCGGGCGGTACGTCGATGCCGGTGCCGTCGCCGCGGCCGTTGGCGAGGGCCAGGACGCGCGGGATGCGCGGCCAGCCGCCGGCCTCGTCCAGCCGCTTCAGGAATTCGCGGCGCTCGGGGGCGATGCCGTTCTGGCCGGTCATCGCGTCGTAGTGGCGCCAGAGCATCTGGCGGGCGGCCGGGCTGTTCATCTGCCGGGCGAAGTCGTTGGGCACCGGGATGAAGTGCGCGAACGCCTGGAGGCCGATGGGGATGTAGGCGCCCCGGTGCGGGGTGTCCCAGGAGAAGTACACACCGACCTGGTGATCCATGCGCTGCATCTCCATGCGGGCCAGCGCGTACCGGGTGACCAGGCCGCCCATGCTGAAGCCGCCGGCCATGAGGCGGGTGCCGCCCAGTCGTTCGGCGATCGTCCGGTGGACGGCGGCGGTCACCGTCTGCGCGTTGTCGAGGAGGGAGGCGCTGCGCTCGTTGAAGCCGACGAGGATGACGTCCCGGCCCCGGCGGCGCAGCTCGGTCAGCATCGGGTAGGTGCTGTCGAGGCCCGCGTAGAGCCAGGTGAGGTCGCTCTTGCCGAGGTTGAAGCCGTCGGCCATGAGCACCGGGCGGACGATGCCCTGGTTGCGCTCGCCGTAGTAGACGTGAGCGAAGCCGCCGGGCAGGGGCCACCTCTCGTCGGGCTCGGGCGCGGTGTACCCGGCCGGCGGCGCGGTGGCCAGCGGGCCGGCGAGGGTGAACTCCCCGACGCTCTGCTCGTTCTGCTCGGACATGGCGTCTCCTTCCAACCACGCGGGCGCGATGGTCGGGACATCATCAGCATGCCCTCTGACCTGCGGGGAGTGTCTCGCCACCGGGTTCATCCACAAGAGTGGGGCGGTGGCGGGGTGGTGACGCGGCGTCGGGAAATCGGTTGATCACAGCCGGAGGCGCGGCGATCCTGCGATGATCCGATATTTTGTTCGCCGCCGTCCCCACCGGCTCACTTCCCACACCCCTTTCCCGAAGGAGCCGGCCGTGACCGCCGAGTCCGCCGTGACCACCTGCTTCCGTCATCCCAAGGTGGAGTCGCACCTCCGCTGCACCCGCTGCGACCGCTACATCTGCCCGGACTGCATGCGCGAGGCGTCGGTCGGCCACCAGTGCGTGGAGTGCGTCCAGGAGGGCGCCCGCTCCACACGCCAGGCGCGGACCGCGTTCGGCGGCCGGATCAGCACGTTTCCGCTGGTCACCTGGGTGCTGGTGGCGCTGAACGTGCTCGCCTACCTCGCCGAGCTGGCCCGGCCTTCCATCACGGACCGGTTCGGGATGCTGGGCGCGGGCCTGGTCGGCCCGGACGGCGGCCACTACCTGTGGCAGTACCCGTACGACTCGGTGCTGACCCCGGAGGGGGTGGCGGGCGGGCAGTGGGAGCGGCTGCTGACCGGCGCGTTCCTGCACCTGCCGCCGGACGACGGGATCGGCGTGGTGCACATCGTGCTGAACATGGTGGCGCTGGTGAACGTCGGCCGGGTGGTGGAGACCCAGCTCGGCCGGGCCCGCTATCTCGCGCTGTACCTGCTCTCGGCGCTCGGCGGCTCGGTGCTCGTGCTGCTGATCGCGCCGGACGTGCCGACGGTGGGCGCCTCGGGCGCGGTGTTCGGCCTGGGCGCCGCGTACTGGGTGATGGGGCGCCGCCTCGGCTACGACATGCGCTCGGTCAACCAGTACATGACCGGCCTGCTGATCTGGCTGGTGATCTCGGCCTTCGCGACCTCCTGGCAGGGCCACCTGGGCGGCCTGCTCGTGGGCGCGGTGGTGACCCTCGCCTTCGCCTACGCCCCGCGCGGCGAGCGCCGCACGCTGGTCCAGTGGGCCGCGTGCGTGGGCCTGCTGGTCCTGCTGCTGGGGCTGGCGGCGGTGAAGGTGGCCACGCTCACCAGTGGCACCTACTGAGAAGGCGGCGGCGCCTGCCCGGGCGTCCGGTCGGGGACTGTCGGGCAGGCGCCGTCTGATGTTCCGTACGCCGTTGTACGGCACACCGGGTGTGCGGGTGTCAGACCGCCAGGGCGCGGTCGGTGGGGCGGATCGGGGCGGGCAGGTCGCTGGCCCCGGTGAGGTGGCGGTCCACGCCACGGGCGGCGGAGCGGCCCTCGGCGATGGCCCACACGATCAGGGACTGGCCCCGGCCCGCGTCACCGGCGACGAAGACACCGGGCACGTTGGTCTGGAAGTCGGCGTCGCGGGCGATGTTGCCCCGCTCGTCCAGCTCCAGGCCGAACTGGTCGACCAGGCCGTTCTCCCGGTCGGTGCCGGTGAAGCCCATGGCCAGGGTGACCAGCTGGGCCGGAATCCTGCGCTCGCTGCCCGGCTTGGGGGTCAGCTTGCCGTCGATGAACTCGACCTCGGCCAGGTGCAGCGCCTGGACGTTGCCGTCCTCGTCGCCCTCGAAGTGGGTGGTGGAGACGGCGTAGACCCGCTCGCCGCCCTCCTCGTGGGCGCTGGTGACCTTGTACAGCATGGGGAAGGTCGGCCAGGGCTGGTTCAGCGGGTGCCGCGCGTCGTTCGGGCGGGGCATGATCTCCAGCTGGGTGACGGAGGCCGCGCCCTGGCGGTGGGCGGTGCCCACGCAGTCGGCGCCGGTGTCGCCGCCGCCGATGACCACGACGTGCTTGCCCTCGGCCGTGATCGGCGGGGACACGAAGTCGCCCTCCTGGACCTTGTTGGACAGCGGCAGGTACTCCATGGCCTGGTGGATACCGGTCAGCTCCCGCCCGGGGACGGGGAGATCGCGGGCGGTGGTGGACCCGGCGGCGATCACGACCGCGTCGTACCGCTTCTTCAGGTCACCGGCCTTGAGGTCGCGGCCGACCTCCACACCGGTGCGGAAGCGGGTGCCCTCCGCGCGCATCTGCTCGATACGGCGGTTGATGTGCCGCTTCTCCATCTTGAACTCGGGGATGCCGTACCGCAGCAGGCCGCCGACGCGGTCGGCGCGCTCGTACACGGCGACCGTGTGGCCGGCGCGGGTGAGCTGCTGGGCGGCGGCGAGACCGGCCGGTCCGGAACCGATGACCGCGACCGTCTTGCCGGACAGCCGCTCGGGGATGCGCGGGGCCACGTCCCCGGTCTCCCACGCCTGGTCGATGATCGAGACCTCGACGTTCTTGATGGTGACCGGCTGCTGGTTGATGCCCAGCACACAGGCCGACTCACAGGGCGCGGGGCACAGCCGCCCGGTGAACTCGGGGAAGTTGTTGGTCGCGTGCAGCCGCTCGGAGGCGGCCGCCCAGTCCTGCCGGTAGGCGTAGTCGTTCCACTCCGGGATCAGGTTCCCGAGCGGACAGCCGTTGTGGCAGAACGGGATGCCGCAGTCCATGCACCGGCTGGCCTGCTTGCCGATGATCGGCAGCAGGGCGCCGGGGACGTAGACCTCGTTCCAGTCCTTGACGCGCTCGTCGACGGGACGGGTCCGGGCGACCTCGCGGCCGTGGTTCAGAAAGCCCTTGGGATCAGCCATTGGTCGCCGCCTCCATCATCTTCTCGGTGATCTCGGTCTCGGAGAGACCGGCTCGCTCGGCGGCGTCCTTGGCGGCGAGCACTGCCTTGTACGTGCTGGGGATGATCCTGCTGAAGCGCTCCACGGACCGGTCCCAGTCCGCGAGGAGCTTCTCCGCGACCGTGGACCCTGTCTCCTCGGCGTGCCGGCGCACCACGTCGTGCAGCCAGGTCCGGTCGGCGTCGTCCAGCGGCTCGACCGCGTCCGCGTTGCCCGCGTTCATGTTGTCCGGGTCGAGGTCGATGACGTACGCGATGCCGCCGGACATGCCCGCCGCGAAGTTGCGGCCGGTCGGGCCGAGGACGACCGCGTGGCCGCCGGTCATGTACTCGCAGCCGTGGTCGCCGACGCCCTCGGAGACCACCAGGGCCCCGGAGTTGCGGACGCAGAACCGCTCGCCGGTACGGCCGCGCAGGAACAGCTCGCCGCCGGTGGCGCCGTAGCCGATGGTGTTGCCCGCGATGGTGGAGTACTCGGCGAGGTGGTCGGCCGCCCGGTCGGGGCGGACCACGATGCGGCCGCCGGAGAGGCCCTTGCCGACGTAGTCGTTGGCGTCGCCCTCCAGGCGGAGGGTGACCCCGCGCGGCAGGAAGGCGCCGAAGGACTGGCCGGCCGAGCCGGTGAAGGTGATGTCGATGGTGTCGTCGGGCAGGCCCGCGCCGCCGAACTTCCGCGTCACCTCGTGGCCGAGCATGGTGCCGACCGTGCGGTTGATGTTGCGGATGGCGACCTGGGCGCGCACCGGGTGCGCCTCGGTGGCGTCGGTGGCGGCCAGCGCGTCGGCGGCGAGTCGGATCAGCTCGTTGTCGAGCGCCTTCTCCAGCCCGTGGTCCTGGGAGACCACCTGGTGGCGGACCGCGCCCTCGGCCAGCTCGGGCACGTGGAACAGCGGCTCCAGGTCCAGGCCCTGGGCCTTCCAGTGGTCGACCGCGCGCTCCACGTCGAGCACCTCGGCGTGGCCGACGGCCTCCTCGATGGTGCGGAAGCCCAGCTCGGCGAGGAGTTCGCGGACCTCTTCGGCGATGAACCGGAAGAAGTTGACGATGTACTCGGCCTTGCCCTCGAAGCGCTCGCGCAGCACCGGATTCTGGGTGGCGATGCCGACCGGGCAGGTGTCCAGGTGGCAGACGCGCATCATCACGCAGCCGGAGACCACCAGGGGCGCGGTGGCGAAGCCGAACTCCTCGGCGCCGAGCAGCGCGGCGATGACCACGTCCCGGCCGGTCTTGAGCTGGCCGTCGGTCTGGACGACGATCCGGTCCCGCAGCCCGTTGAGCAGCAGGGTCTGCTGGGTCTCGGCGAGGCCCAGCTCCCAGGGGCCGCCCGCGTGCTTGAGCGAGGTCAGCGGGGAGGCGCCGGTGCCGCCGTCGTGGCCGGAGACCAGCACCACGTCGGCGTGCGCCTTGGACACACCGGCCGCGACCGTGCCGACGCCGACCTCGGAGACCAGCTTCACGTGGATGCGGGCCGAGGGGTTGGCGTTCTTCAGGTCGTGGATGAGCTGGGCGAGGTCCTCGATGGAGTAGATGTCGTGGTGCGGGGGCGGCGAGATCAGGCCGACGCCGGGCGTGGAGTGCCGGGTCTTGGCGACCCACGGGTAGACCTTGTGGCCGGGGAGCTGGCCGCCCTCGCCGGGCTTGGCGCCCTGGGCCATCTTGATCTGGATGTCGTCGGCGTTGACCAGGTACTCGGAGGTGACGCCGAAGCGGCCGGAGGCGACCTGCTTGATGGCGCTGCGCCGGGCCGGGTCGTACAGCCGCTCCGGGTCCTCGCCGCCCTCACCGGTGTTGGACTTGCCGCCCAGCTGGTTCATGGCGATGGCGAGCGTCTCGTGCGCCTCCTGGGAGATGGAGCCGTACGACATGGCGCCGGTGGAGAAGCGCTTGACGATCTCGGAGACCGGCTCGACCTCGTCCACCGGGATGGGGGCGCGGCCGGAGTCGAAGCCGAACAGGCCGCGCAGCGTCATCAGGCGCTCGGACTGCTCGTTCACCCGGTCGGTGTACTTCTTGAAGATGTCGAAGCTGCCGGAACGGGTGGAGTGCTGGAGGCGGAAGACCGTCTCCGGGTCGAACAGGTGCGGCTCGCCCTCGCGGCGCCACTGGTACTCGCCGCCGATGTCGAGCGTGCGGTGCGCGGGCGCGATGCCGCTGGCCGGGTACGCCTTGGCGTGCCGGGCGGCGACCTCCTTGGCGATGACGTCGATGCCGACGCCGCCGATCTTGGTGGTGGTGCCGTCGAAGTACTTCTCCACGAAGGCGTCGTCCAGGCCGACGGCCTCGAAGACCTGCGCGCCCCGGTAGGAGGCGACGGTGGAGATGCCCATCTTGGACATCACCTTCAGCACGCCCTTGCCGAGGGCGTGGATCAGGTTGCGGATGGCCGCTTCCGGCTCCATGCCGGGCAGGAAGGTGCCCGCGCGGACCAGGTCCTCGACGGACTCCATCGCCAGGTACGGGTTGACCGCGGCGGCGCCGAAGCCGATCAGCAGCGCGACGTGGTGGACCTCGCGCACGTCACCGGCCTCGACCAGCAGGCCGACGTGGGTGCGCTCCTTGGTGCGGATGAGGTGGTGGTGCACGGCCGCGGTGAGCAGCAGCGACGGGATCGGGGCATGCTCGGCGTCGGAGTGCCGGTCGGAGAGCACGATCAGCCGGGCGCCGTTGTCGATGGCGGCGTCCGCCTCGGCGCAGATCTCCTCGATGCGCGCGGCGAGCGAGTCGCCACCGCCGGAGACCCGGTACAGGCCGGAGAGGGTGGCGGCCTTGAAGCCGGGCATGTCGCCGTCGGCGTTGATGTGGATGAGCTTGGCCAGCTCGTCGTTGTCGATCACCGGGAAGGGCAGCACGACGGAACGGCAGGAGGCGGCGGTGGGGTCGAGCAGGTTGCCCTGGGGGCCCAGCGAGGAGCGCAGGGAGGTGACCAGTTCCTCGCGGATGGCGTCCAGCGGGGGGTTGGTGACCTGCGCGAAGAGCTGGGTGAAGTAGTCGAACAGCAGCCGGGGGCGCTCGGAGAGGGCCGCGATGGGGCTGTCGGTGCCCATGGAGCCGATGGGCTCGGCGCCGGCCTTGGCCATCGGGGCGAGGATGACGCGCAGCTCTTCCTCGGTGTAGCCGAAGGTCTGCTGGCGGCGGGTGACGGAGGCGTGCGTGTGCACGATGTGCTCGCGCTCGGGCAGGTCGCCCAGCTCGATCTCGCCGGCCTCCAGCCACTCGGCGTAGGGCTGGTCGGTGGCGAGGGACGCCTTGATCTCGTCGTCCTCGATGATGCGGCGCTCGGCGGTGTCCACCAGGAACATCCGGCCGGGCTGCAGGCGGCCCTTGCGGACGACCCTGGCGGGGTCGATGTCGAGGACGCCGACCTCGGAGCCGAGGACGACCAGGCCGTCGTCGGTGACCCAGTAGCGGCCGGGGCGCAGGCCGTTGCGGTCGAGCACGGCGCCGACCTGGGTGCCGTCGGTGAAGGTGACGCAGGCGGGGCCGTCCCAGGGCTCCATCATCGTGGAGTGGAACTGGTAGAAGGCCCGCCGGTCGGCGTCCTTCACGTTCATGGTGGCGTGGTTCTCCCACGCCTCCGGGATCATCATCAGCACCGCGTGCGGCAGCGAGCGCCCGCCGAGGTGGAGCAGTTCCAGCACTTCGTCGAAGGACGCCGAGTCGGAGGCGTCCGGCGTACAGACCGGGAAGGTGCGCGCGAGGTTGTCGTCGGTGCCGAAGAGGTCCGAGGCGAGCTGGGACTCGCGGGCGCGCATCCAGTTGCGGTTGCCCTTGACGGTGTTGATCTCGCCGTTGTGGGCGACGAAGCGGTACGGGTGCGCCAGCGGCCACGACGGGAAGGTGTTCGTGGAGAAGCGGGAGTGCACCAGCGCGATCGCGGAGGCGAACCGGCGGTCGGACAGGTCCGGGAAGAAGGGTTCGAGCTGGCCGGTGGTCAGCATGCCCTTGTAGACGATCGTCCGGGCGGACAGCGACGGGAAGTAGACCCCGGCCTCGCGCTCGGCGCGCTTGCGGACCACGAACGCCTTGCGGTCCAGCGCGATGCCCTCGCTGACCCCGTCGGCGACGAAGAGCTGGCGGAAGGCCGGCATGGTCGAGCGGGCGGTCGCGCCGAGCAGTTCGGGGGCGACCGGGACCTCGCGCCAGCCGAGGACGTCGAGGCCCTCCTCGGCGGCGATCGTCTCGATACGTGAGACGACCTCGTCGGTGCCGTCCTCGGGCAGGAAGGCGATGCCGACGGCGTAGGAACCGGCGGCCGGGAGCTCGAATCCGGCGACCTCGCGGAAGAACGCGTCGGGCACCTGGGAGAGGATGCCGGCGCCGTCACCCGAGTCGGGCTCGGAGCCGGTCGCGCCGCGGTGTTCGAGATTGCGCAGGACGGTCAGCGCCTGCTCGACCAGCGCGTGGCTCGCCTCACCGGTGAGGGTGGCCACGAAGCCGACGCCGCAGGCGTCGTGCTCGTCGCGGGGGTCGTACATGCCCTGCGCGGCAGGGCGGGCATCCATGAAGGACCAGGCTCGGTCGGTCACGGAATGCGGGGACGGCTGGCGCGTCGTACGCATCGGCTCTCCCGTCGTCGTCAGTGGCGTGTGGCAGGTGCCGAGGGACGACGCTGGCCCTCTGCTGGTGCAAAATTTCGTGCAGGTTACATGATGGAACGCTTGTCGGGAACCGGATACTCCGTTCCACCATGCGGACGCCACAGGAGGCGCGGCGGGGTGCCGTGGGGTACGGCGGGCGCCGCTCCGAGCGGCGGGGAAAGCGGGGTTTCACTGCGGTTTCGAGCGGGGTCCTGCGACTGGACCGGACGGGTGGTGACCGGTCGGGCCCAGGGGGCGGAAGAGGCGTCTTCGCCCGTCCCGCGAGTGCACCGCGGGCGCCGTTGCCCGCAGTGCTTACGGCTCATGCCCGACGGCCAAGCGTGCGAAACCCGCGAGTAACAATTATTTATACGTGCCCCGGCATATGTCCAGGGTCTCAGGGCCTGTCTTCCGGATCTGGTCGGCTCGGGGCGCCGGTGCCACCTGGCTGACCCGAGCGGGGTCTGGTGCGTGCAGCTGCAAGGCGGAGGAGGAAGAGGAGGGAGTCGATGCGGAGCATCGGGGACCGACGACAACGCGGCGAGGTGCGGTGCCAGGCGTCGCGAGCCCGGCGTGATCGACAAGACACCCCCTAGCTCACAGCCGTGTCGAACAACGTGCCGAGCGCGAAGGTGATGCCCGCCGCCGCGCCGCCCAGCGCGAGCTGGCGCAGGCCGCTGAACCACCAGCTGCGGGCCGTCACCCGGGCGACCACCGCGCCGCAGCCGAAGAGTCCGGCGAGCGCCAGCAGGACGGCGGGCCACAGCGCGGTCGCGCCCAGCAGGTAGGGCAGGACGGGGAGCAGGGCGCCCAGCGCGAAGGAGCCGAAGGAGGAGACGGCGGCGGTCAGCGGGGAGGGCAGGTCGTCGGGGTCGACGCCCAGTTCTTCGCGGGCGTGTATCTCCAGCGCCTGCTCGGGGTCCTTGGAGAGCTGCCGGGCCACCTCGCGGGCGAGGCCGGGCTCGACCCCGCGCGAGGCGTACAGCGCGGCCAGCTCGTCCTGCTCGGCCTGCGGGTGCCGACGCAGCTCACGGCGCTCGACGTCCAGCTCGGCCTGGACGAGTTCGGCCTGCGAGGCGACGGAGGTGTACTCGCCGGCCGCCATCGAGAAGGCACCGGCCGCGAGCCCGGCGAGACCGGTGATCACGATGGTCTGGTGGCCCACCGAGCCGCCCGCGACACCCGTCATCAGGGCGAGGTTGGAGACCAGGCCGTCCATCGCGCCGAACACGGCGGGTCGCAGCCAGCCCCCGTTGACGTCGCGGTGCGTGTGGTTGTCGCGGTGCGCCTCGTGCAGCGCGGCCCCGGTCTCGATGACGGCCATGAGGACCCCCGGTAAGCTGAGCCAAAGCTAACTTTGGACTGATTCCACTTTTCGAACGACCTCCAATCTACGGTGATCGACGCCCGGCCGCCAGCAAGGCGAGGCTGCGCTAACCTCCGCTGTCTTCCCAGCTCAGGCACCCACCACGGGGATTTCCCGGTACCGAGCGGGTGACGGCGGCGCCCCGGAGGCTAGGGCTCCGACCCTCGGGTGGGACACATCCACAAAAGGCCACGCGGTCCAGGCGGTCCACGCGGTCCTGGCGAAGGAGGGTCCCGCCCATGGCATCGAACGCACCCGCTTCCCCGCTGCCCGCCCCCGCAGGACCCGGGCTCCGCGAGCGGGCGCGCGGCGCGCTGCTCGGCCTGGCCGTGGGCGACGCGCTGGGCGCCCCCGCCGAGAACCTGAAGCCCTCCGAGATCCGCGCCCGCTGGGGCCGCATCACCGGCTACGTCACCGACCGGCCGTGCGGCACGGACGACACCGAGTACGCGATCTTCTCCGGGCTGCTGCTCGCCCGGCACGGCTCCGCGCTCACCCCGGCCCACGTCGAGGCGGCCTGGCACCAGTGGATCGCCGACCGGGCCGAGGGTCCCTTCCGGGGCGCGGGGTTCAGCGAGCGGGGCACGCTGGAGAACCTGCGGCGGGGGCTGGCGGCGCCCATCTCGGCCCAGCACCGGCACGCCTGGAGCGACGGGCTGGCGATGCGGGCGGCGCCGTTCGGGGTGTTCGCGGCGGGGCGGCCCTCGGAGGCGGCCCGGCTGGTGGCGGTCGACGGCTCGGTCAGCCACGAGGGCGAGGGCATCTACGGCGGCCAGGCGGTCGCGGCCGGGGTGGCCGCCGCGATGGCGGGCGCGGAGCCGGCCGTGGTGATCGCCGCCGCGCTCGCCGTCGTACCGGACGACTCCTGGACCGCCCGCTCGCTGCGCCGGGCGGTCGCCGTCGCGCACCGGGGCGAGCGCGCGGTCCGTACGGCGGTGGTGATCGGCGGCTACCCGTGGACCGATCTGGCCCCCGAGGCGGTCGCGCTGGCCTTCGGCGCGTACGCGGCGGCCGACGGGGACTTCCCGGAAGCGGTGCTGACGGCCGTCAACATGGGCCGGGACGCCGACACCACGGCGGCGGTCGCGGGCGCCCTGGCCGGTGCGACCAACGGGGTGGCCGCCATCCCCGGTGTGTGGGCCGCCGCCATCGGTCCGGCGCGCGGCAGGTGTCTGCCCGCCATGTCGGGCCACCACATCCTGGACGTGGCCGAACTGCTGACCCCGGAGGAGGGCGGCAAGTGGGGCGAGGGGGTGGTGCCCCCGGATCTGGTGCCGGAGGGGCTGCGGCCGGCCGTGGAGCCGCCGCTCACCCTGGTGGGCAACGTCGTGGAGACTTCGTTCCCCCGCGTGGCGGCCGTACGGAACACGGACCCGGAGGACCGGTCGTGAGCCGGCGGATCGAGGGGCTGCTGCTGGGGCTCGCCGCCGGGGACGCGGCGGGGTGGCCCGCCGCCCGGCACCGGGCGGCCCGGATGCCGGAGTGGACCCGGCGGCTCACCCGCGAGCTGGACACCTTCGCCGAGCAGAACGCCACCACCACGCTGCCGGTGCCCATCGCGCTGAACCAGCCCCCGGAGCCGCTGCGCCTCGGCCCCTCCGACGACGCGGAGTGGGCGGCGTTCGCGGCGGAGGCCGTCCTGCGGGCCGGGGACGACGTGCTGGGCGACCTCAGCCGGGACCGCCGGATACGCGCCGCCATCGACCTGACCTGGACCGCCGTGGCCTCCGAGGTCGCGGCGGCGGCCGAACGCGCGCCGGAGATCGAGTCGGCCGTGCTCCCCCTGCGCGCCCGCATCTCGGTGCGCGCCGGGCTCGGCAACCTCGCCGCCGGGCTGCGCCCGCCCGCCACCGGCCACGACAACCCGCACTACTTCGACGACGCGGCCTGCGTACGCGCCTGCGTGCTGGCCGTCGCCCACCCCGGCGACCCGGCCCGCGCCGCCGACCTCGCGGAGTTCGACGCCCGCTACACGCAGGACGGCGACGGGGTGCACGGGGCGCGGGCGATGGCGGCGGCGCTGGCCACCGCCCTGTCCGGCGCGGGCGCGGACGCGTGTGTGGCGGCCGCGCTGGACGAGCTGCCCGAGGGCACCGAGATCGGCCGCAACGCCCGGCACGCGCTGGCCCTGGTGACCGCCACCGACACCGCGTTCGCCCTGGTCCCGCTGCTGGAGCATCAAATCGTGGACCACGTCTACAGCTACGGCATCGCCGCCGCCGAGACCGTGCCGGTGGCCCTGGCGCTGACCCTCGCGGCGGCCGGGCGGATCGCGGAGGCGGTACCGGCCGCCGCCTGCCTCTCCCGCGTCGCGGACTCCGCGCCCGCGCTCGCCGGGGCGCTCTGTGGGGCGCTGGGCGGCGGGGAGTGCGTACCCGAGGCGTGGCGGCACTCCTGCCGGACCCTCTCCGGCTGCGCGCTGCCCCGCCTTACCGGCACCGATCTGGTGGAACTCGCCGGGCTGCTGGAAGCCGCCCAACGGACCCGGCCAGGGGGATGATGCGGGCATGACGCCGAAAAGTGATGAAATCTCAAATTCCGGTGGGATCGGTCTGGACGATCGGATCACCGGCGCCCTGCTCGGCGCCGCCGTGGGCGACGCGCTCGGCGGACCGGTGGAGGGCTACAGCCCCGACCAGATCGTGGAGCGGCACGGCGGCCGGGTGCACGGGATCGTCGGCCCCTGGAACGGCGACGCCTGGCGCACCGCCCGCCCGATCGCGCCGTACCACAAGGGCGACGGGCACGTCACCGACGACACCCTGATGACGCACGCGCTGATCCGGGTCTACGCCCGCGTCCGGGACCACCTCGACGCGTACGCCGTCGCGGAGCACCTGGTGCCGGACCTGATGACCGAGCCGCGCTGGATTCCGGAGCTGGAGGCGGAGGCGCTGCCGCTGCAACGGATCTTCCTCGCGGAGAAGTGGCTGGTGGCCCGGATCGCGTACGGGCACGTGGACCCGCGTGAGGCGGGCACCGGCAACATCGTCAACTGCGGGGCGGCGATGTACATGGCCCCGGTCGGCCTGGTCAACGCGGCCAACCCGGCGGGCGCGTACGCCGAGGCACTGGACGTGGCCGGCGCCCACCAGTCGTCGTACGGCCGGGAGGCGGCCGGGGTGTTCGCGGCCGCCGTGGCCGCGGCGTGCGCGCCGGGAGCGACCCCGGACTCGGTGGTGGCCGCCTGTCTGGCGCTGGCCAAGGACGGCACCCGCGAGGCCATCGAGAAGGTCTGCGAAGTGGCCGCCGGACACCGGGACTTCGAGTCGGCGCTGCTCCCGCTGCGCGAGGCGGTCGCCCCGTACGACACCGTCGGCCCCGACTACCGCGCCCCCTCGCTCGGCGCCCGCCGCCCCTCCCGGCTGCACGCGATCGAGGAACTCCCCGTGGCGCTCGGCATGTTGGTGGTCGCGGGCGGCGATCTGCGGCACGCGGTGCTCGGCGCGGTCAACTACGGCCGGGACTGCGACTCGATCGCCACCATGGCCGGCGCTCTCGCGGGCGCGCTCGGCTCGCCGGTGCCGGAGGACTGGGCGAAGACGGTCGCCGAGGCGAGCCGCCTGGACCTGTGGGCCCCGGCCCGCGAACTGACCGAGGTCGCCCGCGAGGTCTTCGTCCGGGACACCGGGCGGCGCCGGGCGCACGAGCGGGCGTTCGCCGCGCTGGGAGGCCCGGCATGCTGCGACTGACCTGGGTGCAGCCCGAGGACCTGGTCGGCCACGAGCTGCGCCAGGCCCGCCTGGACGGCCGCAACGCCTCCCGGATCGAGGCGCGCTGGCGCGCGGCGGGCGGCGCGGACGCCCCCGAGCGCGCCGGAGCCTCGCCGGAACCGCCCTCCCGGTATCTGCGGCTGCTGGCCGAGGACCTGCTGGACGAACTGGCCGAGCTGCCCAGCGACCTGGCCGAGCTGGAGCCGACCGCGCTGGACCGGATCACCGCCCTGTGCCCGGACTGGCCCGCCTCCCCCGCCGTTCGCACCGCCCCCGAGCCGGACGCGCTGGAGGCCGCCTGGCTGGGCCGGGCCATCGGCTGCCTGCTCGGCAAGCCGGTGGAGAAGCTCCCGCTGGACGGCATCCGCGAGCTGGCCCGCGCCACCGGCAACTGGCCGCTGACCACGTGGTTCACCGCCAAGGGCGTGCCCGAGGACCTGTTGGCCCGGCACCCTTGGAACCGCCGTTCCGCCCCGACCTCGCTGGCCGAGAACATCGACGGCATGCCGGAGGACGACGACCTCAACTACCCCCTGCTGGGCCTGCTCCTGCTCCGCCGGCACGGCCGGGGCTTCACCACCGACGACGTGGCCCGGCTCTGGCTGGACGAACTCCCGCCCGGCCGCGCCTTCACCGCCGAACGCGTCGCCCTGCGCAACCTCCTCGCCGGGGTCGAACCCCCGCACACCGCCCGGTTCCGCAACCCGTTCCGGGAGTGGATCGGCGCGCTGATCCGGGCCGACGTGCACGGCTGGACCAACGCGGGCGACCCGGGGGCGGCGGCGGCTCAGGCGCACCGGGACGCGGTCCTCACCCACACGGCGACCGGTGTGCACGCGGCGATGTTCGCGGCCGCCGTCATCGCCGCCGCGTCCACCGGCACCCAGGACGTGCACGCCTGCCTGCGCACCGGCCTCACGGTGGTCCCGCCCGCCTCCCGGCTGGCCCGTGCCGTCGGGCAAGCCGTCCAACTGGCTGAGCAGCACACAGATTTCGACGACGTGGTGGATGCCCTCCACATGGTGTACGGACCCACCCACCACTGGGTGCACGCCCTGCCCAACACCGCCCTGATCGCCGCCGCCCTCACCCACGCCGACGGCGACTTCACCGGCTCGGTCTGCCGGGCGGTGTCGGGCGGCTGGGACACCGACTCGGGCGGCGCCACGGCCGGCTGCGTCGCGGGCCTCCTCGCGGGCTCCCCCGACGCGCTGCCCGAGCGCTGGCGGGCCCCGCTGAAGAACCGGCTCGCCACCACGGTCGCCGACTTCGACGGCACCGGCTTCGACACCCTCGCCCGACTCACCCACCTGGAGGCGACCCGCCCATGACCCACATCGTCGTGCTCGGCAGCACGAACATGGACCTCGTCACCTACGTCGCACGGGCCCCGCGGCGCGGCGAGACCGTCACCGGCCGGGAGTTCCGCACCATCCCCGGCGGCAAGGGCGCCAACCAGGCGATGGCCGCCGCCCGCGCGGGCGCCACCGTGTCGCTGATCGGCGCGGTCGGCAACGACGCGTACGGCGTACGGCTCCGCGACAACCTCGAACACTCCGGTGTGGACACCGACTTCCTGCGCACCGTCGAGGGCGCGTCCGGCACCGCGCACATCGTGGTGGACGACGAGGGCAACAACGCCATCGTCGTCGTCCCCGGCGCCAACGGCACCGTCGACCACCTCTCCCCCGGCGACGAGGGCCTGATCGCCTCCGCCGACGCCCTGCTGCTCCAGCTGGAGGTACCGCTCCCGGCGGTGATCGCGGGCGCGGAGGCCGCCCGGCGCCACGGCGTGCGTACGGTCCTCACCCCCTCCCCCGCCCAGCCGCTGCCGGAGGAGCTGCTGAGCGTGACCGACGTGCTGGTGCCCAACGAGTACGAGGCCGTCACCCTCACCGGCCGCACCGACCCCCTCGACGCGGCCGTGGGCCTGCTCGACCTGGTGCCGGAGGTGGTCCTCACCCTGGGCGAGGCGGGCGTGCTGTACGTGTCCCGCGACACCGAGCCGCTCGCGGTGCCCGCGCACCAGGTCGCCGCGATCGACTCCACCGGCGCGGGCGACACCTTCGCCGGGGCGTACGCGGTCGCCGTCGCCGAGGAGAAGCCGCTGCGGGAGGCGCTGTCCTGGGCGGCGGCCGCGGCCGCGCTGTCGGTGCAGCGGGAGGGCGCGTCGGCGTCGATGCCGTACCGCCCCGAGATCGAGGCGCAGTACACCGCATGAGCGCCGACCGCCCCGAGAACGCCACCCGCCCGCCGCTGGACGGCCTGCGGGTGCTGGACCTGGCCACCCTGTTCGCCGGTCCGCTGGCCGCCACCATGCTCGGTGACTTCGGCGCCGAGGTGATCAAGGTCGAGCATCCGCTGCGGCCCGACCCGTCCCGCGGGCACGGCCCGGCCAAGGACGGCATCGGGCTGTGGTGGAAGACGCTCGGCCGCAACAAGCGGACCGTCACCCTGGACCTGTCCCGTCCCGGCGGCCGGGACACCCTGCTGCGGCTGGCCGCCACCGCCGACGTGGTGATCGAGAACTTCCGCCCCGGCACCCTGGAGAAGTGGGACCTGGGCTGGCCGGAGCTGTCGGTGGCCAACCCCCGGCTGGTGCTGGCCCGGGTCACCGCCTTCGGCCAGTTCGGCCCGTACGCGCACCGGCCCGGCTTCGGCACGCTGGCCGAGGCGATGAGCGGCTTCGCGGCCCTCACCGGCGAGCCGGAGGCGCCCCCGACCCTGCCGCCCTTCGGGCTCGCGGACTCCGTCACCGCCCTGGCCACCGCGTACGCCGTGCTCACCGCGCTGGCCGCCCGGCAGCGCACCGGCGCCGGGCAGGTGGTGGACATGGCGATCATCGAGCCGATGCTCGCCGTGCTGGGCCCCCAGCCGACCTGGTACGACCAGCTCGGCTACGTCCAGGAGCGCACCGGCAACCGGTCCGCGAACAACGCCCCGCGCAACACCTACCGCACCCTGGACGGCTCCTGGGTCGCGGTCTCCACCTCGGCGCAGTCGGTGGCGGAACGGGTGCTGCGCCTGGTGGGCCGCCCGGAGCTGATCGAGGAGCCCTGGTTCGCCACCGGGGTGCAGCGGGCCGCGCACGCCGACGAGCTGGACGAGGCGGTCGGCAACTGGATCGCCGCCCGCCCCCGCGACGAGGTGCTGGCCGCCTTCGAGAAGGCGGAGGCCGCCATCGCCCCGGTGCAGGACGTCCGGGACGTGTTCGAGGACCCGCAGTACCTGGCGCTGGACACGGTCACCACCGTGGCCGACCCGGACCTCGGCCCGCTGCGCATGCAGAACGTGCTCTTCCGGCTCTCCGCGACCCCCGGCGCGATCCGCTGGACCGGGCGCGGGCACGGCGCCGACACCGACGCGGTCCTCACCGAGCTGGGCCTCGGCCCCGCCGAGATCGGCGCCCTGCGCGAGGAGGGCGCGCTGTGACCCCGCTGACCTGGCTCTACGTCCCCGGCGACCGGCCGCATGTGGTGGACAAGGCGCTCGCGGCGGGCGCCGACGTGGTGGTGATCGACCTGGAGGACGCGGTCGCCCCGGACCGCAAGGAGTACGCCCGCGCGGCCACCGCCGAGCGGCTCGCCGACCCCCAGCCGGTCCCGGTCCACGTCCGCCTCAACGGCCCCGGAGGCCCCTGGGCGGCGGCCGACCTCGCAGCCCTGGCCGGCCTGCCGGGCGCCTCCGGGCTGCGGCTGCCCAAGGTGGCAGGGCCCGAGCAGATCCGCCGTACCGCCGAGGCGACCGCGCTTCCGCTGTACGCGCTGCTGGAGTCCGCCCTCGCCATCGAGCACGCCTACGCCATCGCCACCGCCCACCCCGCGCTGCGGGGCCTCTCCCTCGGCGAGGCCGACCTCCGCTCCGACCTGGGGGTACGGGCCGACGCGGGCCTGGACTGGTGCCGCTCCCGGGTGGTGGTGGCCGCCCGCGCGGCCGGCCTCGCCCCGCCGCCCCAGTCGGTGCATCCCGACGTACGGGACCTGGACGGGCTCGCCGCGTCCTGCGCCCACGGCCGCGCGCTGGGCTTCATGGGCCGCGCGGCGATCCATCCCCGCCAGCTCCCGGTGATCGCGCGGGCCTACCTCCCCACCCCGGAGGAGGTCGCGGAGGCGGAGACGGTGCTGAAGGCCGCGGCCGCCGAGCAGGGCGCCCTCGCGCTCCCCGACGGCCGCTTCATCGACGCGGCGGCGGTGGCGCAGGCGCAGCGCATCCTGTCGATGGCGGGCGGGGCCTGAGACACGCCGAAGGGCGCCCGGTGGAGTTCCGGGCGCCCTTCGGGATGCGTAGGGGGCCGGGGTCAGCCCTTCTTGCCGGAGTCGGCGGTGGCGGTGGCGGTGTCCTTGATCCCGGCCTCGGCCTCCGGTCCGGACTCGGGGTCCGGATCGGCCTTCCCGGCCTCTTCCGGCTCGGGCACATCGGCCTTCGCGTCGTCCTTGCCCTCGGCCTTCGCCCCGGTCTGGCCCTCACCGGAATCCGCCCCGGTCCCGCCGGTGTCCGGGTCGTCGGAGGCACCCCGCTCGACCACCGCTTCCCGGCCCGGCCGGCGCCGCGCGGAGAGCACCAGGTAGGTCACCGCGAGCAGGAACACCAGCACGGCGGTCCAGACGTTCAGCCGGACGCCCAGGATGTGGTGGGCGTCGTCGACCCGCATGTACTCGATCCACGCGCGGCCCGTGCAGTACGCGGCGACGTACAGCGCGAAGGCGCGGCCGTGGCCCAGCTTGAAGCGGCGGTCGGCCCAGATGACCAGGAAGCCGACGCCCACGCACCACAGCGACTCGTAGAGGAAGGTCGGGTGGTAGTAGCCCGGCACCCGGCCGCCCTCGGAGGAGGTGATGTGCAGGGCCCAGGGCAGGTGGGTCTCGTGGCCGTACAGCTCCTGGTTGAACCAGTTGCCCCAGCGGCCGATGGCCTGGGCGAAGGCGATGCCGGGGGCGACGGCGTCGGCGTAGGCGGGCAGGGCCACGCCCATGCGCCGGGCGCCGATCCAGGCGCCGACCGCGCCGAGCGCGATGGCGCCCCAGATGCCCAGGCCGCCCTCCCACACCTTGAAGGCGTCCACCCAGTCGCGGCCCGGACTGAAGTACAGCTCGTAGTCCGTGATCACGTGGTAGAGCCGGCCGCCGACGAGGCCGAAGGGCACGGCCCACACCGCGATGTCGGCGACCGTGCCGGGACGGCCGCCCCGCGCGACCCAGCGCTTGTTGCCGAGCCAGACGGCGACGAAGACACCGATGATGATGCAGAAGGCGTAACCGCGCAGCGGGATGGGGCCGAGGTACAGCACCCCGCGCGACGGACTGGGAATGTAGGCAAGTTCCATGGCAGGACCGACGCTACCGTGCCGGGCCGTGCGGTCGCCGCGCGGCCGGGCTACGGGTGCATAACGGGGAGGTGAGAAAACCCCCTCATCCGCGGTCGGCGCTCTCCACCATCTCCTTGAGCTTCTCGGGGGTCATGGACTGGTCCTGGTAGATGTTCTTGCCGCCGAACAGCACGGTCGGCGTGCCGCCGTAGCCTCCGGCGGCGAACGCCTGCTGGGAGCGGTCGACCCAGGTGTTGTGGGTGCCGTCGTTCACACATTTACGGAAGGTGGGCGTGTCGAGGCCCTTGACCTTGCCCGCGAGGCCGATCAGCTTGCCGTTGTCCGCGAAGGCGTCGTCGGTCTCCGGGGGCTGGTTCTCGTACAGCACGTCGTGGAAGTCGCGGAACCTGCCGGCGTCCTGGGCGCAGGCCGCCGCGTTGGCCGAGTGCAGCGAGCCGGTGCCGCCCATGTTGCCGTCGATCAGGCGGACCAGGTGGTACTCGACCCGGAGCTTGCCGGCGTCGGTCAGCTCGTGCAGCGTGGAGCGGTAACGCGTCTCGAAGGACTGGCAGGCGGGGCAGCGGAAGTCCTCCCAGACCGTGAGCGTGGACTTGGCGCCCTCCTTGCCGACCGGGATCGCCAGGCTGTCCTTGCCCTGGGCGCCGGAGGGGGCCACGACCGGGCCCGCGTTCCTGCTGCCCTTGTCCTTGCCCGCGTTGGCCGCGATGACACCGATCACCGCGGCGAGGCCCAGCACGCCGACGACACTGACGCCGACGATCAGCGCGCGCCGGCGCTTCTCCGCGGACTTCTGCTTCTCGCGCTCGGCGGCCAGGCGCTGGCGGGCGTTGCGCTTTCCGTCACGGTTCTTCTCGCTCACACCCCCTGAACGAACCGGGGAGACGCATTGCGCCTCCCCGGCCGGAGGTCCACCCGTTCGAGTGACGGGGTGTGACGTGGAGCGAGGGGGCTCAGACGCCCCGGCGGACGCCCTTCGCCAGGTCGGCGGCGAGCGCGCGCACCGCCTCGACACCGGCGGTGTCGTCGGGGGCGTCCAGCATGCGCTTGACGAAGGCCGAGCCGACGATGACGCCGTCGGCGAAGGCGGCCACCTCGGCGGCCTGGGCCGCGTCGGAGACCCCGAGGCCGACACAGACGGGCAGGTCGGAGCGAGTGGCGCGGGTCCGCGTCACCAGATCCTCGGCCTGCGCGCCCACGGACTCACGGGTGCCGGTGACGCCCATCAGCGAAGCCGCGTAGACGAAGCCGCTGCCCGCCGCGGTGATCTCGGCGAGCCGGGCGTCCCGGCTGCTGGGGGCGACGACGAAGACGGTGGCCAGCCCGTGCTTCTCGGCGTGCTCGCGCCACAGCGCGGCCTCCTGCACGGGCAGGTCGGGCAGGATGCAGCCCGCGCCGCCCGCGTCGGCCAGTTCGGCGGTGAACCGCTCGACGCCGTAGCGGTCGATGGGGTTCCAGTAGGTCATCACGAGCACCGGCTTGCCGGTGGCCGTGTGGGCCTCGCGGACCGTGCGCATGACGTCCGCGATCCGCACCCCGCCGCGCAGGGCGATGTCGTCGGCGGTCTGGATGACCGGGCCGTCCAGCACCGGGTCGCTGTGCGGCAGGCCGACCTCGACGACGTCGGCGCCGCCGTCGAACGCGGCCTTGATCGCCTCGATGCCGCCGTCCACGGTCGGGAACCCGGCCGGAAGGTAGGCGATCAGCGCGGCACGGTCCTCGGCCTTGGCGGCGGCGAGGGTGTCCGACAGCAGGTTGATGTTGCCGCTCACTTGGCGTCCCCCTCGATCTCGGCGGTGTGGGCCTCGTCGGCCGCGACCTCGGCGTCGGTGTCGTAGAGCCCGAAGTACCGGGCGGCGGTGTCCATGTCCTTGTCGCCGCGTCCGGAGAGATTGACGACGATCAGCCCGTCCGGGCCCAGCTCCTTGCCGACCTCCAGGGCGCCGGCCAGCGCGTGCGCGCTCTCGATGGCCGGGATGATGCCCTCGGTGCGCGACAGCAGGCGCAGCGCCTGCATGGCGGCGTCGTCGGTGACCGCGCGGTACTCGCCCCGCCCGGAGTCCTTGAGGTAGGAGTGCTCGGGGCCGATGCCGGGGTAGTCCAGGCCGGCCGAGATCGAGTACGGCTCGGTGATCTGGCCCTCGTCGTCCTGGAGGACGTAGGAGCGGGAGCCGTGCAGGACGCCGGGCTCGCCCGCGGTCAGGGTGGCCGCGTGCTCGCCGGTGTCGATGCCGTGCCCGGCGGGCTCGCAGCCGATCAGGCGGACGTCCGTGTCGGGGATGAAGGCGTGGAAGAGGCCGATGGCGTTGGAGCCGCCGCCCACGCAGGCGATGGCGGCGTCCGGCAGGCGTCCGGCGCGCTCCAGGATCTGGCGGCGGGTCTCCACGCCGATGACGCGGTGGAAGTCGCGGACCATCGCCGGGAAGGGGTGGGGTCCGGCGACGGTGCCGAAGAGGTAGTGGGTGCTGTCGACGTTGGCGACCCAGTCGCGGAACGCCTCGTTGATGGCGTCCTTCAGGGTGCGGCTGCCGGACTTCACGGCCACGACCTCGGCGCCGAGCATGCGCATCCGGGCCACGTTGAGTGCCTGGCGCTCGGTGTCGATCTCGCCCATGTAGATGGTGCAGTCGAGGCCGAACAGGGCGCAGGCGGTGGCGGTGGCGACGCCGTGCTGGCCGGCGCCGGTCTCCGCGATGACGCGGGTCTTGCCCATGCGCTTGGTCAGCAGGGCCTGGCCGAGCACGTTGTTGATCTTGTGCGAGCCGGTGTGGTTGAGGTCCTCGCGCTTGAGGAACACCCGGGCGCCACCGGCGTGTTCGGCGAACCTGGGGACCTCGGTGAGCGAACTCGGGCGGCCGGTGTAGTTGACCATGAGGTCGTTCAGTTCGCGGGCGAACTCCGGGTCCGCCTTGGCCTTGTCGTACTCGACGGCGACCTCGTCCACGGCGGCGACGAGGGCCTCCGGGATGAACTTGCCGCCGAAGGCGCCGAAGTAGCCCCCGGTGGTGGGAACCTGTCCCTCCGGGTCGGGGAAGAAGTAGTTGTTGCTGGGCATGCCAGTACCTCACGGTGAGTGCGTGTGAAAGACACTATTCGCCGTGGGGGCGGGGATGGTTATGCGACTGCGGGCCGTTCGTGGCTGGTCGCGCAGTTCCCCGCGCCCCCGAAGGTCGGCTGCTGCCATCGTCTGCCGTTCACTTGCCCCGGCTCCGCGCCGATGTGGTACCTCACCCTGCGGCCGTGGACCCGGCGGGCCGGGGCGCGGCAGCCACGGGGACGGCAGCCGCGCGCGAGGCGGGCGTGGCGGTCCACGGTGGCGGTCAGGGTGAGGGTGTTCATCGGGGTCAAGCCTACCGGGGGATCAGCCGCGGCCGTGCCGCAGCGCGGGGTGCTCGCCGGCCGCCACCAGGTCGGCCACCGCGGTCTTGGGGTCGCGGCCGGTGACCAGGGACTCGCCGACCAGGACGGCGTCGGCGCCCGCGTTGGCGTAGGCGATCAGGTCGTGCGGGCCGCGTACGCCGGACTCCGCGATCTTGACCAGTTCGTCGGGGATCTCCGGGGCGATCCGCTCGAAGGTGCCCCGGTCGACCTCCAGGGTCTTCAGGTTGCGGGCGTTCACCCCGATGATCCTGGCGCCCGCGTCCACGGCGCGCTCGATCTCGTCCTCGTCGTGCACCTCGACCAGCGGGGTCAGCCCGATGGAGACGGCGCGCTCGATCAGCGACTCCAGCGCGGGCTGCTCCAGCGCGGCCACGATGAGCAGCGCCAGGTCGGCGCCGTACGCGCGGGCCTCCCAGAGCTGGTACGAGGTGACGATGAAGTCCTTGCGCAGCACCGGGATGTCGACCCGGGCGCGGACGGCCTCCAGGTCGGCCAGCGAGCCGCCGAAGCGGCGCTGCTCGGTGAGGACGGAGATGACGGCGGCGCCGCCCGCCTCGTAGTCGGCGGCCAGGGCGGCGGGGTCGGCGATGGCGGCCAGCGCGCCCTTGGACGGGCTGGAGCGCTTGACCTCACAGATGACCTTGACGCCGTCGCCCTTGAGGGCGGCCACGCCGTCCTTGGCGGCCGGGGCCTGCGCCGCGCGCTCCTTGAGCTCGTCGAGGCTCACGCGGGCCTGCCGCTCCGCGAGGTCGGCCCGGACTCCGTCGATGATCTCGTCGAGCACGCTCACGCGAGCGGCCCCCTTTCAGCTGCTGGTCTGGGGCGGGTTCGAAAACCCAGGTCACTGCGATGGTATCCGCAGGAACCGCCTGGGCTCGCATCCGGCGGATCGCGGTCCCATTACCTGGACATTCCTTGTTGATCAAGGACGGATCGCGCCACCGAACGGCAGGTTCCGGACGACGGTGAAGACCAGCAGCACGGAGCCGAGCAGCCACAGCGGGGTGCGGCCGAGGACGAGGCGCACCGGCAGGCCCCGGGCGGCGCGCACCGTCCACAGGGTCCACAGCACGGCGAAGGCGAGGTAGGCGGCGACTCCGGCCGCGTTGTCGTGCAGGGCACCGAGGAGGTCGCCGTGCGCGAAGGCGTGCGCGCTGCGCAGTCCGCCGCAGCCGGGACAGTACAGGCCGGTCAGCGCGTAGAGCGGGCAGACCGGGTAGTGGCCGGGCTGGTTGGGGTCGACGGTGCCGACATAGGCGAAGGCTCCGGCCACGGCCGCGAGGACCCCGGCGGGGGTGGCCACCCGCCGCCACGGCGGGGGCTGTTCGGGCGGGAGCTGCGCGGGCGGGGCGAGAGGCGGGGCACCGCTGTCGGCGTTCACCCTGGCATTCTGCCGTGGCGCCGGCACCAACGCGCGAAGGGGCGCCCCCGAGCCGTCCGTACGGCCTGGGGGCGCCCCTTCGCGGGTGCTTCGCTCAGCTCTCCGCGGCGACCGGCTCACGGGTGGCCGCGGGGGTGACGCGGACCGGGGCGGCGCTCTCCTTCGGCATGCCGAGGCCCATGGAGCGCATGATCCAGCCGACGACGCCACCGAGGGCCACGACGACCATGCCGGCCCAGAAGCCGACGGGCTCGGCCATCACGATGAAGGCGCCCGCGACGCAGAAACCGATGAAGGCGATGATGACACCGGTCCAGGCGGCCGGGGTGTGACCGTGGCTGCTGCCCGCCATGACTTGCTCCTCGTTGCTGTGTACGTGTCGAGTACCTGCCGTACAGGTCGTACGGTCCGAGCCCGCCCGTCACTCTCCGAGCCGGGTCGCTCGCGGTCTATTGTCCCGTACGCCCATGGGCGATCGACGCGGGGGTGGGAGTCTCGTTGCCCACACTTGGGCGGCGGTTCAGGCGCCGGTGGGGTCCTCGCCCCGGTCCAGGGCCTTCCAGATCTCCTCGGGGCGCTCCG
Organism: Streptomyces seoulensis; assembly: GCF_004328625.1. NCBI lineage: Bacteria > Bacillati > Actinomycetota > Actinomycetes > Kitasatosporales > Streptomycetaceae > Streptomyces > Streptomyces seoulensis. The sequence goes on from NZ_CP032229.1 coordinate 1,494,226, forward strand.
GGTCGACCGGGCGGGCGCTGCGCCGGGGGCGCTCCGTGCCGCGCTCGTAGCGGCCGGACATGGCGGGCCAGCGGGGGCCGTAGCGCAGCGCGAGCAGCCCGGCGAGCAGGATCAGCACCCCGCCGGCGGCGGCCGCGTAGGGCCAGGCGGTGTGGGTGAGGGCCTGCACGGTGGCCGAGGTGTCGCCGGTGGTGGCGGCCGCCTTGTCGTCCAGCGCGGAGCCGTCGGCGACCCCGGCGAGCGCGGCGGCGACGATGCCCGCGCCGGAGAGCGCGAGCAGCGCGGCGACGGCGAACCGGCCCGCCCGGCGCACCGCGAACACGGCGACCAGCGCGGCGAGGCCCACGACGGCCAGGGCGGCCGGGACGCCGGTGACGTCGCTGCCGGTGGCGGTCAGCGGGAAGTGTCCGCCGGCGACGGTCGCGGTCCCCTCGGCCCAGCGCTGCCGGGTCGCCAGCAGCGCCACGGCCGCGCCGAGCGCGCCGGACAGCAGGGCGACGGCGAGGCTGCGCCGGCCGGAGCGGGCGGGGGCGGCGGCTTCGGAACGGGGGTGCGGTACGGCAGTCACGTACTCCACTATCGCCTGAACCCCGGACGAAGCGTCATCCGGGGTTCCGACGAACGGGTCACACGGTGCCCAGCCGGTTGGCGGTGTGGACGGCGCGCAGCACGGCCGCCGCCTTGTTGCGGCACTCCTGGTCCTCGGCGACCGGGTCGGAGTCCGCGACGATCCCGGCTCCGGCCTGCACGTATGCCGTGCCGTCGCGCAGCAGGGCGGTGCGGATGGCGATGGCGGTGTCGGAGTCGCCCGCGAAGTCGAGGTAGCCGACGCAGCCGCCGTACAGGCCGCGCCGGGAGGGTTCGAGTTCGTCGATGATCTGCATCGCGCGGGGCTTGGGGGCGCCGGAGAGGGTGCCGGCCGGGAAGCAGGCGGTCAGCACGTCGAAGGCGGTGCGGCCGCCGGCCACCTCGCCGGTGACGGTGGACACGATGTGCATCACGTGCGAGTAGCGCTCGATCGACATGAAGTCGACGACCTCCACCGAGCCGGGCTCGCAGACCCGGCCGAGGTCGTTGCGGCCGAGGTCGACCAGCATCAGGTGCTCGGCGCGCTCCTTGGGGTCGGCCATCAGCTCGTCGGCGAGCGCCTGGTCCTCCTGCGGGGTGGCGCCCCGGTGCCGGGTGCCCGCGATGGGGTGCACCATGGCGCGCCCGTCCTCGACCTTGACCAGCGCCTCGGGCGAGGAGCCGACCACGTCGAACCCCTCGAACCGGAACAGGTACATGTACGGGGACGGGTTGGTGGCCCGCAGCACCCGGTACACGTCCAGCGCGCTCGCGGTGCAGGGCGTCTCGAAGCGCTGGGAGGGGACGACCTGGAACGCCTCGCCCGCGCGGATGCGCTCCTTGACGTCCTCCACGGCCTCCCGGAAGTCGGGGCCGCCCCACAGCGCGGTGTACTCGGGCAGCTCCGAGGGCGGCAGCACGGCCGGGGGCTGGGCGACCGGGCGGGCCAGGTCGGCCTCCATGGCGTCGAGCCGGGCGACCGCGTCGGCGTACGCCTCGTCCACGCCGGTGTCGAGGTCGTTGTGGTTGATCGCGTTGGCGATCAGCAGGACCGAGCCCTCCCAGTGGTCCATCACCGCGAGGTCGCTGGTCAGAAGCATGGTCAGCTCGGGCAGGTTCAGGTCGTCGCGCTCGCCGGGGCCGATCTTCTCCAGGCGGCGGACGATGTCGTAGCCGAGGTAGCCGACCATGCCGCCGGTGAAGGGCGGCAGGCCCTCCTGGTGCGGGGTGTGCAGGGCCTGGAGGGTGGCGCGCAGCGCGGCCAGCGGGTCGCCGTCGGTGGGGACGCCGACCGGCGGGGTGCCGAGCCAGTGGGCCTCGCCGTCGCGGGTCGTGAGGGTGCCCGTCGAGTGGACGCCGACGAAGGAGTAGCGGGACCAGGAACGGCCGTTCTCGGCGGACTCCAGCAGGAAGGTGCCGGGGCGTTCGGCGGCCAGCTTGCGGTAGAGGGCGACGGGGGTGTCGCCGTCGGCGAGGAGCTTGCGGGTGACCGGGACGACCCGCCGGTCGGCGGCGAGCTTGCGGAAGGTGTCGAGGTCCATGGCGGTCACTGGTCCTCTCCCTTGAGCAGCACGTCGGCGTCGAAGCAGGTCCGGTCACCGGTGTGGCAGGCGGCGCCGGTCTGGTCGACCTTGACCAGCACGGTGTCGGCGTCGCAGTCCAGCGCGACCGACTTCACGGCCTGGACGTGCCCGGAGGTGTCGCCCTTGACCCAGTACTCCTGGCGGCTGCGGGACCAGTACGTGCAGCGGCCGGTGGTCAGCGTGCGGTGCAGCGCCTCGTCGTCCATCCAGCCGAGCATCAGCACCTCGCCGGTGTCGTACTGCTGGGCCACGGCGGGGACGAGGCCGTCCGGGTCGCGCTTGAGGCGGGCGGCGATCTCGGGGTCGAGGCCGCTGGGACGGGGGCTGCCGGTCGTACGGGTCATGGGTGCCATTGTGCCGTGCGGTGCCCGGGGTCACGTTCCGTGTCCGCTGCGTGGTCCTCGGGGGTGGCCGTAGGCTGAAGCCATGTCGACCTTCGCCAAGCGTGAACGGCTCCTGCTCGCAGACCTCTTGGAAACCGCCGGCCCGGACGCACCGACCCTGTGCGAGGGCTGGACGACCCGTGATCTGGCCGCGCACGTGGTGGTGCGCGAACGGCGCCCCGACGCGGTGGCCGGGATGTTCGCCAAGCCGCTGGCCTCCCGGCTGGACCGGGTCATGGACGAGTACGCGGCCAAGCCCTACGACGAACTGGTCCAGCTGATCCGCACCGGCCCGCCGAAGTTCTCCCCGTTCCGGATCAAGCAGGTGGACGAGGCCGCCAACATCGTCGAGTTCTACATCCACGCCGAGGACGTGCGCCGCGCCCAGCCCGACTGGAGCCCGCGCGAGCTGGACCCGGTCTTCCAGGACCTGCTCTGGTCGCGGCTGGAGCGCACGGCCCGGATGACCGGGCGGCACGCCCCGACCGGTCTGGTGCTGCGCCGCCCGGACGGCCGTACGGCGGTGGCGCACCGGGGCACCCCGGTGGTCACGGCGACCGGTGAGCCCTCGGAGCTGCTGATGTTCGCCTACGGGCGGCAGGACGCGGCCAAGGTGGCGCTGGAGGGCGACGCGGACGCGATCACCTCCCTGCACGACTGCCGTCAGCTCGGTCTCTGACCCGCCTCCGACCCGCCTCGAACGGCTGGGAGCCGCCATGATCAAGGTCGCCATGACCGGGGTGTACGTGGACGACGTGGCGCGGGCGCACGCCTTCTACACGGAGGTGCTGGGGTTCGAGACCCGGCTCCACATGGACCTCGGCGACGGCCTGCTGTTCGTGACGGTGGGCGCCCCCCAGGGCGTCCAGCCGGACCTCCAGCTCCTGCTGGAGCCCGGCGGCGGCCCCATCGCCGAGCCGTACCGCACCGCGCTGTACGAGGCGGGCCTGCCGACCATCGTGTTCGAGGTGGACGACATGCGCGTGGAGTACGAGCGGCTGCGCGCCGCCGATGTCCGGTTCACCCATCCCCCGCAGGAGCAGGGGCCGGTCCTGGCGGCCGTGCTGGACGACACGGTGGGCAATCTGGTCCAGCTCACCCAGCGGCTGCGCTGAACGCCTCAGGCGGGCAGCTCGGCCCGCCTGAGGTGGGGGAAGCACAGCACGACGACCCCGCCGAGACCGCACACCGCCGCGCTGGCCACGAACACCGGCCCGAGTCCCCACAGACCGATCGCGGCGGCCGCGAACGGCATGCTCAGCGGGGCGAGCCCCAGGCTGACCAGACTGGCGACGGCGGTGATCCGGCCCAGGTAGGCGGGGTCGGCCTGGGTCTGGAGGAGCGCCCCGCACATCGCGCCGCTGAGCCCGGCGAGCAGCCCGACCAGCAGGGCCACCCCGACCGCCGCCGGGAGTACCGGCACATAGGCGAGGGCGCCGATGGCGACGGACCCGGCGAGGATCGACCAGGCCGCGGTCAGTCCGGCGCGCGGGACCCGGCCGCGTACCGCGAGCAGCAGGGAGACGGCGCCCGCGCCGACGCCGAACCCGGCGAGCACCCAGCCCATGCCGGGCGCACCCCAGCCGCGCCGGTCGGCGAGCAGGGTGAGGCCGACGTTGAGCGGGCCGACGAAGCCGAAGTCGCCGAGGGCGATGGCGAGCATCAGCGGGCCGAGGACGCGGTGGCGCCGGACGTGGCGCAGGCCGTCCACCAGTCCGGCCCAGGCGGTGCCCGCCTCGCGGGCGGTCTCCTCGACGGGCAGCGGTCTGATCCGGACGGTGATCAGCAGGGGCAGCGAGAGCGCGATGAGCAGTCCGGCCAGCCCGAACGCGGTGGCCGCGCCGCCGAGCGCGACGCCGAGCCCACCGAGCGGGGCGCCGACGACACCGGCGATCCGGATGGCGAGCCCGCGCAGGCCCTGCACCCGGGCCAGCTGGCCGGGCGCGGTGATCCGGGCCGGGAGCGCGCCGACGGCCGGCATGAAGACGGCGTCCACGGTGCCGAAGACCAGCGCCAGCGCGGCCAGCGGCCACAGTCCGGGCGTGGTGACGGACAGCAGCGCGGCCACCGCGAGCACGGCCGCGCACCGCACGGCGTCACTGCCGACGACCACCCGGCGCGGTCCGAACCGGTCCGCGATCACCCCGCCGCCCAGCAGCAGCAAGGCCCTGGGCACGGCGCCGGCCGCCATCACCAGCCCGGCCTGCGAGGGGCTCCCGGCGCGGACGGCGGCCCAGGACAGGGCGATGTAGTAGACGTTGTCGCCGAGCATGGACGCGGTGTAGGCGCCCAGCCAGCGCAGCACGTTGGGGTCACGGTGAGCCGCCCGGTCGCCTGTCGGGGCGGCCGGGCGGGTCTCGGTGTCGGCGAGGGGGCTCGGTTCGGACAGCTCAGACACGGACCGGGTGGCCCGCTTCTCGCAGGGTGTCCTTGACCTGGCCGATGCGCAGATCGCCGAAGTGGAAGACGGAGGCGGCCAGTACCGCGTCCGCGCCCGCGTCGACGGCCGGCGGGAAGTGCGCGAGGGCGCCCGCGCCGCCGGAGGCGATCACCGGGACCGAGACGTGCGCCCGGACAGCCGCCAGCATGTCGAGGTCGTAGCCGTCCTTGGTGCCGTCTGCGTCCATCGAGTTGAGCAGGATCTCGCCCGCGCCCAGCTCGGCGGCCCGGTGCGCCCACTCGACCGCGTCGATGCCGGTGCCCGTGCGGCCGCCGTGGGTGGTGACCTCGAAGGAGCCGGACGGGGTGCGGCGGGCGTCCACCGAGAGGACCAGCACCTGGCGGCCGAACCGCTCGGCGATCTCGCGGATGAGGTCGGGCCGGGCGATGGCGGCCGTGTTGACGCCCACCTTGTCGGCGCCGGCCCGCAGCAGCTTGTCCACGTCCTCGGCGGTGCGGACGCCGCCGCCGACGGTGAGCGGGATGAAGACCTGCTCGGCGGTGCGGCGCACCACGTCGTAGGTGGTCTCCCGGTCGCCGGAGGAGGCGGTGATGTCCAGGAAGGTCAGCTCGTCGGCGCCCTCGGCGTCGTAGACCTTGGCCATCTCCACCGGGTCGCCCGCGTCGCGCAGGTTCTGGAAGTTGACGCCCTTGACGACCCGGCCGTTGTCCACGTCCAGGCAGGGGATCACGCGTACGGCCAGGGTCATGCGGACACTCCTCGGAACGCCTCCACCTCGATCTCGACGACCAGGCTGGGGTCCACGAAACCGGAGACGATGATCATGGATGCGGCGGGCCGGACGGTGTCGAACAGCTCCTTGTGTGCGCGTCCGACCTCCTCCACGTCCCGGGCATGGGTGAGGTACATACGGGTGCGCACCACATCGTCGCGGCCGAGGCCCACCTGCTCCAGCGCGCTCAGCGCGACGGCGAAGGCGTTGACGGCCTGCTCGTACGGACCGCCTCCGGCGATCTGCCCGTCCACGATGGAGGTGCAGCCGGAGACCAGCACCAGACCGTTCGGCAGCTCCACGGCGCGCGAGTAGCCGAACTGGTCCTCCCAGGGCGCGCCGGTGCTGATCCGGCGTACGTCGCTCACCGGGACACCGCCGCGAGGGCCTCTTCCAGGGTGAACGCCTCGGCGTACAGCGCCTTGCCGACGATGGAGCCCTCGACGCCGAGCGGCACGAGGTCGGCGATGGCGCGCAGGTCGTCCAGCGAGGAGACGCCGCCGGAGGCGACGACCGGGCGGTCGGTGACCGCGCAGACGTTCCTCAGCAGCTCCAGGTTGGGGCCCTGGAGGGTGCCGTCCTTGGCGATGTCGGTGACCACGTAGCGGGCGCAGCCCTCGCGGTCCAGGCGGGCGAGCGTCTCGTAGAGGTCGCCGCCGTCGCGGGTCCAGCCGCGGCCGCGCAGGGTGGTGCCGCGTACGTCGAGGCCGACGGCGATCTTGTCGCCGTGCTCGGCGATGACCTTGGCGACCCACTCGGGGGTCTCCAGGGCTGCGGTGCCGAGGTTGACGCGGGTGCAGCCGGTGGCGAGGGCGGCGGCGAGGGTGTCGTCGTCGCGGATGCCGCCGGACAGCTCCACCTTGATGTCCATGGCCTTCGCGACCTCGGCGATCAGGTCCCGGTTGTCCCCGGTGCCGAACGCGGCGTCCAGGTCGACCAGATGCAGCCACTCGGCGCCCGCGCGCTGCCAGGCGAGGGCCGCCTCCAGCGGGGAGCCGTAGGAGGTCTCGGAGCCGGACTCGCCGTGCACGAGGCGTACGGCCTGGCCGTCGCGGACGTCGACGGCGGGGAGCAGTTCGAGCTTGGCCATGGTATTAGAGGGTTCCGATCCAGTTGGTGAGGAGCTGGGCTCCGGCGTCGCCGGACTTCTCGGGGTGGAACTGGGTGGCGGACAGCGCGCCGTTCTCCACGGCGGCCACGAACGGCCCACCGTAGGTCGACCAGGTCACCGCGGGCGGGGTCATGGCCGCGTTGAGCTGCTCGAAGTCCCAGTCCTGCACGGCGTAGGAGTGCACGAAGTAGAAGCGGCTCTCCGGGTCGATCCCCGCGAAGAGGCGCGAGCCGGCCGGGGCGTCGACGGTGTTCCAGCCCATGTGGGGCACCACGTCGGCCTTGAGCGGGCCGACCGTGCCGGGCCACTCGTCCAGGCCGTCGGTCTCCACCCCGTGCTCGATCCCGCGCGCGAACAGGATCTGCATGCCGACGCAGATGCCGAGCACCGGGCGGCCGCCGGCCAGGCGCCGGTCGACGACCCAGTCGCCGCGGGCCTCGCGCAGGCCGGTCATGCAGGCGGCGAAGGCGCCGACGCCGGGCACCAGCAGGCCGTCGGCGTTCATCGCCTTGTCGAAGTCGCGGGTGATCTCCACCTCGGCGCCCACCCGGGCCAGCGCCCGCTCGGCGGAACGGACGTTGCCGAAGCCGTAGTCGAAGACCACGACCTTCTTCACGTCGGTCAACTCCACACCCCCAGCCGCATGACGCCCGCGACCAGGCACATGGCCGCGCCGATGGAGACCAGCACGATCAGGCTGGCGGGCATCTTCTGCTTGACGAAGGAGATGATGCCGCCGACCAGGAAGAGGCCGACGACGATCAGGATGGTGGACAGTCCGGTCATGGGGTTACAGCGCGCCCTTCGTGGAGGGGAGGATGCCGGCCGCGCGCGGGTCGCGCTCGCTGGCGTAGCGCAGGGCGCGGGCGAGGGCCTTGAACTGGCACTCCACGATGTGGTGCGCGTTGCGTCCGTAGGGCACGTGCACGTGCAGCGCGATCTGGGCCTGGGCGACGAAGGACTCCAGGATGTGCCGGGTCATCGTGGTGTCGTACTCGCCGATCATCGGCGCCATCTTCTCGGGCTCGGTGTGCACGAGGTAGGGGCGGCCGGAGAGGTCGACGGTGACCTGGGCGAGGGACTCGTCCAGCGGGACCGTGCAGTTGCCGAAGCGGTAGATGCCCACCTTGTCGCCGAGCGCCTGCTTGAAGGCGGCGCCGAGCGCGAGGGCGGTGTCCTCGATGGTGTGGTGGGTGTCGATGTGCAGGTCGCCGTCGGTCTTCACGGTGAGGTCGAACAGACCGTGCCGGCCGAGCTGGTCGAGCATGTGGTCGTAGAAGCCGACGCCGGTGGCGATGTCGGTCTTGCCGGTGCCGTCGAGGTCGATCTCGACGAGGACCGAGGTCTCCTTGGTGGTGCGCTGCACGCGTCCTGTGCGGCTCATGCGTCAAGCTCCTTCTTCAGGTCCCGTACCGCGTCGAGGAACGCGTCGTTCTCTTCGGGGGTTCCGGCGGTCACCCGCAGCCATCCGGGCACGCCGTTGTCCCGGACCAGCACCCCCTTGTCGAGGATGCGGCGCCACGCGCCCTGGGTGTCCTCGAAGCGGCCGAACTGCACGAAGTTGGCGTCGGACTCGGTCACCTCGTAACCGATGGCCCGCAGTTCGGCGACGAGCCGGTCCCGCTCGGTCTTGAGCTGCTCGACATAGCCGAGCAGCGTGTCGGTGTGCTCCAGCGCGGCCAGCGCGGTCGCCTGGGTGACGGCGCTCAGGTGGTAGGGCAGCCGGACCAGCTGGACGGCGTCCACCACGGCCGGGTCGGCGGCCAGGTAGCCGAGGCGCAGTCCGGCGGCGCCGAACGCCTTGGACATGGTCCGCGAGACCACCAGATGCGGGCGGCCCCGGAGCAGGGGCAGCAGCGAGTCGCCGTGGCTGAACTCGATGTACGCCTCGTCCACGATCACCATGGACGGCTTCGCCGCCTGCGCGGCCTCGTACAGCGCGAGGACGGTCTCGGGCGGGACGGCGTTGCCGGTGGGGTTGTTGGGGGTGGTGACGAACACGACGTCGGGCCGGTGCTCGGCAATGGCGCGCTCGGCGGCGGGCAGGTCGATGGTGAAGTCCGCGCCGCGCGGCCCGGAGATCCACCCGGTCCCGGTGCCGCGCGCGATCAGCGCGTGCATCGAGTACGACGGCTCGAAGCCGAGCGCGGTACGGCCGGGCCCGCCGAAGGTCTGGAGGAGCTGCTGGATGACCTCGTTGGAGCCGTTGGCCGCCCAGACGTTCTCGGCGGTGAGGGGGTGGTGGCCGGTCGTGGTGAGGTACTTGGCGAGTTCGGTGCGGAGCTGGACGGCGTCCCGGTCGGGGTAGCGGTTCAGGTTCCGGGCGGCCTCGCGCACCCGCTCCGCGATCCGCTCGACCAGCGGCTCGGGCAGCGGGTAGGGGTTCTCGTTGGTGTTCAGCCGGACGGGGACGTCCAACTGGGGCGCGCCGTAGGGGGACTTGCCGCGCAGCTCGTCACGGATGGGGAGTTCGTCCCAGGGGGACTGGGCACTGTTGCCGGTCACTTGGTCCCCGGTACCTTCCAGCCGAAGCGGGCCTTGACCGCCGCGCCGTGCGCGGGCAGGTCCTCCGCCTCCGCGAGCGTCACCACGTGGTGGGCGACCTCGGCGAGGGCGTCCTCGGTGTAGTCCACGATGTGGATGCCGCGCAGGAAGGACTGCACGGACAGGCCCGAGGAGTGGCAGGCGCAGCCGCCGGTGGGCAGCACGTGGTTGGAGCCGGCCGCGTAGTCCCCGAGGGAGACCGGCGCCCAGGGGCCGATGAAGACGGCGCCAGCGTTGCGCACCCGGTCGGCGACGGCGGCCGCGTCCCGGGTCTGGATCTCCAGGTGCTCGGCGCCGTACGCGTCGACCACCCGCAGGCCCTCCTCGACGCCGTCCACGAGGACGATCGCGGACTGCTGCCCGTTCAGCGCGGGCACGATCCGGTCGTCGATGTGCTTGGTGGCGGCGACCTGGGTCTTCAGCTCCTCGTCCACAGCGTCGGCCAGCGCGACCGAGTCGGTGACCAGGACGGCGGCGGCCAGCGGGTCGTGCTCGGCCTGGCTGATCAGGTCGGAGGCGACGTGCACCGGGTCGGCGGTGTCGTCGGCGAGGACCGCGATCTCGGTGGGGCCGGCCTCGGCGTCGATGCCGATCTTGCCGGTGAAGAAGCGCTTGGCGGCGGCGACCCAGATGTTGCCGGGGCCGGCGACCATGTTGGCGGGCGGGCAGGACTCGGTGCCGTAGGCGAACATCGCCACGGCGGTGGCGCCGCCGGCCGCGTACACCTCGTCCACGCCGAGCAGGGCGCAGGCGGCGAGGATGGTCGGGTGCGGAAGGCCGCCGAACTCGGCCTGCGGCGGCGAGGCGAGCGCGACGGAGCCGACGCCGGCCTCCTGCGCGGGCACCACGTTCATGATCACGGAGGAGGGGTAGACCGAGCGGCCGCCGGGCGCGTACAGCCCGACCCGGTCGACGGGGACCCACTTCTCGGTGACGGTGCCGCCGGGGACGACCTGGGTGCTGTGGGGGCTGCGGCGCTGGGCGCGGTGGACCAGGCGGGCCCGGCGGATGGACTCCTCCAGGGCGGCGCGCACGGCCGGGTCGAGGTCCGCCAGGGCGTCGGTGAGCGCCTGGGCCGGGACACGGACGGATTCCAGCCGTACTCCGTCGAACTTCTCCGCGAAGTCGATCAGTGCCGCGTCGCCACGATGATGCACGGCCTCGCAGATCGGACGCACCTTCTCCAGGGCGGCCGAGACGTCGAAGTCGGCTCGGGGCAGCAGGTCGCGCAGGGCGGGGCCCTCGGGGAGGGCGTCGCCGCGCAGATCGATTCGGGAGATCACAGTCCCAATTCTCTCAGACCGGCGCCGGACCCCGTCCGCGCGTATCAATGGCTGATACAGAACGTGGGACAACCGGTGGCACAGAGCGTGGCCAAATCCCGCGAGTTCACCCTCACTTTGTGTGTCGAACCCGTCACTCGGCGGGCATGAGCCGGGGAACGACGTGTGGGACGGACGTGGGCGGCGGGCCGGGCGGTGACGCCCGTGGCCGGCTCGCGGGAGAGGAGCCGCGGTGACCGAGGCACTGGCGGCCGGTCCGGGCGCCCAGGAGCTGCCGGACGATCTGACCCCGGCCGAGGCGGGCATGTGGCAGGCGTTCCGCAACGGCAGCGTGTACGACCTGACCAGCGGCGATCCGGCCGTGGACGATCCGCACGGCGGCATCCCCTGGGGCCCGGAGCGCAGTGTGCGGGCGCGGGTGGTGTGCTGGCTGCTGCTGGACGGGCCGCCCGCGCTCGCGGGCCGGGTCTCCTCGCTGAAGCTGACCGGGGTGCGGATCACCGGCACGGTGGACCTGGCGGGCGGCACGGTCACGCCGTACGTGGAGCTGCGGTGCTGCCGGTTCGACGACGAGGTCCGGGTGCCGGAGGCGCACTTCACCACGGTGCGGCTGGTGGACTGCGCGGTGCCCCGCCTGGAGGCGGCGCGGGTGCGCACCGAGGGCGATCTGCACCTGGCGCGCTGCCGCTTCCGAACCGGCGTCCGGCTGACCGACGCCCGGATAGGCACCGACCTGATGCTGAACCAGGCGGTCGCGCACCGTGACCGCAGCGGGCGGTCCATCGCGGCGGACGGTATGACGGTCGGCCAGGACCTCCAGGCGGAGATGCTGGAGTCGTACGGCGAACTCCGGCTGCGCGGCGCCCAGGTGGGCGTGTCGCTGAGCCTGCGCGGGGCCCGGCTGTCCAACCCGTACGCCCGACTGGCGCTGAACGCCCCGCAGCTGACGGTGGAGCGGACCCTGTATCTGACCCCGGCCGCGGTGGGCAGCCCGCTGCTGAGCGGGACGACACCGGCGCGTGGGACCCGGGTGCAGCGGTTCGAGTGCCGGGGCGGGATGCGGCTGGACGACGGCCGGTTCGGGGACGCGGTGGACCTGGAGGGGGCGCGGTTCGTGCTCACCGACGACCAGGAGCTGTCGCTGCGCCGGGTGCAGACGCCCGAGTTGCGCTTCCTCGGGGACCGGCCGCCGTCGGGCCGGGTGGTGCTGTCGGGCGCCCGGATCGTCAACCTGGTGGACCAGGCAGGCAGTTGGCCGGAGCCGGGGAACCTCCAGATGAGCGGTTTCACCTACGAGAACCTCGTACCGCGCGGCCCCTTCCCGCTGGCCCACAGGCTGGACTGGGTGGCGGCGGCGACCGCCGAGTACCACCCGGAGCCGTACGAGCGGCTGGCCGCGGTGCTGCGGGCGGCCGGGGAGGACGAGGACGCCCGCGACGTCCTGCTGGCCAAGCACCGCAGACGCCGCGAGACCCTGCCGCTGGCGGCCAAGCTGTGGGGGTACCTCCAGGACTGGACGGTCGCCTACGGATACCGTCCTGGCCGGGCCGCGCTGTGGCTGACGGTGCTGTGGGCGGCGGGCACGCTGGCGTTCGCGCAGGCCGATCCGCCCCCGGCGCACTCCGAGGACCATCCGGCGTGGAGCCCGGCGCTGCTCACCCTGGACCTGCTGCTGCCGGTGATCGACCTGGGCCAGCTCGACCAGTGGCAGCTGCGCGGGGCGTGGCCGTGGCTGGCGGCGGCGCTGATCATCCTGGGCTGGGTGCTGGCGACGTCGGTGGCGGCGGGCGCGACGCGGCTGCTGCGGCGGAGCTGACACGGCTTATGGTGGCAGGGGCCTGACAATAGAGGAAAAGCCACCTTTTTGCGGTTCCTTGACCCCCGGCGGCACAACCTTCCATCACTTGTCCCAACCCTCTGGCGCGGGCCCGACCTGCGGACTTTCAATGGTCGGCACCATGGTTCTGCTGCCGGCGTTCCTCCGCCCCACCCGGAAGACACGACGCGCCTCGCGCCCGGACTCCCCCGCACCGGCCGACGACGTCATCCTCGACGCGCCCGACGACCGCCTCTCCCCCGCCCTGGTCTCGGCCGGGCAGGGCGGGTTCACGGTCGCCGCCGCCCTGCTCGCGGCCACCCGCGCGGCGGCCCAGTGGGAGGAGCGCGACGCCTACGCCACCCGGCTCGCCGCCTTCGCCCGCTCCCGCCCCGAGTGGTTCGAGGCATGGCGCGCGGCCGACCCCGGCGACCCCGGCGTGCTGCTGGTCGGCGCCCAGCTGGCCGTGGACCGCGCCTGGCCCTCGCCGGGCCGGGCCGAGCTGCTGCGCGAGGCCAGCCCGCTGATCACGGCCGCCGCCCGCGCCGACGACCGCGACCCGGTGCCCTGGCGGATCGCGCTGGACCACGCGCGCGGCTCCCGCGCGGGCCACCGCTACTTCGAGGAGCTGTGGGAGGCGGCCGTACGCCGCTCCCCGCACCACTACGGCTGCCATGTGGCCGCGCTGCGCTATCTGGCCACCTTCTGGCACGGCTCGCACGGCGAGTGCTTCGACTTCGCCGAGCCGGCCGCCCAGGACGCCCCGCCCGGCTCGCTGGTGCAGGCGCTCCCGCTGCGGGCCGCCTTCGGCTACCTCACCGACGCCTGCGGCCCCGAGGTGCCCCGCGAGCGGCTGCTCGCCGCCGCCGACCGCGCGGTGGCCCTCTCCGCCCGCTTCCCGGCCGCCGACCCCCGCCCGGCCGAGGTCCGCAACACGCTGCTGTACGTCCTGCTGCGCCTGGAGCGCTGGGAGGAGGCCCGCACCCAGCTCGCGCTGACCGGCCCGTACGCCACCTCGTTGCCGTGGAGCCGGGTGTCCGAGGACCCGCTCGGGCACTTCCTGCGGCTGCGCGACGCCCTGCTGGCCGACGCCCCGCCCGGCGCCCTGGCCGCCCTGCTCCCGACCCCGCCGCGCGCCCGCGTCTGAGTCCGGCGGGGGCCGGGCGGGCCCGGATCGGTGAGACTGCCGCTGGCGCCGCGGACGCTCCCGCGGGCGGGACCATTAGGCTGGGGCGTCGTGACCACCGCCCGCCTGCCTCTCTTCCCGCTGAACACGGCGCTGTTCCCGGGACTCGTGCTGCCGCTGTCCGTCTTCGAGGAGCGGTATCGCGCCATCATGCGCGAGCTGCTGAAGACCCCGGAGGACGAGCCGCGCCGGTTCGTCGTCGTGGCGATCCGCGACGGCCATCAGCTGGCGCGCAGCGCCACGGGCCTGCCGGACCCCGACGCCGGCACCGAGGAGCCCCCGGCGGGCGGCTTCGGCCCCGACCCGCTCAAGGCCCTGCACCGGGTGGCCTGTGTGGCGGACGCCGCGACCATCCGGGAGCGTCCCGACGGCACGTTCGAAGTGCTGTGCACGGGCACCACCCGCGTCAAGCTGCTCTCGGTGGACGACTCCGGGTCGTTCCTCACCGCCGAGGTGGAGGAGCTGCCGGAGGAGCCCGGGGACGAGGCGGGCGCGCTCGCCGAAGGGGTGCTCCACTCCTTCCAGCAGTACCAGAAGCGGCTGGCGGGCGCCCATGAGCGCTCCATCTCCGCCGACTCCGAGCTGCCGGACGACCCCAGTGTGATCTCCTACCTGGTGGCGGCGGCGATGGTGCTGGACACCCCGACCAAGCAGCGGCTCCTCCAGGCCCCGGACACCGCGTCCCGGCTGCGGGACGAGCTGAAACTGCTTCGCGCGGAGACGGCGATCATCCGTAGTCTGCCGTCCCTGCCCGCGTTCGAGCTGACGCGGGCGCGCACCAGTCTGAACTGAGGGAAACAGAGGGCCGGCACCCGCGATGGCGAAGAAGTCCAAGAAGCAGCAGGCGGGCGGCACGCCCGCCACGGTGGCCCTCGGCGCGGCGGGCGTGGACCACACGGTCCACGCCTACGAGCACGACCCGGCCCACCCCTCCTACGGCGAGGAGGCGGCCGAGGCGATGGGCGTCTCCCCCGACCGCGTCTTCAAGACCCTGGTGGCCGAGGTGGACGGCGCCCTCACGGTGGCCGTGGTCCCGGTCTCCGGCACGCTGGACCTGAAGGCGCTGGCGGCGGCCGTCGGCGGCAAGCGGGCGGCGATGGCCGACCCCGCACTCGCCGAGCGCACCACCGGTTACGTACGCGGCGGCATCTCCCCGCTCGGCCAGCGCAAGAAGCTCCCCACCGTGCTGGACGAGTCGGCCGGCGCCCACCCGACGATCTGCGTCTCGGCGGGCCGGCGCGGTCTGGAGGTCGAACTCGCCCCCGCCGATCTGGCCACCCTGACGAAGGCCGTCCTGGCACCCATCGGCCGGGGCTGACCCCATACGCGGGTTACGCGGGCGGCGTCCCGTACGGGCCCTGCGGCTCGTGGTCGTAGGGGCCCTGCTCGTACGGGTCGGGGTCGCGCGGGCCGAAGAGGGCCGTCAGGCCCAGGTGGACCAGGAGCGCGCCCAGCGGCCAGGCCAGCAGGGCGCCCTTGGCGCCGAGCCGGAGCGGGGCCG